>JACQYT010000121.1 GCA_016208085.1 Elusimicrobiota bacterium | reverse complement strand
GTCCACTACCACGCCGGCGGCTATGGCGAGACCTGAGCCCAGCACGACGTTGGCGGTCTTTCTGGCCACGCCGCGAAGTGTCAGCAGGCTCTCCATGTCGGCCGGCACCTTGCCGCCGAAGCGCTCCATAACGGCTTTTGACGATTCCTTTATGGACAGGGCCTTGTTCCTGTAAAAGCCGGTAGAATGTATGTCCCGCTCAAGCGCGCTTAAGTCCGCGGCGGCGAAAGCGGCCGGGTCCGGGTATTTTTTGAACAGCCCCGGGGTTATCATGTTGACCCGCTTGTCGGTGCACTGGGCGGAGAGAATAGTGGCCACCAGCAGCTCGAACGGGTCGCCGTGGTCCAGCGCGGTTCTCGCGCCGGGATAGGAAGTTTTCAGCGTTTTCAGTATCGTTCTTATTCTTTCTTTTTCAATCATATCGGCAAGGAACCGGCAATTTGACGCCCAGGAATTTCAAAGTTTGCTGTAGCGGCCGCATTGCTATGCGATAGCGGGATAGCAATCCCGCCGCTACAAAGTTGCACGCCATTGGTGGGCCTAACTTATTAGCCTGCGGCTACCGTATTATCCTGCGGAAATATATCTTTTTTCCGTTTATGATCTGGCCGTTCTTCACCTTGTTCAGCTCCAGGCCGAATTTTTCCTTAAAACTTACTTCCCTGACCGAATCGGTGTCGCGCGTGGCTTCAATAATCTTTCCCTCGCCTGAGTAAAGCATGACATGGCTTATGTTCTCCGGGTTGTCCGCTTCCGAGGAAAATACCAGGTCCGCCGGTTTGAGGCTTTCGCGCGCGGCGGATTTTGACGCGGCGAACTGGTCGGAGGCGTTGCGGGGCAGGTTGAGGCCCCAGGCCCTGTAGACCAGGCCGGCCAGGCCCGAGCAGTCAATGCCGAAGCCCGAGCGCCCGCCCCAGTAATATTTGTCGCCCAGGAATTTGCGGGCCGTTTCCAGTATTTTTTTGCGCAGGCCGTCTCCGGCCGGTTTTACGGGCAGGTAATTGACGTCTTTTTCGCTTACGACGCCGCTTTCCCCGCCGGGAAGCAGCGCCCTCAGCCCGGAGTCCTTTTCCCTGCCGAGCAGCTTTATTTTTACGCCCATGGACAGTTCGCCGGCGGCGGCCTCTTCAAGGCCCGCTTTTTTTTCTTTAACGACGGCACCGGGCTCATCGGGGAGGGAAAATACCGCGTTTTTGGCCTCTATCCAGCCCGGGTAGGGGGTGAAAGCCTTCGCGTCCGGGCTTTTTTTATGCGGCTGCTCAAGGGCTTCTATCTTAAGCCAGCCGCCGCCGGCCTCAATAAGCCTGATGCGCTCGCCGGGCAGCACCTGCGTCTCTATGAGCTTCTCCCTGTCGTCCTTCTCAAAATTGACCGGCCTGGAAAACATTTCGGCGAACGGGGGCCTTACCGTAAGGAAATCTTTTATGGCGGGCGTTACGGCGTAAGCGGTGCCGTATTTGTTCTTAAACCAGGCCCGGGCGAATTCTTTGCGGTCATAGACCCGCTCCACGGTTTTTTGGTCCGGCGCGGCGGGGTCGTTCACTATGACATTTCCCCCGGCGTTGAAACCTTTTATTACCATAAGGTGGCCGGCGGTTCTTTTAAGCGGGGAGTTTTTAAGCTCGTCGGGCCCGAAAGTCAGGCTGGCTATAAGCAGTATGCCGGCGCAAAGGTGTCTCTGCGCCTCGTCCATGGAGTTTAACCTTGTAAGCCAGGCGTAAAGCCCCTTTGCGCCGGCGCAGCGCGTGTTGAAAGACCAGTTGCCGTAGATGGCCTCCGTGTTGTCCAGTACGAGGGCCGCGGTCCCGAGCGGGGAGGATTTAAGGCCGAAATAATTCAGCGCCATCGCCAGCGCCGTCGGGCTGCAGATATCCCTGGAATAGTTGACCTGCTCCAGCATCTGCGAGTATTGCGGGACGGCCAGCTTCAGGGCTTTGAACCCGGCGGTTTTTTTTACGGCGGCCGCTTCGTCATACGGGAGCGAAGTGTCGGTATAAACCGCTGAGACGAGCCTCAAGGCGCGCGGAGCGGAGCCGGCCCGGACCAACAGCTTTATCCTGTACCTCAGGCGCTGCGCCCTGGATTTAAGCATGATCGTGTCAATTCCCATCCTGCCGAAAGGGTTTTCCTGGTCCCTGACGCTGGCCGCGCCGCCGGCCGGATTGAAAGACCCGAAATCAAACCAGGGGCTCCAGCCCGCATCGATCTGCACCTGCGCCTGGCAGGCCAGCTCGTCGCCGGGACCCAGCGCGGCGTTGGCGGTGAGCAGTAACTGGTTGAAAGGGAACAGGGCCTTCAGCGGGGCCGAGGTCAGGACCGCCGATACCGGCGAACTTTGGCCGACGGTTTTAAATACGCCTTCGGAAAGGTCCGCGGCTTGGAGGTTTTCCGTTTCCGCGTCCTGGAAATCGCCCGGCAGAAAGTGGACCAGCGTGTATGAACGCATGGGGGCTGCCGGTTTTTCCTGCGCGTTTATCCGGGTTGTCATAAGCGTTAAGATGAAGAACAATTATGGAACTTTTCACAAAAGCGTTAGTCCGGTTTGTTTTATAGTATCAAAAAAACGCCCTTCACCGGAAATATATCATAGAATATTGCGTATGAGGAAGCTTTCCATCGTCATCCCGGCCTATAATGAGGAAAAACTTCTCGGCGCCTGCCTTGAAAGCGTTGCCGCGGCGTTCCGCTCCCTGGGGGCGTGCAGTCCGGCGCGCGAGGTCCTCGTCTGCGACAACAATTCCACCGACTCCACCGCGCGCATCGCCGCTTCGTCGGGCGCGAAAGTCGTTTTTGAGCCGGTAAACCAGATAGGCCGGGCCCGCAACGCCGGCGCGGCCGCGGCCTCCGGGGACTGGCTTTTGTTCATGGACGCGGATTCAACGCTCCAGACCGGAACTTTAAAACAACTGCTCGCGGCCATTGAGAGCGGAAAATACTGCGGGGGCGGGGCGGAGATAGACCTGGACTATATCCCGAACCTGGCCGCCAGGGCGCTGGTGAATTTCTGGAACGTCTTTTTCCGCGTATTTAAAGTCGCGGCCGGTTCTTTTGTGTTCTGCCGCGCCGACGCTTTCGCCGGGATAGGAGGCTTCGGCAAAGACCTTTACGCGGGGGAGGAGCTTTTTTTGAGCCGGGAGCTTAAAAAATGGGGGCGCGGCCGCGGCCTGGATTTCGCCACCCTTAAGGGACCGCATCTGAGCTCGGGCCGCAAGCTGAAGCTCTATACCGGGAAAGAAATACTGGCCACAATGCTCGGCTGTCTGCGCCGGCCGTCCAGTTTTTTCCGCAATCCGAAACTGCTGAAGATGCTTTACGACGGGAGAAGATAAACATGAAAAAAACGCATTTAAGGTTCATGAAAGAGGCCGTGAAGGAAGCCCGCAAGGGCCTTGAAGAAGGCGGCATCCCGATAGGCGCCGTGCTGGTGAAGTTTTTGTGGCTATTTTACCCAAAATATGCTCTAATATTCTTAACAGCATTCCTATAAAATCAAATTCGAGTGTGCGCTATCCGAACTAGTAGGCCAGGAAACGCAGAGCGAGTGGGTTTTAAGGTTTGTTTGAAATACTAGGAGGATAGAATAACATGAGCAAGAGAATATATGTAGGCGGGTTGCCTTTCTCAGTTAACGACGAGCAGCTGAGCGCGCTTTTCAGCACTCACGGCGCGGTTGCCAGCGCTAAAGTCATAACTGACAAGTTCAGCGGCCAGTCCCGGGGCTTCGGCTTCGTGGAAATGACCAATGATGCGGAAGCTGTGGCGGCCATTGAAAAACTCAACGGTTCCGACATGGAAGGCAGAAAGCTTACCGTTAACGAAGCCAGGCCCATGGAAGATCGCAAGGGCGGCGGCTTTGGCGGCGGCAGAGGCGGCGGACGCGGCGGCCACGGCGGCGGCAATCGCTGGTAATCCCGCGCTGTTAAAATTTCATAACTGAGGTTTTACCCGGCCCCTGTAACAGGGGCCGGGTTTTTTGCGCGCGCGGCGCGCGCGCACGCTTGCGAGCCCTTAAAGTAGGTATAATATCGTATCATGTTCCGCCTGCCGACGCGGTTTTTTGTCTTGTATCTTCTGTCTGCTTCGCCCTGTCTCGGCGGGGAGAATATAATTAAAAATGCGCTGAACGACGCGGGGTATCTGGCCGTTTCGCCGGCAAGGCTGGCGCGCTCTTCCGTTTATGCCGTCCTGGGCGGGATAGGCGCCGGGGCGCTCATATACTCTTTTGACGGGCAGGCGCGGCACCTCGCTTCAAAGAACAAAACGGCGTCCCTTGACAGTATCGGGAAGTACGCCGAAAAGCCGGGCAACGGCGGCTACGGCCTGGCCCTCGCAGGCGCGCTTGCGGGCGCGGGCTGCGTCTTTAAGGATGAAAAACTGAAAGACACCTCCCTTCTGGCGGTTGAATCTTTTCTCGCGGCCAACGCCGTAGGTACGGTTGTTAAGCATACGGCGGGCCGGTCCAGGCCTTATGCCGGAAACGGCAAAAGGACCTTTAAGCCTTTTTCGTTTAAGTCTTCCGGGACTTCTTTCCCTTCGGGGCATACCGTCAGCGCTTTCTCCCTGGCTTCGGTATTCGCCGGCCGGTATGAGAATCCCTGGGTGGATTTTGCGGCTTACGGGGCGGCCTCGGCGTCGGCGCTGCAGCGGATATACGCGGACAAACACTGGGCTTCCGATGTGTTCGCCGGCGCCCTTCTGGGGATCGCCGCGGGGCGCGCCGCGGCTTCCCTGTCGCGCAGCCGCGGCCCCAAGACCGCCCATATCTTTCCGGTTTATCGCCCCGGCTACCAGGGCGTGCTGGTATCAGCCGGGTTTTGACCTGAACCGGTGCGGGGGCTGGCCGGTTTTGGGCTGCAACTGCGTCACGCGTTCGCTTGCGTAGCGCTGCTACGCCGCGCTCCGCGTTCCTTGTTTCGCTCCAAAACCGGCTCAGCCAACGCTAAATTGCTTACGCGTAGCTCAGTAAACCGCGTCGGGTTGAATGACCATAAGCCCCGCGTGGTTTATGGGAGAATAGTTTATGGTTTGAATCCCGGTCCAGGCTCCCAGGAGCCGCCGGGGTTTACCGCCCGAAGGGGGATAAGGACTGTGAAAATTATTTTTCTTTTTTTACTGCTCATTCCGTTTAACGCCGCGGGTGAAATATTCACGGCGCACGGCTATCTGCTTGAACTCAAAAAAGTGGAGACCGCGAAGAAAAAAAGATCGCTGGGACCGCTTTACCTGAGAGCCCAGGAACTCTGCGACGAATTATCCGAAAGCGCGAGAGATATGGATGAGAAAGAGCTTCAAAGCGCGGCGCTCAGATTTAAAGGGATCGATATCGGGAGCGCGGAAGCTCCCGGCGCCTGGATAAAACCCGGGTTTTTCCTCGCTCTCGCGGCTAAAAAAGGGAAAAAGGCGGATCTTGAATTTTTCGCCCTACTCGGGGACGAGCAGCCTGCAGGCAACTGGGATATATACACCGCCTCTCATACGGACTATAGCGGCTGCGACACACTGGGCTCCGGCGTATTCGTGAAATTTTACGGCCGCTGGCGCGCCTTTAACGAAAAATATCCCGAAAATTACGCCGACGCCGCCGAGGAAGCGCTGCAGAAGCTGGAAGATATTTTAAAACAGACGGTCTGCGTCTGTGCCGGCGAACGCGAGGCGCTCAGAGAGCTTCAGGTCTTTCTGGAAACCTTCCCGGACACGCCGGCGGCGGAAGATCTGCAGGAACGGATAGATAAGATAAAAAAGAAGACCACCAATATCAAGTTCGAGTGCAAGCCGTCATGATTATGGTCGGGGCACCAGGAATTGAACCTGGAATTCATGCTCCCAAAGCACGCGTGAGAACCATTTCACCATGCCCCGAAGTTTCGTCAATATATTCTACTAAACTTGCCGGACTTTTGTTCCGGCGGCGCGAAAAATATATAATAAACCAATATTCCGGGATGGTGTAACGGTAGCACAAACGGCTCTGAACCGTTTTGTCTAGGTTCGAATCCTAGTCCCGGAGAGGCAACATCGGATGAGTGAGATTAATTCAAGCGCGTGGAATACGACCTATATAACACCCCAAAAATCATTGCGAGACGAATTAAGTAAGGAGTAAAACGTGGAAAAAGCGTTCAAAGTTATATATCAGATGCATAAGAAGGGGATACTTGAGGATTATGCAATAGGCGGGGCAGTGGCAACAATATATTACACCGAACCTTTTGATACCCAGGATATAGATATTTTTTTTGTGCCGCCGGAAAAAGAAAAAATAATCATATTGACGCCATTTTATGATTGGTTAGTGGGGAAGAAAAAATATAAGGTATGGAAAGAGTATATTCTAATAAGAAAAACGCCAATTCAATTCATTCCTGCTGCCACAGAATTGGAAAAAGAGGCAGTTAAAAGAGCCGTCATTGTAAGTTATAAAGGAATAGAATTAAAAATTTTACGGGCCGAATATTTAATCGCAATATTTTTGCAGATTTACAGGCGAAAGGATATAGCAAAGTTAATAAAACTATTTGATGAAGCAAAAATAGATAAAGGTCTCTTACGGGAGGTTTTAGCGAGATACGGTTTAGGAAAAAAACTTAAAGACTTTATGGATAAATACTATGACCAATGTAGTTGCTAAGAACAAACAAGGAGTCGAGAAATACCGCGCAAAAATATTTAAGGCAAAAGAAGAATGTCGCAAAGAACTTGCAAGGTTGCCGTTTGAAGAAAAGATAGAAGCGCTTATTAGATTGCAAAAAAGAGCCAACTATCTTAAAAAGTTTAGCCGATTACCTTAAGAAGAAGTAAATTCCCTGCTTGAGGAATCTGGAAAACCAGCAAAGTATAAACACCGGAGAAAATAAAAAGAATCAATGTGCCGGGATGGTTCAAATCCCCATCTGCAGGAGCCGATTTTAATGACCAGAATAATTATACTTGCCGTGCTTTTTTCCCCGCTCTCCGCGCAGGCGAAAAAAAACGACGCTTACCGGACGATCGCCGAGGAGCTGCTTAAAAACTGTGAAGACGCGGGTAAGGCGATGGCCGTGACCGGGTTTTCCTATTACGACGGCCGCGATTCCAGGGATGGAAGCTTTGTGGCGGAGCGTTTTGCGGCCGAACTGGGTAAAATCAAAAAAAACAAAGTTATTGGACCCAAAGAAGTGGAAAAAGTGCTTACGGAATTGAAGTCTCAGTACTCCGGCGCCCTGGATCTCAATTCCGCCAGAAAAACAGGCAGAGTGTTCGGCGTCGACTGGATAGTGACGGGAACCCTGGCCGAACTCCCCGATAAGCGGCTGGAATTAAACGCCCTCCTGGTAGGAGTGGAGTCCGGGGGGATCATCAACGCCGCCCTGGGCCGGATAGAAAAAGACTGGCTGGGGGAGTACAGGAAAATGCTTGAGGAGCAAAATAAGGCAATTGAAAAAAACCCGAAAGACGCCCAGGCATTTTACGAGAAGGGCGTAATGTACGCCGATCTGAGGGAATATGAGAACGCCATAGCCAGCTTCGACATAGCGATTAACATTGATCCGGCCCATTTGAAAGCTTATTTCAGCAGGGGAAATGTTTATCGCGGGCTGGGCGGGCAGGACAAAGCGATCGGGGATTTTTCCAAAGCGATAACGATCGCCCCGAAGCTTGCCGCGCCGTATTCCAACCGCGGGGCCGCCTATGTCGCCAGGGGCGAGTATGACAAGGCGATCCAGGATTCCTCCAAAGCGATAGCAATCAACCCGAGCAGCATCATGGGCTATTTCATGCGCGCAAGCGCCTATAATAAGGAGGGGGAATATGACATGGCAATTGAAGATTATTCCAGGGCGATAGAAATTGACCCGAAAAACGCTTTGGCATATTCCAGCCGCGGGCATGCCTACTATGCCAGGGGCGAGTATGACACGGCCGTTAAAGATTCTTCCAGGGCAATGGCAATCGACCCGGAATGCGCCGACGCGTATTCCAGCCGGGGACAGGCCTACTTTGCCAAAGGCGAGTATGATAAGGCGATTAAAGATTATTCCCAGATGATAAAACTTGACCCGAAGGACGCTAAGGCGTATTCCCAGCGCGGAGCCGCCTATGCTTTAAACGGCAAGTTCTCCAGGGCGATTGAAGATTGTTCCAGGGCGATAGAAATTAACCCGAAGGACGCCAAGGGCTATTCCCAGCGCGGAGGCGTTCATGCTCTGAGAGGCGACTCCGAGACGGCGATTAAAGATTATTCCAAAGCGATAGAGATTGACCCGAAGAATTCTGAGGCGTATTCCAGCCGGGGAACCGCCTACCTGGCCAGGGGCAAATATGACAGGGCAATTGAAGATTATTCCCGGATGATTGAGCTCGACCCGAGGAGCGCCGGAACCTATTATAACCGCGGAAATATCTATCTCAAGAAGAGCGAATATGACAGGGCAATTGAAGATTATTCCAAAGCGATAACGCTCGATTCAAAGCATGCCGGGTCATATTATTACCGCGGAGCCGCCTATGGCAATAAGGGCGAGTGGAATCTGGCGATTGAGGATTTTTCCAATGCGCTGGCAATCAATCCAAACCTTGCCGACGGATACAGCAACCGCGGAAATATCTACGGCGAAAAAGGCGAGCATGACAAGGCGATCGGGGATTTTTCCAAGGCGATAGCAATTGACCCGGAGGATGCCGGGGCCTATAGCGGCCGCGGAATCGCCTATAGCAGGAAGGGCGAATATGACAAGGCGATTGAAGATTTCTCCAGAGCGATAGCAATCAACCCGAAGCATGCCAAGGCGTATAATAACCGCGGACTTGCCTACGATAAGAAGGGCGAATACGAAAAGGCGGCGGCTGACCGCAAAAAATACAGGAACCTGATAAAATTTCAGTAGCAGCTCTTTCCCGATTTTTCCCGAAAATTGGCGGCCGATTTTCGGGCTAAAAACTCAACGCGCTCAGAAGGTTGATATAATCATCCGTCCAGAGCCTGATCTTTTCCGGCGGCTTCACCCGTGTCCAGCCGGCGGCGGCCAGGGGCCGCAGGCCGGCGCTCTGACGCTTCAGCGCCAGCCATCTGCTCGGTCTGGCATAGGGCTGGGGGGGATTCAGGCGCGTTACGGCTAAATTCTCCAGCCCCAGCGTTTCGCCTATGGCGGCGAGAGGGCCTTCCAGGCGGAAGTGCCTGTTGGAAATATGGAATAAAATGACGCCGCCCGGTGCCAGTCGCCGCAGGTAGAGTTCAACCGCTTCCCTGGTCAGCAAATGCGTCGGAACCGTATCCGAAGAAAAGGCGTCCAGAACGAGCAGGTCGAATTTCCCGGCTTCCCTTTGCAGTTCCAGCCGCGCGTCGCCGACGACGATACGGGGCGTTCCGGGGCCGCATTTTAACAGATAGGTAAATTGCTCCTTCGCGATTTTGACTACGGCGGGATCAAGCTCAAAGAAAACGACCTCCCGTCCGGGCGTCGCAAAACAGTTGATCGTGCCCGGTCCAAGGCCGACGGCGGCGATGGTTTTCGGTTTTATAAGGGAAATAACCTCATTCAGCGGGCCTTCACGGGTATAATAGGTCGTCGGGGTTGTCTCGTACGCCTTGTCCAGCAGCTGGCTTCCATGGATGGTAGTGCCATGCAGCATATAGCGGACATTTATCTTTGTTTTGGGGTTGAAAGACTCCTGTCTGTCGACAACTTTGATGACTCCGTAAAGGTTGCGCGCGGTCAGAACGGCGGGGTGCTGCCGGGCGTTGAAGAATACGGCAAGAAAAACAGCCGCGCCTCCCGCCAGGGACGCTTTTGGATGGAGCGTGAGAAGGGCGAATATGGCTATCAGAAAAACGCTGTTGAAAGGCTCCGCCGGCATCTTCCGCGCGTGCAGGAGGGCAAGGAGGCCGAGCAGGGCGTAGGCCGTAATTAAAGCCGGCAGATAGCGGCGGGAGAGTTTTGACTTAATGTCGTCATTCAAAAGATTGGATGCGACCAGCATCAGCGGATATTCCGCCAGGCTGTTAAAGAGGAGCGGCGCGATAAAGGCGTTCAGGACGCCGCCAAGCGCGCCGCCGAGCGCGATCATCAGGTAAAAGCCGGTCAGCCGCCGCGGCTCAGCCGGCGGGCGCGCGCGCGCCAGCCGCATATGGCACATAAGAGCGACGATCCCGAAGGCGGCGAGATGCGCGCCCAGAGCGTACCAGGACCCGGCTATGGAGTTTTTCATCAAAAGCGTCAAAACAAGGACAACGGCAACGGCCGCGGGCTGTATTTTCAGGAGCCGGTCATAACGGACGAGGGGCCTTTTGCCGAACGCGATTACAAAGGTCAGCAGATAAATACCGAGCGGCAGCATCCACAGCAGAGGCGTTGAAAAAACATCCGTTGTAATATGGGCCGTGACGCCGAGAAGCAGGCTGGAGGGGATTAAGGCGAGGCAGATCCATTCAAGGCGTTTTCCCCGCTCCAGGGGCGCGGGAGGCTCCAGGGCCGCTTTTTGGGGCGTTTTTTTTCCCGACAGCAGCAGGCACAGGGCCGCCGAGCCGATCAGCAGAATATAGCCCGCAAGCCAGCCCTGCGACTGCGTCGTCAGCGTCAAGCCCGGTTCTATAACAAAGGGATACAGCAGCAAGCCGGCAAAACTGCCGAGGTTGCTTGCCCCGTAAAGGAAATAGGGGTCCCGGCTCAAGGCGTGGCCTGTCGTGGTGAACAGTCTTTGAAGGGTCGCGGCCGTCGCAGAGAGCGCGATAAAAGGCGCCGCCGCCGCGGCCGTCAGTAATAAAAAAACATCAAACGCCGCCGGGGTTGGGCGGGCTGCAGGAGCGTTCAGGACGACGGGAAGAAAAAAACAGCCGGCGCCGAGGCATAGTAAATACAGCAGGCCCTGCATGCGCGGCTCAAAGTGCGACAGGACATGGGCCAGGAAATATCCGGCCAGCAGCATGACCTGGAAAAAAGCCATCGCGACGATCCACCCCGAAGGCGTTCCGCCGGCGAGCGGCAGCAGCATTTTCCCGATCATCGGCTGTAAAGCGAACATCAGCGCCGCGGAGAGGAAAAGCGTGAAACTGAAGAAGGCGAGTTTGCCGTTGCCGGCGTTTTTGTCGGTCGTTGTCATACTCTCTTTCTATTGTATTAAAAATTTTTGCCGCAAAAATTTTTAATATACCCCGCCCTTCAGGGCGGGGAACCCTTAGGGCAAGAGGGAGTTTGAGGGAGAAAGAAATTTCTCCCTCATCTCCGGCACGGGGATGTAAAAACCCCGTGCCGGGTAGGATAAAATGTTGCTTCAACATTTTATTATATCCATAGGTTTCTTTGTACCCGGCGGCCGCGGCTTTTTTTTATCGCGTGAGATTGGTAGAATATATAATACAGCCAAACAGGTTTGCCGGGGTCGTCAGGGAGACGCGGTGGATATAAAAGAGAAAGCCATGAACAGCCGGCCTGATCCGACGCTGATCTCCGGCGGGATGGGAGTCCGCATTTCCTGCTGGAGCCTGGCCAGGATAGTTTCCATGATGGGCGCTCTGGGAGTTGTGTCCGGCACCGGGCTTGAGCTCGTCTATCCGCGCACTTTACAGAACGGCGACCCCGGCGGCCACGTCAGGAGGGCGTTCGACGAACTGGCCCGGCGCCAGCCGGCCCTTGCCGAACCCGTTAACCGGCTATTTGACAATTACTACATTAAAGGCGGCAAGGAGGCCGGCAAACCGTATAAACCGGTGCCCGTATGGAAACTGAGCCGCGTCGAAGGGTACGGCCGCGCCCCGGACTCGTTCTGGGAGCCGGCGCGCGAACTGCAGATACTCTCCATCGCGGCCAACTTCGCGGAGGTTTGGCTGGCCAAGGAAGGCCACGGCGGCTTTGTCGGCATCAATTTTTTACGCAAGATAGAGCGGCCGATGCCATGCGCGCTCTACGGCGCCATCCTGGCGGGCGTGGATTACGTGGTGATGGGGGCCGGCAATCCGTCGCATATTCCCGGGATGCTCCGCCTGTTGTCCCGTCACGAGCCGGCGTCCATGCCGCTGAAAGTCTACGGAACCCGCTCGGATAGCGGCGAGTTCTTAATCCTGGCCCGTCCGCGCGCTTTTGTCGGCGACCGCTCTGCCGCGCTGCCCCAGCCGAAATTCCTGGCCATCGTTTCATCCTTCGGCCTGGCGCAGGCGCTGGCAGCCGATCCGGAAACCCGGCCGTACGGCTTTGTGGTGGAAGGCCCGTCGGCAGGAGGGCATAATGCCCCTCCGTCCAAAGTCCGGTTCGACGACCAGAGGCAGCCGATCCTGGTGTACACTGAACATGACCAGGCCGACATCGGTGCCATCGCCGCTCTGGGACTGCCGTTCTGGCTGGCCGGGTCATATGCCAGTCCGCAGCGCCTGCGCCAGGCCCTGGCCTGCGGAGCCGTGGGCATACAGTTCGGCACGCTCGCGGCGCTTTCGGCGCAATCCGGCATGAAACCGGAGGTGAGGGCGCAGGCGCTGCGGATGATCTCCGGCGGAGAGCTGAAAGTTACGGATACCATGGTGTCGCCGACCGGCTTTCCGTTTAAAGTAGCCCAGCTTCCCGGAACGCTCGCGGATAAGGCGGTCTATCAGCGCCGTAAGCGTATATGCGACATCTCCATGCTGCAGGCCAACTATCTCACCGCGGAGGGTAAGCTGGGTTACCGTTGTCCGGCCGAGCCGGTGGACAGTTTTATCGCAAAAGGCGGCAGGGAGCAGAACACCGCGGGCCGCGCGTGCCTGTGCAACGGCCTGCTTGCCTCCGCCGGGTTTGCCCAGATCCGCGCGGACGGCTATATGGAGCCGGCCATCGTCACGCTTGGAGAAGACCTTCAGCCGGTCCGGGACCTGCTTGCGCTGCTGCCGCCGGGGCAAGACAACTATACGATAGGCAAGGCCCTCCGGTTTCTGCAGAAAATAATTAAGGCTGAAGGCTGAAGGCAAACATTTTTTACCGGGGAATCCCTACATTTTGGCCCGGAACGCTTTTGCCGCTTCCTGTTTTATTTCGGGGGGGAGAAACGAGGCTGCCAGGGCGCATCTGTTGGCGTAGGCGAGGTCGTCCATTGAAAGCCCGATTTTTTCAACGGCCAGCAGGTATTCCTTATTCAGGTCGGTGTCCAGTATCTGGGGGTCGTCCGCGCTTACGGAAACGCTGACACCGGCCGTTATGAATTTTTTCAGCGGGTGGTCCTCCAGCCTTTCCACCGCCCGCGTCAGATAATTGCTCCAGGGATTGGTTTCAATGGTTATTTTCTTCTCTTTTATCAATTCAAGGGTCCTGCCCGACGGATCCTCAACGGACTTCACGCCGTGGCCTATGCGCCTTGGGTTCAGATAAGTTATAGTGTCCAGCACCTGGGTGTATTCGCCTTCCTCGCCGGAATGTACTGTCAGCGCAATTCCGGCTCCGTGGAGTTTCTTAGCCGCCCCCGCGTAAAGCGAGGAGGGATAGTTTATCTCGTCGTCCGCGAAGTCAAAGCCTATGACCCTGCTCTTGTTTTTCACGGCGAAATCCACGGTCTTCAGCGCGGACTCCATTCCGTAGGAGCGGGACGCGATAACTATAACGCCGCAGAAGAAAGGGCGGTTCCTCTGGAAATCCCGTATCGCGCCCAGCATCACGTCCAGCGCTTTCTGCCAGTCCAGGCCTTTTCCTTTCAGCATGAAGTCGGGGCTGTACCTCAGTTCCAGCAGGCGGATGGTCTCTTTGGCGAAGGCGTCCTCCATAGCCTCGAAGGTTATCCTTTCCACCGCTTCATAAGAGACGAAGGCCGACTGCGCCAGTTCGAACATCCCGAGCACTTCGGCCAACGAGCCCATCGGGCCGCTGAGTTTGGCTGACTTCGCCAGTTCTGTCGCGTCAAAAGTGGGAAGTTTCAGCCCGTGCCTGCGGGCTAGGTCTATTATGGTGGGAACGCGCACGCAGCCCTCAAGATGCCTGTGCAGTTCCGCTTTCGGCATTTTTTTTATGGCGTCTTTCAGCCCGGTCATTGTCACGATGGAATTATATAACACGCTTGATGCTCCCATAAAATGGCCGCTTGATACGTCCGCCTTAGGCGGACGGCACTGCCATAGGCCTGTAGCGGGCGATGTAAATCGCCCCGATTTCGCGGATTTACATCCGCCGCTACATTTTTGCCCCAAGGTTACCCCGCGGCTTTCGGGCGGGGTATATTAAAAATTTTTGCGGCAAAAATTTTTAATCAATATCAACCGCAGTTTCCGGGTCAGGCTCCTATTTTTTAGTATACAAATTGTAAAGCCGGATACAAATAATTTTGTAATATATCAGAAATCGCGCGGCAAAGCGGGGATTCGTGACGGAAAACAAAACAACTTTTTTTGAGCTGGTCAAAAAACACCGGGGCGTTTTATTTGCGGCGGCAGCGTTCGCCGCTTATTTCCTGTTCTTCTGGAAAAAAGTATATTTTTCCGGGCTGCTGCCGGCCGACGGCAATACCCTGCTGATGTCTTATCCGGACTGGGCCATCGGCAAAAAATTTCTCAGGAACGGCCTTCTGCCGCTATGGAACCCTTTAAGGAACCTGGGCGAGCCTTTTTTGGCCGATCCGAAGACCGCCATCCTTTATCCGCCGACCTGGCTGAGTTTTCTGTCCGGCTACTCCGCTTTTTTCAAGCTCTGGGTCCTGGCGCACACGCTCCTGGCTTTCAGTTCCGGTTATCTGCTTGCGGAAAAGCTTTTTAAGGACAGGGCGTCGGCGGTCGCGGCGGGGATGCTGGCCGCCTTCAACGGCATGATGATAGCCAAGGCCAGCATCCCGATATATTTTTCAGCGTTCGCCTGGCTTTTTGCCGCCGTTTACTTTCTTGTCGCAGGCAGGACCGTGCTGCTCGCCTTAAGCCTGGCTATGCAGTGGTTCGCCGGCTATCCGCCGTTTTCGCTGATAACTTTCGCGGCGCTTTTAGCGCTGCTGCCTGTCCTTGAGAAGCCGGCCGCCGGCGCGCGGCGTCTCTGCAGGGCTTCTCTTATTTTCCTCGGCCTCATCGCCATACAGCTTCTGCCTTTCCTTGAAATGCTCGGACAATCGGCAAGGAGCCTGCTGCTGGACAGCAATTGCGCGTTCATCTATTCCATAAGTCCCGGCGAACTGCTGAAAAAACTGCTGTTCCCGTTCTGGTACGCGTTCTCGCCGGAAAGCGAAGGCGACCCCGCGGTAGTCAATTTTTATTTCGGCTTTGCGCCTCTGGCGGCGGCGGGCATTCTCCTGTTCAAAAAGGCGGGGAAGCGGTTTTTTTATCTTCTTGCGCTGTTCGCCGTTTCGCTGCTCCTCTGTCTCGGCAAATACCTGCCGGGCTACGAGCTGGTCCCCTTCTTCAGGGTTTTCCGCTATCCGGCCAACTGGCTGGCGCTGGGCGCGCCGGCCGCCGTTCTGCTGGTCGGGGCGGGTTTCAGCCGGTTAAGCAGCCGGAACCTGAGGTGGGTCCTGACGGCCATAGCTGCTTTTGAGCTGCTGGCCTACGCACAGCTCAGGCATAAACTATGGGTCCGGAGCGGATTTTTCACGGAGATGCCGGCTGTTTTGAAAGACTGCCCCGCTGAACGCAGAATATTCCATTCTCCTTTGCTTAAAGATAAGCTGGAAAAAGGGTTTTTGCCCGGATTCGCCGGGGACTACCTGCTGGTCAGGGAGGCGGCCTATCCCTCGTTTGGGACGGCTTTCGGTTTCGGAGAAGTTTCAAGCTACCAGGTCCTGGCCTCCGAGCGGGCCAGGCTATATGCGGACAGGATAAAATACGCCGGGCCGGGCTCCGAACTGCTGGATTATGCCTCGGTCGGGGCGGTCCTCATGCTGAAGGCGGATCCTGCCGGCAGACTTCTGCCGGAGTCCATCGCAATCAAAAATGACAATGCCAAAGACCTTTGTTTCCTTGTCCCTCCGGGCGGGGGGGTAACAATTGAAGATGCGCGCCCTGGTTATCTTAAAGCGGGCGCGGAGCTCAGCGCGCCGGCGGTCTTTGTCTTTTCCCAGGCCTGGTATCCCGGCTGGAAGCTGAAAATAGACGGCAAAAAAGCCGTCCCGGAAAAGTTTGAAGGGACTTTCCTGTCCTGCCCTCTTTCGCCCGGCCCGCACACGATAGAATTCCGCTACCTCCCCGCCTCCTTCATAGCCGGCCTCCTGCTCTCCGCCCTTACGCTTCTGTCGTTACTGCTCTATCGTCTCTCCCCGCGAAAATAAAATCCTTCGGGGCGGCAAAATGCTAAAATCTCTATAGTAAAGCGGTCAAATCGGCGTCCCGGACTTCCCTGTGCGCGGTTTCCGTTTTTATCCCTGAACAAGGCTGTGAAAATAAGCGAACCCAGGTCCGTTCTGAAACGGTTAGATGATAACGATACGCAATATTTATAAATCTTTCGGCAGCCAGGCGCTTTTTGAGGACGCCTCGCTGCAGATAAACGACGGGGAGCGCTTCGCGCTGGTCGGCCCGAACGGCTCCGGCAAGACCACGCTTTTTAAAATGATGCTCCGCGAAGAAGAGGCGGACGAAGGCGAGATACAGTTCAAAAAAGGCGTAGTGGCGGGCTACCTCCCCCAGGAGAACGCGCCCGTCTCGGAACGCACCGTCCTTGAAGAAACGCTGGAAGGGCTGGACGCCTCCGACAGCGGGACCCTTTCCGGAGATTACCCACAGGCGGACACCACTCCGTGGTTTCCCCTACGCCTTGAAGCCGAGGCCAAAGCGATACTTATGGGACTGGGCTTTAAAGTCGCCGATTTCAACAGGATCGTCAATACCTTAAGCGGCGGCTGGGCCATGCGCTCGGCCATGGCGCGCCTTTTGATAAGGAAGCCGGACCTGCTGCTGCTGGATGAGCCCACCAACCACCTGGACCTGGATTCGCTCTTCTGGCTCCAGGATTACCTCGCGTGTTATCCAGGCGCGGTATTCATCATCTCACACGACAGGGCGTTCATTGACACCGTCTGCGGCGCAATAGTTTCCGTGCAGGACAAAACCCTGAAGGTTTACCACGGCGACTACGCCCATTACCTCGCCCAGCGGGAAAGCGAGAAAGAAAACCTGCTGTCCGCGTGGAAACAGCAGCGGGAAGAGATAGAGCAGATGGAGGATTTTATAGCCAGGAACCGCGTGCGCTACTCTACGGCCTCCCGGGTGCAGAGCATGATAAAGCGCCTTGAAAAGCTTGAACGGATAGAACTGCCGATAGAGACGAAGACCATTAAAATACGATTTCCCCAGCCCAACCGCATCGGGGCAAGATCCCTTGAGCTTAAAAATGTCAATAAAAGCTACGCTTTACCCGGCCGGGAACCGATAAAGGTCTATAAAAACCTGAATTTTGAACTGCAAAGGAACCAAAGAATCGCTTTTGTGGGGCATAACGGCGCGGGAAAATCCACGCTTCTCAAACTCCTGGCCGGAGTGACTCCAGCCGACAGCGGCGAGCGGGCACTGGGGCTTAACGTAAAGACCGGCTATTTTTCCCAGCACAGGGAAGGCGCGCTGGACCCACGCAAGACCGTGCTGCAGGAAGCCATGGATAATGACAGGATGAACCCGGAGCTTATGGTTAGGACGGCGCTGGGCGCTTTCCTGTTTCCCGGCGACAACGTGTTCAAGAAATGCGGGTGCTTAAGCGGCGGGGAAAAAAGCCGCCTGACCCTGGTGAAATTTTTGCTGGACCCGCCCAATGTGCTGCTGCTGGACGAGCCTACCACGCACCTGGACATTCCCAGCGTGGAGGCGCTTATAGGGGCCTTGAAGGAGTTTGAAGGCACTATGTGTTTCATAAGCCACGACCTCTACTTTATCAACTCTCTGGCCGACCACATCGCGCATATAGAGGAAGGCAGGATTACCATGTATCCGGGCAATTACGATTATTTCAGCTACCGGCAGAAGCAGCTGAGCGCCGAAGCGGAGGAAACTCCGGCCCCGTCGCCGCGCAAGCCCGAACCTCAGCGGAAAGCGGCAGGGGCGGAATCCCAGGCCTGGAAAGAGGAGCGCCGCCGGAAAAAAGCGCTGGAGCAGAAAGAGAGGATAGCCGCGAAGCTCACCGGTGAAATAGCCGCGCTCAGGCGGGAGATAGAAGAACTGGCCGCGCGGCTTTCGGACCCTGCGACGCACGATGATTTCCAGCAGGTGAGGGACGTCAGCGAAAAGATACAGGCATTGGAAGCTTCAGCCGCCGCGAAAGAAGATGAATTGAAGCGGCTTTTGTAGCGGGCGGATTACTATCCGCCTACATGAGTCAGAACCTTAAATTGCAAATCCGGGCGGCAAAATATAGAATAAATCAAGGTCAGGCGGATTTTTCCCGCAAATCTTAAGGATTTTATGGTAAAAACAAAGACTGCAACCAAAGAAGGTAAAACCGGCAACGGCGACCTGGGCTTTGAAGAAAAGCTCTGGAAAAGTGCTGATACGCTCCGCAGTTCCATGGACGCGGCTGAATACAAGCATGTGGTTCTGGGGCTTATCTTCCTGAAGTATATATCCGACGCCTTTATTGAGCTTTACAAAAAGCTTTCCGCCGACAAAAACGCCGACCCGGAAGATGCCGACGAATACCGGGCCGAGAACATCTTCTATGTCCCCAAAAAAGCCCGCTGGGATTACCTCCAGGCCAATGCCAAGCGGCCTGAAATAGGCAAGCTTATAGACGCCGCCATGGAGGAAATAGAAAAAGGCAACCCATCGCTTACCGGCGTGTTGCCCAAAAACTACACACGTGACGCACTTGATAAGCAGAAGCTGGGCCAGCTTATAGACCTTGTGGGGACCATCGGCCTTGGCGACAAAGAGAATCGCAACAAAGATGTTTTGGGACGGGTTTATGAATATTTCCTTGGCCGTTTTGCCGACGCAGAAGGTAAGAGCGGCGGTCAGTTTTATACCGCAAAATGCATAGTGAAGCTCCTTACCGAAATGCTTGAACCCTATAAAGGGCGCGTTTTTGACCCCTGCTGCGGTTCGGGCGGCATGTTTGTGCAGAGCGAGAAATTTGTTGAAGCCCATGGCGGCAGGATAGGCGATATCTCCATTTACGGCCAGGAATCCAACCAGACTACCTGGCGCCTTGCCAAAATGAATCTTGCCATACGCGGTATAGACGCCAATATAGCCTGGAACAGCCAGGGCAGCTTTCTGAACGACGCCCACAAAGATTTAAAAGCGGATTTTGTAATGGCCAATCCGCCATTCAACGACAGCGATTGGAGCGGCGACCAATTGCGGCAGGATGCCCGCTGGAAATACGGCGCGCCGCCTACAGGCAATGCCAACTTCGGCTGGGTGCAGCATTTTATATATCACCTTTCGCCTGCCGGCACGGCCGGCTTTGTGCTTGCCAACGTCTCCATGTCGTCAAACACCGGCGGCGAGGGGGAAATAAGGCGGAAAATAATAGAAGCGGACATTGTGGACTGCATGGTTTCCCTGCCGGGCCAGCTTTTTTATAACACCATGATACCTGTCTGTCTGTGGTTCATCTCCCGCGACAGGAAAAATAACAAGTTCCGAAACCGCCGCGGCGAAATCCTGTTTATAGACGCCCGCAACCTGGGGGCGATGATCGACCGCCGCCACCGCGAGCTTACCGATGCCGATATCGCCAAAATAGCCGCCACCTACCATGCCTGGCGCAGCAAAAACGGAAAATACAAGGACGAGGCTGGATTCTGTAAGTCCGCCAAATTTGAAGAGGTGCAAAAGCACGGCTATATTCTCACCCCTGGCCGCTACGTGGGCGCCGCAGAGGTGGAAGAAGACCCCGAAGTTTTTGACGAAAAAATGAAGCGCCTAACCAATGAGCTTGCCGCGCAGTTCAAAAAGTCAGCCGAGCTGGAAAAAGCGATAAAGAAGAACCTTAAAGGGCTGGGATATGAAATCTGAGGAAATAAAGCTGCTTATCAGGGAGGGCGAGGGCCTCACGGTGGAATTTAAGGAGAAATACACTCCCAAAATAGACCGCGATATAGTCGCTTTGGCAAATTCCAGGGGTGGCTCTGTCCTGCTTGGAGTAAGCGATGGAGGCAAAATAACCGGCGAAAAACTCACCAATCATATGAAAGCGGAAATATGCTCTCTCGCCCGCAACTGCGACCCGCATATCTCAATCACAAAAATATCACAGACAGGCGATGTTGTGGCTATAGCGGTTCCCGAAGGCCTGGAAAAACCATACAGCTGCTCTTCCGGCTATTTCCGCAGGCTGGACGGCATGACCCAGAAAATGACGCAAAAGGAAGTGCGCGGCATTTTCAGGGAAACCACCGACCGTTTGTTTGAAAGCCTGCCCTGCCCGGATATCCGCCCCGTGGATATTTCAATCGGTAAAATCAGGGATTTTCTCAGGGAAACCGGCACTTCCTTTAAAATCAGCAAAACAAATTTAGAGCCTTTCCTGTCCAGCGTGGGAGTGTATAAAGGCGGTGTGGTTAATAATGCCGGAGCCCTGATGTTTGCGGACAATGTAGACCGTGTTATTCCCCATTGTGAAATAGTCCTTTGCGCTTTTAAAGGCACAAATAAAACCGTTATTTACGACCGCAAAGATGTCCGCGACGATTTGCTGACCCAGATAAATGAGGCGATGGCGTTCCTTAAAAAGCACCTGAATGTGCGAAGTGAAATACGCGAACTAACCCGCCGCGACATTTACGAAATCCCGCTTGACGCTTTGCGCGAAGCCCTGGTTAACGCCATCGTCCACCGCGATTACAGCATGCGCGGCACAAGTATTTTTGTGGGCGTGTTTGACGACCGTGTGGAGGTGGAAAATCCCGGCGGGCTTCCTTCCGGGTTGTCCCCGCTGGATTTCGGCAAAATATCGGTGCGCAGGAATTTGCTTATAGCCGACCTCTTCCATCGCATGGGTAAAGTGGAGCGCATCGGCTCAGGCATTAAACGGATGAGAGACCTTATGTTTGCCGCAGGGCTGAAAGAGCCATGTTTTGAAATGACTTCTTTCTTCCGGGCGGTATTTTACCGTAATCCGGAATATACGCTAAAGCGCGCCGCAAAACCAAGCGAAGAAAAAACTACCCAAGAAACTACCCAAGAAACTACCCAAGAAAAAATTTTCGCTTTATTGAAAGCACATCCTGCGATTACCCGCAGAGAGTTGGCCGCGAAAATTGGCATTAGCAGCGACGGGGTCAAGTATCATTTGAACAGGCTGAAGTTATCCGGGCGCGTCAGGCATGTGGGCCCTACCAAAGCGGGGCATTGGGAGGCGCTGAAATAACAAAGCCTATTTCGCCAACACTCCGTTGGCCAATTTCGCAACAAGCTGTTGCGAAAATCCCCTCTGGATCTCCTGGGTGGCGCGGGTTTCTGCCGCGGTCTGCGGCAGAATTCAAAAAATGAAAGAAACTAAATTTAAAAAAATCGAAACCCGCCCCCGCCAAACAACCGGCGGATCCGTCCTCCGGCGGAAAACTGCCGGCGGGCAGGTCCGCGAAATTCCGGAAGGGTGGAAAACGTATAAACTGGGTGATTTGGCTGAGATTACCTCGAGCAAGCGAATTTTTCTATCCGAATACGTGCCCAACGGTATCCCATTCTGGCGTTCAAAAGAAGTAATAGAGAAATTTAGTAAACATGATATTTCAACCGAGTTATTCATAAGTAAAGAACGTTATTGCGAAATTAAGTCTAGATTTGGTGTGCCGCAAAAAAACGATATTTTGCTAACTTCCGTGGGCACATTGGGGATTCCTTATATTGTTGCCGATAGTGATAATGAGTTCTATTTTAAAGACGGAAATCTGACATGGTTTAAAGATTTTAAATGCGAGCATATTCTGCCCCAATATTTATATTTTTGGACTAGATCAAAACAAGGCAAACGACAGCTTCTGGATTCGTCAATCGGTTCAACGCAACAAGCATTTACTATCGCAGGTTTAAAGCAAGTTTATATTGAATTGCCACCGTTGGCGGAGCAAAAAGCGATTGCGAAGATTTTGGGGGATTTGGACGAAAAAATAGCAATTAACAACCGGATGAACAAAACCCTTGAAGCCATGGGCCAGGCCCTCTTCAAGCGCTGGTTTATAGATTTTGAATTCCCCAACGGAAAAGGCAAGCCCTACAAATCCTCCGGCGGCAAAATGATGGATTCCGAACTTGGGGAAATTCCATCAAGTTGGGGAATATGTCATGTTCCGGACATGTTTGATTTTCTTGAGGGGCCAGGAATCCGTAATTGGCAGTATGTGGAATCTGGTATGCCTTTCATAAATATAAGGTTGATTCAGGGTGGCGATATAAACACGCAGGGGGCAAATGCAGTAAGCTTGGATGAGGGGAATGGTAAATATGCCCACTTTCAGCTGCAGGAAAGAGATATGGTAGTCTCTACCTCTGGCACACTTGGCCGTACGGCCATAGTGAGGAAAGAACATTTACCATTACTTTTAAACACCTCTGTGATACGTTTCCGTCCGAAAGATGGGGATAGTTATAGCTATATGTATGGTTTTTTGAAATCCATATATTTTCTTACAGAGTTGGAATCATCCGCTTCTGGCAGTGTTCAGGCGAATTTTGGTCCAATGCATTTAGAAAACATGAAAATAATTAAGGCGATCCCCGAAGTTCTTGCAAAATTTGAGACAATCCAACGGCCATTTTATAAAAAAATTGCCAAAGTATTATCTGAAAACACAAACTTAGCAACTATCCGCGACTCCTTTTTGCCAAAATTAATGTCCGGAAAAATACGGGTTGGATAATTTTATGCAAGAGAATCCTTTTAATGACCAAGTGAGCAGCATTGTCGCAACCTTGTCTTGCATTTTCAAGGCACAAGAACGGAAGGAATACGTAAAGATATTAGATGCGGCTTCTCCGGCAATTGAAGAAACGGAGTATGACAATTGGAATGGGGGGACATACTACTACACTCTTTTTCTTGAAGTCTCTGTCGAGATTTTTGCCATGATAGAGTCGGCGTTGAGTAAGCATGAAAGTGAAATTGCAGCCAAACTTCAAGCAGTTGTGCGGGAAAATGGGAATCACATATTAAATAGGGTTGTAATCCGTCCACAACTGGTTGAGCCTGCCGGGAGTGTGGCCCCTAGCCACTCTGAAAGTGAACGGGCACAAGTTGTTTGGGCTGGAAAACCGATTAAAGTATTTATTAGCCACCAGCATGCCGATAAAGTCGCTGCTTCAAATCTTAAAACAGTATTGTCAAAGTTCAATATTGCGGGGTTTGTAGCGCACGAAGATATTGAGCCCACGCTCCCCTGGCAATCTGAAATCAAAATTGCACTAAACACAATGGATGTGTTTGTGGCTTTTCTGACATCCAATTTCCGGAACAGCAAATGGACTGACCAGGAAGTGGGATTTGCTGTGGCAAAAAAGACGTTAATAATACATATTAGAGATGGGCAAGACCCCTACGGATTTATTGGCGAGACACAGTCGCTTTCATTGCCAATTGACCAGGATGAAAAGCTGGGAATGGAGATTGCAACCATACTACTAAAAAACCCAACACTGAAAAGTAAAGTGCGAGAAACTCTATTTGTGGCGTTAGAAAATATTAATAGCCACAATTTCGCCTGTAAAATAATGAAATTATTGCAAAAGGCAGGTGTTATTACTGAATCGGAAATTCAGAGAATACGTGATGCCGCGTCCAATAATTCATGGGTAAAAGGTGCTTTTACGATAAAGAATTTTTTGGCTGCAAATCCTCCGCTTAATGAAGTGCCCTTTTAATATTTATGCCCCACATCATTACCGAATCCGAAATTGAAGAAGCGGCGCTGGATACGCTGGTCGGGCTGGGCTATCAGGTTGTGAATGGTCCGGCGCTTGCGCCGGACGGGCTTTACCCGGAGCGCGCTTCTTACGCGGATGTCGTCTTGGAAGGCCGCCTGCGCGCCGCTGTTGAACGGCTTAACCCGCATTTGCCTGCCGACGCCGTTGAGGAGGCTGTAAAAAAGACCATAAGGCCGGACAGCCAGAACCTGATTGAGAACAACCATAAATTCCACAAGCTGCTTGTGGACGGCGTGCCGGTGGAATACCGTAAGGATGGCAGGCAAGTACCAGATACAGCCCGGTTGTTTGATTTTGAAAACCCGGAATCCAAAAACAACGAATTTCTGGCCGTAAACCAGTTCACAATAATTGAAAACAACAATAACCGCAGGCCTGACATCCTCCTGTTTATAAACGGCCTGCCGCTGGCCGTTATTGAGCTCAAAAATCCGGCTGACGAAAAAGCCACAACCTTTAACGCCTTCAACCAGTTCCAGACCTACAAGGCTTTTATACCGTGCCTGTTCAATTTTAACGGCATACTTGTGGCCAGCGACGGCTTTGAAGCCAAAGCCGGCACCATAACCTCGGACTGGGAACGCTTCCTGCCCTGGAAAACCATAGACGGCAAGGAAAAAGCCTCAAAAACCAAACCGCAGATAGACATACTGCTTAAAGGTATGTTCAACAAGCGGGTATTTCTGGATCTGCTCCGGTACTTTATAGTTTTTGAGCAGGAGCGCGACCCCAAAACCAATACCATTAAGCTTTCCAAGAAACTGGCCGCCTATCACCAATATCATGCGGTGAACAAGGCGCTGGAAGCCACCGTAAAAGCCGCCGGCAAAAAAGGGGACAAACGCTGCGGCGTTATATGGCACACGCAGGGATCGGGCAAAAGCCTTATAATGGCGTTTTACTCCGGCAAGCTTGTGGTTTCAAAGGAGCTTGAAAACCCCACCATAGTGGTGCTGACCGACCGCAATGATTTGGACGACCAACTCTTCGGCACCTTTTCCCGCACCAACGAGCTTCTGCGCCAGGAACCAGTCCAGGCCGAAACCCGCGCCAAACTGCGTGAATACTTGGAAGTGGCCTCCGGCGGCGTGGTGTTCACCACGATACAGAAATTCCTGCCGGAAGAAAAAGGCGACACCCACCCCACCCTTTCCGACCGCCGCAACATTATTGTTATAGCCGACGAGGCCCACCGCAGCCAGTACGATTTTATAGACGGCTTTGCCAAACACATACGCGACGCCTTGCCCAAAGCCTCTTTCATAGGCTTTACCGGCACCCCTATAGAAAAAGAAGACCGCAACACCATGGCCGTCTTCGGCAATTACATAGACATTTATGATATAGAGCAGGCCGTGCGCGACATGTGGCTTACAGGTTTTGACGTGCCCTCGCTGCACACCATGTACATAGATAAGCCAATGAAAGGCCACGGCCTTATGCAGGCCATAGCCCGCGTCAACCGCGTGTTTAAGGACAAGCCCGGCGGACTTATTGTGGACTACCTGGGCATAGCCGGCGAACTTAAAAAAGCCCTGGCTCAATACACCGAAAGCGGCGGCAAAGGCGCCCCCGCGCTGGGCCAGGACGAGGCCGTGGCAGTAATGCAGCGCGAGTACGAGATACTCTGCGACGTACTTGAAGGCTTTAATTACAAGCGTTTCTTTACCGCGGCCAATGCCGGCCTGCGTATGGAAATAATAGCCGAAGCCGCCGAACATATTCTTGCGGTGGAAAAAGGCAAAGAGCGTTATGTGCCGCATTTCACAATGCTTTCCAAAGCCTTCGCCCTCTCTGTGCCGCGCACTGAAGCCTTGGAAATACGCGATTCGGCAGGTTTTTTTCAGGCAGTTAAGGCGTATCTCACTAAAATTGGCCCCGACGATGGCGGTGACGGCAAGCCGCCCGTGGACGTGGACTCCGCCATAAAGCAGATAATCTCAAAAGCTATAGTGTCCGACAAAGTAGTGGATATATTTAAAGCGGCCGGAATAAAAACCCCGGACATCTCCATACTGTCGGAAGAATTCCTGGACGAACTTGAGGCCATGCCGCGCCGGAACCTGGCGATAGAGCTGCTTAAAAAACTGCTTAACGAGGAAATATCTTATCTTGCCGGCAAGAATTTGGTTAAAAGTCAGTCCTTTAAGGATCTGCTGGAAGAGAGCATACGCAAATACCACGCCAAAGCCGTGGACAACGCGCGTATCCTCCAGGAACTGCTTAAAATCGCCAGGCTGATGCGCGAGGCCCGCAAAAAGGGGGAGGAACTGGGGCTTACCGATGATGAAATAGCTTTTTATGACGCTCTTGAAACCAATGACAGCGCGGTTAAGATTCTGGGGGACGAAATTTTAAAACAGATAGCCCGCGACCTGTTTAAGGCTATTAAGGCCAGTACCTCCATAGATTGGACTATAAAGGAAAGCGTGCAGGCCAGGATACGGCTTGCCGTGAAGAAAATCCTGAAAAAATACGGCTACCCTCCGGACAAACAAAAGCACGCCATTGAAACCGTGCTTAAGCAGGCCAAACTAACCTGCCACGAGGTGTCAGAAGCCGTAATCACCGCTCAGGATGATTTCTTAAACGACCTTACGCCGGATTTTGAACTGGAAGAAGACGAGAAGTATGTGAATTATCTGCCGGTTTATTCCCTTTCAGCCGTGGCAACTTCCTTCGGGCCGGAGGAAACCATTGAGAACCTTGGCTGGAAGCGTATGGACAGCGGCCATAAACCACACAAGGACATGTTTATAGCCAGGGTGGCGGGTAAATCCATGGAGCCCGCCATACCGGACGGTAGTTACTGCCTGTTCCGTTTTGAAAAAGGCGGTTCACGCGGCGGCCTGCCGGCGCTTGTGGAATCCCGCCGGGTATCCGACTCTGAAACCTTTCAGCGCTACACTATAAAACGCTACAAGAGCGAAAAACAGGAATTTCCCGACGGCGCCTGGCAGCACAAAAAAATCATTCTGTCCCCGGATAATAAGGATTTTGCCCCCATAATCCTCGAAAACGTCCCCGAAGACGACTTCAGGGTAGTGGCGGAGTTCGTGGCGGTAATAAAATAGTCTGTAACTATTCAGGTTTCCCCTTTTCATGAAGGGGAATAGGGGGATTTTTTAAATCCGGAATGTAAAAATCTCCCCTTCCCCTCTTTTTTAAAAGAGGGGTAAAATTCTTATAATGGACTAACAGTCTACAGCAGTCTAAAAAATATGGCTACTGCATCAAACGACGGCGATAACAGAAGAGCGGATCTGCGCAACATAGCTATCATAGCCCACGTGGACCATGGCAAGACCACGCTGGTGGACGCGATGCTCCGGCAGACCGGCTCGCTCTCGGCAAAGGACGACGGCGGGCGCGAGTGCATCCTGGATTCCAACGACCTGGAGCGCGAGCGCGGCATAACCATACTTTCAAAAAACACCTCCGTGAAATACGGCGGGACCGTCATACACATAGTGGACACGCCCGGCCACGCCGATTTCGGCAGCGAAGTGGAGCGGGTGCTGAGAATGGTGGACGGGGTGCTGCTGCTGGTTGACGCGCTGGACGGCCCCATGCCCCAGACCCGTTTCGTGCTGAAGAAATCGCTGGCGCTGGGCCTCAAAGCCATAATCGTCATAAATAAGATAGACCGCCCCAACTGCGACCCTCACGCGACGCTGGACAAGGTCTTCGCGCTCTGCATGGAACTCGGCGCAAGCGACGAACAACTGGACTTCCCGGTCGTCTACGCCTGCGGCCGCGAGGGTTGGGCCACGCTCGACGCAGCGGTGAAGGGCAAAGACCTTAAAGTCCTTTTTGACGCCATTGTAAATTATGTGCCGGGGCCGCTTGAGAAGGACTCCGAGCCGCTGCGGATGCTGGTCACGATGCTGGATTACAGCCCCTACACAGGGCGCATCGGCATAGGGCGGGTCTTCCAGGGCGTCATAACGCCGGGGCAGATGGTTGCCCTGGGTTCTCCGGAGCGGGCCCCGGTCACGCGCAAGGTCATGCAGGTAATGGGTTTTAAGGGGCTTGAGCGCGTCCCGCTTGAAAAAGCCCGCTCCGGCGACATCGTGGCGGTTTCCGGGCTTGAAGGCGTGGAAGTCGGGGACACGCTTTCTCCCGCCGAGGAACCGGGCTTCCTCGCCGGCCTTGAGATAGAGAAGCCGACCGTTTCCATGGAATTTTACGCCAGCGACAGCCCGTTCGCCGGGCGGGACGGGAAGTTCGTCACCGCCACGCAGCTTCGCGACCGGCTTTTGCGCGAAGCCGAATCCAATGTCGGCCTCAAAGTGGAGGAAATGCCGGGCGGCGGGTTCAAGGTTTCGGGCCGCGGCGAACTGCACCTGGCGATATTGATAGAGACCATGAGACGCGAAGGCTTTGAGCTGTGTGTTTCAAAGATGACCGTGATAACGCGCCTGGAGAACGGCATTGTTATGGAGCCGGTGGAGTACCTCGTTCTGGACTCTCCGACCGAATACCAGGGCGCCGTAATGGACGCGCTGGGCCGCCGGGGCGCGCAGATGAAGGATATGCGGCTCTCCGAGGACGGCAGGGTCAGGTTTGAATATATAATCTCGGCCCGCGCGCTGATAGGCTTTAAGTCGGATTTTATGACCTTTACAAAGGGCACCGGCCTGATGAATTACAGCTTCGGCGGCTACCTGCCGGAGGGGAACTTCACCCCGCCCAAGCGCAATGGGGCCTTCATAGCCAAGGAGCCGGGGCCGTCCGCCGCATACGCGCTTAACAGCCTCCAGGACCACGGGACGATGTTTGTCGCCCCGGGGGAAGAAGTATACGCCGGGCAGATAGTCGGCGAGAACTGCCGCGGCAACGACCTGGTGGTCAATCCCTGCAAGGAGAAGAAACAGACCAATATGCGCTCCAGCACCTGCGACGAGTCCGCTATCCTCACCCCGCCCAGGCGGTTCAGTCTTGAACAGGCGATAGAGTACATAGAAGAGGACGAGTTCGTGGAAGCGGCCCCGCGCACTTTGCGCCTCCGGAAAAAGGTTCTGGATCATTCACTGCGCAAACGGGGCGACAAGGAATACATCTAAAAATATCAGTTTTCCGCTATCTGAAAATGCTCCCTGGGATGCATGCAGCCCGGGCACGACTCGGGCGCTTCCCGGGCCTTGTGAATATAGCCGCAGTTAATGCAGCGCCACTTGGGCACGGCGTTTTTCTTCAGTTCCTGGAGCTCTTCCCGGTTCTTTTGGCAGGCGGACAGAAGCTCGGCGTCCCTGGGGGACATTTTATCCGGGTAGAACTGCTTTTTCAAGGCGCAGACCTTTTCGCAGTCGTCATAGTCCTTTACCTTAAAGAACGCCTCGGCAAGGGCGGAATAGGTTGAAGGGTTCAGCTTTAACATAAGCAGGTTTTCCGGCCTGCCGGCCTTCCCGTAGATCTCGACGAACGTGTCGAATTCCCCGGGCGTTTTGAACTCGTTCAGCAGCCTGCCGGAGCGCAGCATGATCAGCGCCAGTTTATAATTGGATTCGTTCGCCATCGTAACCGCATAAGACAACAGGAAGTTATAAGGGATATTTTCCTTGGGCAGCTCGTTAAGAGCCTGCAGCCCGCGATACAATTCCAGCAGCTCATCCTGGGGCAGATTTTGCAGGTCTCCGCCGATCGCCTTATATTCAACGTACAGTCTCAAAGCGGTTTCGTAACTCCCGGAAAGCGTTTCGCTTTTTATTGCATCCGGCAAAGTCCTGCGTAACCGGGCTTTCTTTTTAGCCCCTGCGACAACCCAGACGATAAGCAGCAATATGGAAAGGGCTATCGCGCCTTCTATGCTTAGTTTGATCCGCCGTTTTATCTGCTCTTCCTTCCGGCGTTGGGCGTTAACCGCCTCGTTAAGCTTCTCCTTGCAGGCGTTGGTCGCTTTGTAGGAAAGCGCCTGGGTCAATTCAGCCACCGCTTTCTCAAGGTTCTCTCTTGTCGGCGAGGAAAGGAGCTGGACCCCCGCCGAATAATGCAGGTCGTAGTTTTTGTTCCGTTCTACTTCCATGGCGTCTTTTTCTTTCGCTTCCCTGTCCCGCCTTTCCGCTTCCCACGGCGTCAGCCACAGCTTGATCGTTTTGTCAAAGCTCCCGGACGCCAGATATTTCCCGTCCGGGGAAAAGGCCAGGGACTTCACCTGTCCGTTGTGCCCGCTGAAGGTCCTGGTGAGATTGCCGTCGGACACGCGCCAGGCGCTTACTATGTTGTCGCTGCCCCCGGCGAAGACATAATTGCCGTCGGGGGAATATGAGACGGTGAAGATAGGATGGTTCTGGCCGGCAAAGGTCTTTACGCATATGCCGTCGCTCAGCCGCCAGACCTTGACGGCGCCGTCCTCGCTTCCGGAAGCGAGGTAATTCGCCGTCCTGGAGAAAGAGACCGAATTGACGGCGTCCAGGTGCCCCTCAAACGTGGTCTCGCGGAGACCGCTCTCTGCGTTCCAGGTCTTTATGGTGCGGTCGGCGTTTCCCGAGGCGAGCCGCGTGCCGTCGGATGAGACGGCGACCGAATAGACATAGCCTGAGCGCGTTTTTATCGTTTTGTAAGGCGCCTTGGACTTGAGCCGCCAGAGTTTTATCGTGCCGTCGTTGCTCGCCGAGGCGATGCGTCCCCCGTCCGGGAAGAAAACCACTGACGAAACGGGGTCATTGTGCCCTTTCAGCGTCCTTATGCAGTCGCCGGTCTCCGCGTTCCAGAGCTTTATCGCGCCGTCCTCGCCGGCGGACGCCAGGATGGCGCCGTCAGGAGAGAACGCGACAGAATTTATGAAGCTTTTATGCCCCTTGAGCATCTTCACGCAGGAGCCGTCTTCCGCGCGCCAGATCCTTACGAAGGTGTCTACCCCGCCCGACGCGACATATTTAGCATCGGAGGAAAACGCGATCGCATAGATGAGCCCCGAATTTTCTTTAAGGGTCTTCATCAGCAGGCTTTCCTGCCCCGAGAGCGCGTCCGGGTTGTAAACATATGCGCCGAGAAAGCAGATGCAGAGAAAAATTATCTTCATTTTTATATCCCCTTACTGAGCCTTAGAAATATAATACAATCCTTTCGGGAGCGCCGTCAAAGTCCGACCAGGCGGCATATCGCCGCCGAACGGATTTTTCAGACGCTTTTTTTGTATGATAGCCTTACTGAGCTACGCGTAAATAATTTAGATGTTGGAGGCTCAGCTTTGAGGCGTATGCGATAGATGTTGGAGGCTCAGCTTTGAGGCGTATGCGAGGCGCGATGACGAAGACATACTATCGGTATGTTGAGGAAGAGCAACGAAGCAGACGACCAAAGATGAGCCTCCCCCGCACCGACGGTGCGGGGGCTGGCCGGTTTTAGGCTGCAACTGCGTCACGCGTTCGCTTGCGTAGCGCTGCTACGCCGCGCTCCGCGTTCCTTGTTTCGCTCCAAAACCGGCTCAGCCAACGCTAAATTGCTTACGCGTAGCTCAGTAATCGGTAAAGGCGTAAATGAGCCGCTGACCGCGATTCAAGGAGACTATGTGTTTATGAAACATGCGCTTTCCATCGGTGGAATAATAGCTGTCTGTATTATCGCGGTTCCGGGATTCTGGCTGGCGCATAAATCCAGGGCCGCGCTGGAACCAGGCATACTGACCGCACAGATAAATAACCTTGCCGCCGGCTGGGAAGCCGAAAATATGCCGGCAAGCGACCGGGTCGTCAACATTATAATCAGCGACGCCCAAACCGGCTCCCTGGATAAACCTGATAAAAGGGATAGCGGTGGCGAAGTGTCCGGCAGCCAGACGCTTTCAGACAGCGAAACCCTGCCTCTTGCGGATAAACCGCCTGTTTTGAAAAATGCGCGCGTTTGGCTCAAAAGGACTTTCCTGCGCAAAACCGTTTCCGCCGGCGCGAACGGCTCCTTGGCCGAATCCCTGGGGGTCACTGACGCCGTCGCCTGGACGCACAGGGGCTTTGAAACGGCCAGCGAAGGAGAAATGGCCCGGGAACTGATGAAGGCCGTCATAAAAGCCGATGACGCCGGCGCGGAAGTCAACATTATCACGCAGGGTATTTCCGCCGCACCCGCGCTCCAGGCCGTCAGGAAATTGAAGGGGGAGGCCCGGAAAGGGAGAATTATCGCGGTCAACAAATTGCTGGCCCTGGACATGAACAAACCGACGCTGCAGAAGCTCAATCCCGCGTATTTTGGTAAATTCGGGCGCCCCGGCAACCTAAAGGAATTGGTTAATATCTGGAGATCTCCCTCGCCGCCGCACCGCGTGATGATAGAGCTGTTCAGCCAGAGCCACAAGGGAACCTGGTTTTACGCCGATGAACTCTTCCCGGAAACCGGCTTGCGGCTGATAAATCAGCCGGAGCCGAAGGCGACGGCGGCGGAACGGGATATGTTGAAGTTCGTGAAAGCGCTGGTAAAACAAAACACCATCATTGAGGAAGTCATGGATAATCTGGCGGAGGCGGCCAAGGCCAGAGCGGAACAGAAGAAAGCGGCTCTTGCCTCAATAGCCCGCGCAGCCGGCGCCGATAAAAAGGAAATGGACGATGAACCCGAGCCGCCGGATTCCATGGCCGAGGTAAAAAGCGGCAGGCTGAAGGAGGAAATGACGCAGGTAACAACGTGTAACTGGCATGACGCTCTCAAGTACTGTAAGGAAAAGGGCGGACTGCCGACTGTAAATGAGCTTAAAGAGATGCGCGAGGCTGAATGCACCGGCGCAAAACGCGCCGATACATGCAATAAAGTCTACTGGTCGTCTGAAGGAATTAACGTTAATATCGCACGGGTCGTGAGCTTCTACAATAACCAGGTGTTTGTGGCCACTAAGCGCGGCACTAATTACCCCTACCGTTGCGCCCCGGTGAAATTGGAGAAATAATGAAGAAAAATATCGGCGGGATGACCGCAAAAGAGTTTTTTAAGCTTATGCAAGGGCGCACCGCGCGCAATGCGGCTAAAATGGACGCCAGGATCAACAAGGTCTGCGGGGCGGAGTTGACCGTAGTCTCCTGCGACTCGTCCGGCTTCTCAAGAAAGACCATTGAGCACGGCATCATCGAGTTCATGGACAACATGGTGAAATGTCACGCCGCGCTGGAGAAAATAGTGAGCCGCCACGGGGGAATAACGCTCTCGGACAAGGCAGACAACCTTATGCTTATCTTCGATGAGCCGGTTAAGGCCGCGGCCTGCGCCATAAACATGCATCGCTGGCTTAAGAAACGCAACAGGGGACTGCCGGAGCATAAAAAATACAATATCTGCGTGGGCATACACCACGGCGGCCTGCTGCGCTTCGCGGACGACGCCTACGGCCCGGCCGTCAACGTGGCCTTCAAACTGGGAGAAGACGTGGCGGGAAAAGACGAACTGCTGGTGACCGGGCAGGTGAACGAGGTTATAAAGAAGAAGTTCCGCACCGATTACGCCAAGCATGTCAGCATAGGCGGCGCGACCTTCGACGTTTACAAGGTAAAATACAGGTGATGGAATGGACATTTGGATGAGTCGATTTTGGAGCGAGCCGAAGCGGCGTGAAGCGACACGTACTATACGTACGTTAGCGGAATGCCGCAAAGGCGCAGCCCAAAAGCGGCCAGCCAAATGGCTATATTATTTTGTCACAGAGCCTAACAGCCGGAATCTTCGCCGCAGCCGCAGTCCGGCTCTGTGCCGTGCAGGAAGCCGTTGCGCACGGCCGTCGCGCAGCCGGTCCCTTTCTTTACGGTTATGGCCTGGACGGGGCAGTTCAGGGCGCAGGCCCCGCATTCCATGCACAGGTCGGCGTCAGTGATAATAGCTTTCCGGTTTTCAAGCCGGAACACGGCGTGCGGACAAACATTCACGCACATGCCGCACCCCGTGCATCTGGCGGCGTCTAGTTTAAGCGTAGCCACTCCTTTAAGATATCTCAAGCTCATAAAAGCCTCCTAAAGGCCAGCATCAGTAACCCGGTCAGAAGGGCCAGCGCCTGCGCCGGCATGGCTATTCGCATCTCTTTTTTTACTCCCGACAGCGAGGTGTAAGTGGAAGATCCGGTGAACTCCAGGCCGATGAATGAGGCAATCGGAATATAGATAAGCGTCCGGGCGCAAAACTGGTACAGGTCAAAATCCAGGAGAGGGGAAAGGGCCGCTACCACTGAAAATCCCGCCGCCGCGCCTTTTAAAGCAAAACTTCTTCCGGGCAGCCGGGGCAGAAAGGCCGGTACAAGCACTGACCCTGCTAAAAGAGCGCCGGCAGCCAGAACCGCGTCGGCTTTAAGGCCGAGCAGATATAAAATGAGGGCAGCGGGCAGGATATATTTGCCGAACTGTACAAACTCTACCGGGGCGAGTATTATTCTGTCAAAGAATCCAAACCTGACTTCTCTCATTTCTGGAGAAGTTTTGTTTCCGAGGCGCATGAATTCCGGGATGTCTTCCGCCCTGACCGGACCGTAGGTGACGGAAAATCCGGTGTAAGCTTTGACCCGGTGGGCGGCCACGCCGGGCGCGCCCAGCTGTGGGAGGATGATGGATTTATGTTCGAGCAGCTTTTCCAGGCCGGTCTCCATGATGGACCGGACCAGTTCCAGCGTGCCGAAAGTCCCTTTACCCGCCGCGCACCATACATTGATGCCCTTGGTATTAAGAACCAGTATCCATGAATCAATTCCTTTCAAATTCCTGCGGAGATTGTCAAAGCTCAGCTTATAGTTAGCCGTGGCGAAAACAGGGGAAGCGGCGGAGGGGGCTCCCAAAGCGTAGAGTCCGGGCTTAATCAGCCAGGCTGCCCTATGTATACCCCAGCGCGCTTTCCATGCGGCAAGCCTGTCCGCTGATTTGTATTCCGCGGAGGTTGATGGTATTTGACCGGCAGATGTGTTCAATGTTCCAGTAACCGTGGTGAACTGGTTTTCATTTCCATTCATACTCATATTATAGTATAATTCGTTATGTGGCGAAATAACGAATAATGGAAGATGTATTACGCATAATCAAAGCTTTGGCCGATAAAAATAGGCTTGAGATAGTCCTGATGCTCGGCGGCACGGAACTCTGCGTCTGTCACATCGTGGAAGCCCTGGCACTCGCGCCGTCAACGGTGTCCGAACACCTTTCAATTCTTGAACGGGCCGGACTTATAGAAACGCGCAAAAAAGGGCGCTGGGTCCATTGCCGCCTGCCGGAAAAACCCCTGCCGGAAGCGGAAAGCGCTTTGAAGTGGATTATTTCTTCTTTGAAGAAAGGCCGTCAAAAATGAGAAAAGTCCTTTTTCTCTGCACGGGCAATTCCTGCCGCAGCCAGATGGCCGAGGGCTGGGCTAAAAAACTGCCGGCGGGCAAAGTTGAGGCGTTTTCCTCCGGTACGGCCCCCGGCGACGGCATAGACACCCGAGCTGTTAAAGTAATGGCGGAGGCCGGGGTGGATATTTCGGGCCAAAAGCCCAAGCACCTGGACAATTTCAGGGACGCTGAATTCGATTTGGTGGTGACGCTCTGCGACAATGCCCGGGAAAGCTGCCCCGTTTACTGGGGGAAAGCCTGTAAAATACACAATGGCTTTGACGACCCGTGTACCCTTACGCCTGAAGGCTCAACGGACGAAGAGGCGCTGCCGCATTACCGCCGGGTCAGGGATGAAATAAAAGCCTTTGTCGAAGCTTTGCCGGAATATTTTTAGTGGGAGATATTTTATGGAAAATATCGTAAAAAAACTTTCGTTTTTGGACAGGTATCTTACGCTGTGGATATTCCTGGCGATGGTAGCCGGGGTGGCCGCCGGCTGGCTCTGGCCTTCGGCCGTGGCGAGGTTCAACGCCGCTTCAAGCGTCGGCACAACGTCCATCCCCATAGCCATAGGCCTGATACTAATGATGTACCCGCCGCTTGCAAAAGTGAAGTACGAAGAAATGCATAGGGTTTTTTTAAATAAAAAGGTGCTGGCGCTTTCGCTGGCGCAGAACTGGCTGGTGGGGCCGGTTTTGATGACCGCGCTGGCGGTAATATTCCTCAGGGACAAGCCGGAATACATGATAGGGCTCATAATGATAGGCCTCGCGCGCTGTATAGCCATGGTGATAGTATGGAACGACCTCGCCGGCGGCGACCGGGAATATTGCGCGGGCCTGGTGGCTTTTAATTCCGTGTTCCAGGTGCTGTTCTTCTCCGTTTACGCCTGGTTTTTTATCACGCTTGTGCCCGCCTGGCTGGGGCTTGAAGGCGCGGTGGTGAACATCACCATGGGCGAGATAGCCAGAAGCGTGTTTATTTACCTCGGCATACCTTTTCTGGGCGGGATAATTACGCGGTTTTCGCTTATAGGCGTCAGGGGCCGGGAATGGTACTCTGAAAAATTCATCCCGGTCATAAGTCCGTTCACACTGGTGGCCCTGCTGTTCACGATAATTGTGATGTTCTCCATAAAAGGCGAAAACATCGTGCAGGTGCCGCTGGATGTGCTGCGGGTAGCCCTGCCGCTGCTGGTCTATTTCATCGTGATGTTCTTCGCGTCGTTTTACATGAGCAGAAAGGCGGGGGCCTCGTATGAAGAGTCGGCGACGCTGTCGTTTACCGCCGCCTCCAATAATTTTGAGCTGGCCATAGCCGTGGCCATAGCCACGTTCGGCATAGGCCACGGGGCGGCCTTCGCCGCGGTTATAGGGCCGCTGGTGGAGGTGCCTGTGCTGATAGGCCTGGTAAACGTGTCGCTAAGAAAGAAAAGTGGAATCAGGTGCCAGGCAAAAAACTAATTATCTAACTACGTCCCCATGCCCCACAGCTTTATGGTCTTGTCGTTTGAAGCGGAGGCGATTATTTTGCCGTCAGGTGAGACGGCCACAGAGCATATTTCGTTGGAATGGCCCTCAAAAGTTTCCACCGCCAGGCCGCTTTCCAGGTCCCACTTCTTTATCGCCGAGCCGCCCGTAAACAGG
>JACQYT010000122.1 GCA_016208085.1 Elusimicrobiota bacterium | reverse complement strand
CTCGGGGCGGAACAGGGGGAGGGGACCGTAAAGCTGGGTTATTTCATCGGCGGGAGAACGACCCTGTTCGGCAGAGCGTTCGCGGACGGATATTTTGATAAGGAAGGAGTGCGGGTGGAACTGATAACCCGCCGGCTGAGGGGAGCGCTGATGAAAGTGCCGAAGGACCTGAAAGAAGTCGCGGCCCTGGAGCATGACCGCATGTTCGGTAAGATGACCGGCACGGAAATAGTCGCCATGATAGAGCGCGGCGAACTGGACGGCGGGCTTATCGGGGACGGGACTTTCCAGGAAGCCGCGTACAGCGGAAAACCTATCGTGGCCGTGGCGCTGCTGGGGCATGACAGGGCCGACGCCCCGGGGCACGGAATAGTCCTGAGGAAGGGGATCAAAATACGGAACCCCGGGGATTTCACAGGCCTGAAGCTTATCACCCGCCGGGCCGGGCCGGGCGATCTGCTCTTTTTAAAAGAATTTCTCCGCCGGGAAGGGATACCTGAAAAAACCCTGACCATCACGGACCAAGTGGACGACGACCGCATCCACGCCCTGCTGAAAACGGGCAAAGCGGACGGCGGCTATATGCACCTGATGACCATAGCGCGCCTTGTGAAAGAGAAAGACGTCTACGTCTACCGACCCATGAACTGGGTCAACCCCGAGATTTCGCTGGTCCTGCTGGTGTTCCGGAAGGATTTTCTTCAAGGCCGCAGGGACCTGGCGGTAAAGACTGTCGCGGGCTATATGAAAAGGATAGCCTACGAACGCTCCCTCCCGGCTCATAAGCGCGAGAAAACCCGCAAAGACGGGAAAACCGGCATTATGGCTCTGGATTTCCAGGGGATGAGCCTGCCCGTCTACGATTATCCGCCGAGGGTAAGAATTGAGCTTCTTGAGGAAATGCAGAAACTGATGGCGACGCACGGCCTGCTGAAAGGAACGACGGACCTGAGCGGCTTTGTGGATACCGCCGTTGTGGAAGAAGCGTGGTCGCAGTCACGTCCGGCGCGGGGCGCGGAACCCGGGAAGCCGCCGGTCAGGCTCGGCTATTTCCTGGGCGGAAGAACCAACCTGTTCGGCAGGGCCTTCGCGGACGGCTATTTTGACAAGGAAGGCGTGCCGGTGGAACTGACGACCCGCTGGCTCAGCGGCGAGCTGCTGAAAATGCCGAAAAGCATGGCCGAGGTCGCGGCCATGGAGGGAAAGGGCCAGTTCAGCAAAATGACGGGCAGGCAAATAGTAGAAATGATCTCCCGCGGCGAACTGGACGGCGGGCTGGTCGGGGAAGGGACTTTTATTGAAGCCGCGCACAGCGGGATACCGATAATGGCGGTGGCGCTGCTGGGGCATGACAGGAAGGACGCGCCGAACCACGGCATAGTCCTCCGGAAAGACATCGTCATACACAAACCGGAGGATTTCGCCGGCCTGAAGCTTATCACCCGCAGGGCCGGGCCCAGCGACGCGGTTTTTTTGAGGGAATTTCTGCGCCGGGAAGGAATACCTGAAAAAAGCGTGACTATCATGGACCAGGTGGAAAACGACCGGATGAAGCCCATGCTTAGAAATGGCGAGGCGGACGGCGGCTATATGCATCTGCTGGCCATAGACAGCCTGATACGCCGTAAGGTCGTCTATGTCTATCGCCCCATGAACTGGGTCAATCCGGAGATCTCGCTGGCCCTGCTGGTGTTCCGGCGGGACTTTCTGGACGCCAACAGGGAACTTGTGGAAAAGCTTGTTGCGGGCTATATGAAGAGGATCGTCTACGAGCAAGACCGCCCTGATGGAACTGGATTTTCCGGACATGAATCTGCCGGTTTACGATTACCCGCCGAAGGTAAGGCTTGAGCTTCTCAACGAGATGCAGGGCCTGATGATAAAGCACGGCCTGCTGAAAGGCGCGACGGAACTGAGCGGTTTTATTGACGCCGGCATCGTGGAAACTGTCATGCAAACTCAAAGCCCTCCGGGAGAAAAGTAAAAGCTATAATACAAAAAAGGCGGCCGGAGAGCCGGTTTGCCGCTGTTTTTAAAAACATAGCGAAATTGGAGATCCGGTATGGAACTTGAAAAACCTCTTCTCGCTTTTTGGTACGGCAGTCTGAGCGCTGTTTCATTGCCGCTGGGCGCCCTGCTGGGGCTCTGGCTCAAGCCCTCAAGCAAGTGGACATCTTCGCTGATGGCCTTCGGGGCCGGCGCCTTGCTGGCCGCACTTACCCTTGAACTGGTGGCCGGCGGGTTGAAGCTTGCCGGGTTCTGGCCTCTCGGCGGGGGCTGCGTCCTGGGGGCCGCGCTTTTCATGCTGCTGGACCGCCTGCTGAACTCAAAAGGCGGCTTTTTGCGCAAGCGCTCCACCGCCGCCAAGCACCTTTCCGCCCGGAAACTCGCGCGTTATTCCGACATGCTGAAGCGTCTTTCGGGAATCGGCCTCTTCCGCTCGCTTCCGCCCGAAGAAATAAGCGCCGTAGTTGAATTCGCGCGCCCGTTCTCCGCCAGGGGCGGGGAAGTGATATTCAACGAAGGAGATCCGGGCGACCGGCTTTATATCATAGAGTCCGGCGCGGCGGCGGTTACCAGCGGGCGGAATACGCGAAAGGTGGCGGAATTGGGCGCGGGCGAGGCCTTCGGAGAAATGGCCCTTATCTCCGGGGACCCCCGGTCGGCCAGGGTAAGCGCGCTTAAAGATGTTTCAGGCTGGACCATCGGCAAGGATGACTTCGACCGCCTCCTCGGGCAGAGCCCGAGGCTTAAGCAGGAGATTTCACGCCTCTATGTCAAACACCTTGATGGGCTCTTCGGTTCCGAAGGTTCCGGGGCCGAGGCCGCCAAATGGGAAAAGCTCGCCCGTGCCCGTATAAATGTCAGTTCCCTGGCGCCCAGTGAGAGCGAGCTGAAGGCCGAGAGCCAGAAACATTCCGGCGCGGCTTTCGCCATCTGGCTCGGTATACTTCTGGACGGCATACCCGAGTCGCTGGTAATAGGGGCGAGCATGCTGCACAGTTCCGCCGTCAGCATGACCCTGATAGCCGGAGTTTTCCTGGCCAATTTTCCTGAGGCGCTGTCCTCTTCCGTCGGCATGTCAAAGCAGGGCTCCGGCCGGTCAAAGATAATCTGGATGTGGACCTCGCTGATGCTGATGACCGGTATCGGCGCCTTCCTGGGCTATCTCACTTTCGGAGGGCTGTCTCACGGGCTTTTTGTTTTTATTGAGGGCATGGCCGCCGGGGCCATGCTGGCCATGATAGCCGAGACCATGCTGCCCGAGGCCACCGAGCAGGGCGGCCCGGCCGTCGGCATGATGACGGTGCTGGGTTTCCTGGCCGCCATATTCATCAACAGCCTGTCCCATTAAGCCATACTTCCAGCGCAGAAAAACAGCTTTTATCGTCGACAGCCGGTTAAATCCGGCTGTAGCCGTTCCGGCTACAACGACAACGGGGTCTTGAGCAGTTCAAAAACCCGTTTTTGCAGAGGCGTACCCCTGTGGCGCACAACCCGCGGTCCAACGCCAATAACGCGGTGGGCATAGCCGACATAGTGCGGCTGATGAAAAAAGGCGTGCTGATGGAAAATAAAAAGCTAAAGCTGAACATAGACGAAGAAGCGATCGCAAAGAAGTCCGCCGAACTCGCCAAAAAACTCTGGAGCCGGTTTTAACCCCAATGCCGACCGCAATTTTCCTATTGACTTTTCCGCTTTTGGCTGGTACACTTACCTATCGCGGTTTCGCGGCTGATATCTTATGAAAAAAGCTATGCCGGCTATTGTAATGTCTGTATTTTTATCCGCCGTTTATCCCGATTCAATTTCCCTTGCTCAAACCAATCAAGATGCTCCCCCCCCTGTAAATCCTGCCGGAAAGCCGATGATTCCAGCGAGTCCAGCAAAAAACAATCCACGGCAGGAAAAATATGTTCCTTCATCGCCGATATTCTCAAGGGTGAGATAGGCAAAACAAAAAACAAGACAAAATTAGACATTCTCCAAGGCGGCTTGAAGTATGCCAACGATATCTGTAATTCGGGCGGCGCGCCGGATTTAGCAAAGATTACAAAAGGCCTTCCCGAAAAAGACAAGCTAAGGATTTCACAAAAAACGAATGCCGCGCTCTTTGACGGCAAAAAAGAACTGGCCTAAAGCGTTGGCAGTCTGTAAGTTGTATTGGTGTGTTCAGAAACATGAAGCTGCCCATATCAAGGACAATTTAGCCACATACCCCAACAGATGCAAGGGGGAACCGGCGGGAACAAGCGACTTGTGGGGTGACACTGCCGCACGCCGAAAATTTATGCGAAAATCAGAATGCTATGCCTATCTGAATGTGACAAT
>JACQYT010000120.1 GCA_016208085.1 Elusimicrobiota bacterium | reverse complement strand
GCGCGAAACTCAGTACTTCGTCTCCCACCTGTTCCTCAGGTTCCCGGGATGGGTACAGAACAAACCCATGTCTTCCCTGGGCGCCTCATCTCGTGCGGTCCTCACCGAGTTCACACCAGATGAACTCACCGCAATGCCACTTGAAGAGCTTGCTCTCTTCTGACATCTTACCGCACGACTTAGGAGCCGTTACGCCGGCGTCTAGTTGTCGTGGTACGGATTGAGGGGTCCGTCCCTGTAGCCGGCCCTGGGGAAGGGCATAAAATCCGGATGGTAGAACAGCTGCGCGATATCGCTGATAAAAAAGCGGCCTTTTTTTGTGGGCTTCAGGACCTCCGCATTTTCCTCCAGCAGGCCGTAGCCTTTCAAAAGCTCTATTTTTTTACCGAAGACCTCATTGACCTGAGCGCCTGTTATAGCCAGGAACTGTCTTTTGTCCAGGTCCCTGTTTCTTAGAGGCATCGCAATATTCCTTCTCAACTGCTGGTCCCTGTTGCGCACCAGGCCGGTTTTCAGGGGAAGCCTGTTTTCCCGTATGCCCCGGTAATATTCCTTGAGGTGGTGGGTGTTTTGGGCGCACCTGTCGCGGAACATGGACATCGCATAATATCCGAAACTGATGGTGTCCCGCTGGAGGCCCGTCCAATCGTTTCTATAATTGGAAAACCAATCCGGCTGTTTTGAAAACGATCTTTGCAAGGTTTCCGTGTACCCGGCGTCTTCCAGGAGGCCATGCGCGATGGCTTTGAACCTTATGGTCCTTTTATTAGATTCCAGGATATTCCCCCTTTTATTCAGCATCCTGGCGATGGCCCCCGCCCGGGCTGCGTTGGGAATGAGCATCAGCCGGAAGATCATTATCTCGTCGGTTTCACACCTCAAAGCCTGCTCCACCGCCTCGGCCCAATGCTCCTCCGTCTCGCCTGGATAGCCATAGATAAGTTCAATTTCCTGTCTGAAACCCAGTTCAGCGGCCTGCCCGATGGCCCGGACGGCGTCGGCGGAGGTGTGCAGGCGCGTCATCTCCCGCAGCATCTCGTCGGAAAACGCCTGGACGCCCATCGACAGGCGGTTCACGTTGAAAGACTTCAGGATTTTCAGGCGCTCTCTCCCTTCATATCCGATCACCGTCAGGGGATCAATATCGCAGGTGAATTGGACCGAGGGAGCGATATCCATGCGGGAGGTGAATGCTTTCAGAAAACGCTCAAGCTGCGCGGGCGTCAGGCAGGTCGGCGTTCCGCCCCCGAGCAGGATAGAGGTGGCTTTGATCCTGCCGACACCCAGTCTCGCCAGATGTATAGCCAGCTCCTTTTCTATATGGTCCAGGTAACTGTCTTTTTCACTGTCGGATGAATTTATGACATTCGGGGTATGGCAGAAGGCGCACCGCTGTTTGCAAAAAGGGATGTGGGCGTAAACGGCAAATTTATTGTCTTGCGGCGGCTTATAGCCCTTAAAAAAATCCGCCTCGGTTATAGGCGGGAGTTCAAGCATGGGGGGATAGTTAAGGACACAAACAAATTCCCCTTCCGTGTTGATAAGGCCCAGTTCAATCAGCTCCAGAAATTCCCGCACCGCCTGATCCGCCTTTTCTTTTAAGGACGGGTTTATCATGATTAAATCTCCCTTTTAATTACGCACTCGTATGCCGCTACCGGGCAGGGCTTACAACCATAGCCGCGGGCGACTTCCCGGAAGGCTCCGATTTCTTAAAGAAAAGAGTGAACTGCTGCGGTTCGCTCTTGTCGGAAATCAGGCGGAAACCCCTTTTTTCCATCGCGGCGGCTACGGCGCCCGCGGACAGTCCGAATCTGGGGTCGGTATTGTCTATAATGGCCAATACACCGTCCGCTTTCAGCGCCTTGCGGATGCCGTCAAAAAAGCTTTTAAAGAAAGAGTCCAGATATTGCGGCCCTTTCTCGTCCAAACCCATAGAGATGCCCCTGTACACGTGGATTAGGGCCGCCATATCCACGGCTCCGGCTGGAAGCCGCACGTCGGTGGGGGTCCCCAGGACGGGCGTGATATTTTTAATGCCTTCCTTAGCGATACAGTATTTAACCGCTTTGATGGCGCTCTCGTCAATATCCTCGGCATAGACCATCCCGCCGGCTCCGACTTTTTCCGCAAAGGGAAAAGTAAACTGCCCTATGCCGCTGCCGATATCCGCGACGACCTGTCCTTTCCTGATGCCGAGGGAGTCCAGGATCTTTTGAACCGTGCCGGGCTTATCCGATCGGAATTTGCGCCTGTCGTCAAGGCGGACTGCCACCTCGACAAGGACAGAATTCAGGGCATTATCCTTTTTGGCGCGGGGCAGCGGACTGCCGATGAATTTCTCTTCCTGGACCTGAAGCATGCCGTCGCATTTCGGACAAACAAAGCGCTCCATAGTCTTCTTGCCGCTCCGGTATCTCCTTTGCAGCACGGGTGTCCCGAAGAAGGGGCATTGTAATCCGGGGAGAAAAGTCTCCCCGGCGTTAGAACCCTCCCGCAGCTTCGCGCAGAGATACGCAGGTAGAACGTATAAAGCGTCCGCGAGCTGATCCCTGTGCTCATAAAAGGCGAACCTGTATAAATTCTTTTGTTCCGGGCGCCATTGCGCCATTGCAAGCGACTCGGCGGCCGCGTCTCCCAGCTCGTGGTGACAGAAAGCCGTAAGAAAATTATTGAGTAGATCGTCGGGAATTTTTTTGCGCGCGGCAAGGCAGGTTTCCAGCGCTTTTTCCAGCGTTTCATATCCCGGAGCCAGGAGATAGGCACGGACGGCCTGCGAAGAAGCGACCTTGTAGGAAGACTCGGTGTTCCGGTAGCGCCGTGCCGCCGGGTTTTTACGGCTCTCCGCCGCAAGCGGCGTGTTCTGCATCCGGGGACCATCCGGTTCTGAAGCGGCGTCTTTAGGCGCGGCGCAGCGATCCGCTCCGGCAAGCAGAATGAGCGCGCTCATTAAACAGATTTTCTGCAGACGCGTCATAATATCCGGCCTCGCCGGAAATTTAAAGGCACAACATAGATTTTACCAAAAAAATCAGAAAGCGAACTGCTTTTTTCGGGTCCAAAATACCAGCATTATCGTTGATATGAAAGCGCATCCGGCGCCTGCTATGAACGGCGCGGCGGGCGAGACCTTGTCCCAGAGCAGACCGGCCGCCGCGCTGGCGAAGAAGGTCAGAAAGCCCAGCGTTCCCTGGAAGTAGCCCATGGCGGCGGCGCGGTTATCGCCGGCGCTCAGATGCGAAACCACGGCCTTGGCTATGCCCTCGTTGAAAGCGCCGTAAAAACCGTAAAGCGCGAACAAAGCCCAGATCATCCAGCCCTTATCGGCTGTTGCGAAGCCCAGGTACACGGCGGCGAAGACCAGGAAGCCGAAGGTCATGGTCTTTATTTTGCCGAGCTTGTCCGACAACCAGCCTGCCGGGGTTGCCAGAAGCGCGTAGACAAGATTGTAGCCTGTGTAGGCCAGGATAACCTGGGTGGTGGTGAAGCCGATGCTCTTGGCCTTCATGATCAGGAATACGTCGCTTGAATTGCCGAGGGCGAAGACGGCGTAGAGTCCTACAAAGGTTTTAAAATCGGAAGTCATTGGAACGGCAGGGTAGAGGGTAGAGGGTTTAGGGCAGAGGAGGTACCCGCCATTCTTGACTTTCAACTCTTCCTTCACGAAATAGACAAGAACGAAAACTCCCAGGACAGCTGGAATAAACGCCGCCATGAAGATAAGACGGTAGTTGGGCGCGCCGGCCGCCGTCATATTGAGCATCAGCAGGGCGGCCGGAGGGCCGAGGGCGGCGCCCATGGTATCCATGGCCCGGTGAAAGCCGAACGCCTTGCCCCAGTGTTCTTTTTTTGTGGAATTCGCTATCAGCGCGTCGCGCGCCGAGGTGCGCAGGCCTTTGCCCACGCGGTCTATGAAGCGGGAGAAGAGGACGAAATGCCAGGTGGCCGCCAGCGCCAGCAGCGGTTTTGAAACGGCCGACAGGCTGTAGCCCGCCACGACGAACGGTTTGCGTTTTGCGACCCTGTCGGACCAGCGGCCCCCGGCGATCTTTAAAAAACCGGCGGTGGCTTCGGCCACGCCTTCTATGAAGCCCACAACGCTCATCGGCGCGCCCAGCACGGAGGTGAGGAAAATAGGCGTTATCGGGTAGAGCATCTCGCTGGAGATGTCGGTGAGGCCGCTTACCACGCCCAGGAAAGTGACATTCCTGGTCAAACCGGTTTTCATGTCCTTGAAAAAAGTCATCGGTTCAGAACACGCGGATTATTCTTGGTTTAGCCGGCTGGGATTGCCGGGAACATTCGGAGCAGGGGGTGTCGGCGCCAAAGCCCGGCATATAGCGGTGGTACTTGTAATATAGCCAGTAGGCGAGGAAGGCGAAAAAAAGGAAATATAATATGTATGCCCAACGCGGAATTTTTTGCCGTCTGTACTTTAAATATAATTCCTTAAACGTGGGTTTCGGCATAGTTTTAGACCGTTTTGTAATAATCTGCAAGGGTCTGTAAAATGACGCTCAAATCCTTTCCGCCCCAGCCTGTATTATATGATTTAGCCAGCAGTTTTTCAATCGCCTCCGTCACCGGCAGGCGCTGGCCGCCGGCTGCGGCCGCCTCTATTATAAACCGGGCGTCTTTCAGCATATGTTTAAGCGCGAAAGCCGGGGAAAATTCCTTGTCTAAAATATTGCGTTCCTTCATTTTGAAGTAGCCGCAATTGAGCGCCGGGCTTTCGGCCAGGACCGAAAATATCAGCTTCGGGGCCACCCCCAGTCTTTCGGCCAGGACGGCGCTCTCGGCCAGGGCGGAGGTCAGCTGCGCCACTATAAGGTTCATACACAGCTTCAGCGCCGTGCCGGCGGGCGCGGGGCCGGCGTAGACTACCGCTTTGCCCATGGCTAAGAGCACGGGTTTTACCTCCGAAACCGTTTTCTCGTCTCCGCCGGCCAGCATTATAAGTTTTCCGCTTTCAGCCAGGGGCTTTGAGCCCGTGACGGGGCAGTCTATGAACTTCACCCGCAGCCGGAAACAGATGTCTTTCAGTTTGCGGGTATACGCCGGCGAAACCGTGCCTGCGTTAATCAGTATGTTGCCGCCGAAGTCCGCCGCAAAAACGCCCGCGGGGCCTTGGAGCACACAGTCCAGAGCGTCCGGATCGGCCACCATGGTTATTATCACATTGCACATCCCGGCCAGGTCTTTCGGAGCGGGCGCCACCGCGCAGCCCTTGTCCGCAAAAAAGCGCGTATGCATGCGATCGCGGTTGTAAACCGACACATTGAAGCCGGCCTTGAGCAGATTTTCGGCCATGGCGCGGCCCATGGCGCCGAGACCGATAAAACCGATCCTGGGGGGAAGGGACATAGTATTTTCCTCGTTATTAGTGTGACAGTGTTACAACCAGACAGCGTGACAGCCGGAGAGCGTGATAGTCAGAGGATGTGGTAATAAATATTTTTTGCTTTCTTACTGTCTTGCTCTCTCGCTGTCACGCTTTCTTGCTATAGAGCGCGCGCAGTTCAAGCGCGGTCAGCTCCCGCCATCGGCCGGGGTTAAGGTCGTCAAGCCTTACCGGGCCTATGGCCCGGCGTATAAGCCTTAAAACCGGGAATCCCACGCATGCCAGCATCCTTCGGACCTGGCGGTTGCGGCCCTCTTTCAGCTCTATCTCCACCCAGGAAACAGGCACGGTTTTCCTGAACCGTATCGGCGGCTCCCTCGGTGGCAGCGCAGGTTCTTCTGCCGGGCGGGCCCGGCATGGCAGGGTCGGGCCGTCGTTCAGAACCACGCCTTTCTCCAGTTTTTCCAGCGCCTCGGCGCTGATGACGCGCTCTACCTGCGCAAGATAGACCTTTGGGGTCTTATGCTTCGGCTCCGCGATACAGCTCTGGAAACTTCCATCCGAGGTCAGCAACAGCAGCCCTTCGCTGTCGGCGTCAAGCCTCCCCGCCGGATAGACGCCTTTTGGAAAACCAAAATCGGCCAGCGATTTGTGCCCGTGCGCGGAGGTGAACTGCGAGAGGACGCCGTAAGGCTTGTAGAAAATTATATAACGCATATATGTTATTATATTCAATATGCCCTATGTTTTTATAGACCGGCAGGCCGATTTCGACGCCCTTGTGCCGAAGCTCCTGACGCATAAATACGTCTCCATAGACACCGAATCCAACAGTATGTACGTCTACCGGGAACAGCTCTGCCTGGTGCAGTTGGCCAGCGAGCACCTGAACGCCGTGGTGGATTCCCTGTCCGTGGACGTGCGGGGGCTGGCGCCGGTCTTCGCGAACCGGCATATTGAAAAGATCTTTCATTCGGCGGAATCCGACATCAAGACCCTGAAGGCCTCCTTGCCCGTTAAATTTGAAAATATTTTTGACGTGATGATAGCCGCCAAATATCTCGGTCTCAAGCGCTGCGGTCTTGAAAATATGGTGAAAGAGCACATGGGCGTGGACCTGAACAAAAAATTCCAGAAGGCGGACTGGGGCCGCCGGCCGCTGACGAAGGAAATGCTTGATTACGCCATAGGCGATGTGCTCTATCTTCATAAACTGCGCGCGATCTTCGCCGAGGAACTGCGCAAAAAAGGCCGCCTGGACGAGATCCAGGGGCAGTTTTCGGAGATAGCGGCCCTTGAGTCCGGCAATAACGGTTTTGACGAGGACGGTTTTTTCAGGGTGCACCAGGCGCGGCTGCTTAACGGCCGCGGGCTTGCGGTTCTGCGCGAACTTTATATCGCGCGCGAGAAAGCCGCTATGGAAAGAAACAAGCCGCCTTTCAAAATAATAAGCGAGGACCTGATGTTTAGGCTTGCCATCGCGCCCAGAGAGGCGCTGGATAAGCTTTCGATCTTCAAAGGGGTTACGGGCTATGTCCTGATAAATCACGGGCCCTGGATAAAAGACGCCGTATATGCCGGCATGAAAGCCCCCGAGGTGCAGTTCCCCAAGCGCAATATCCCGCCTGAAAAGCGTCTGCATTTTGAGGGGATACGCGAAAGGTTCAAGCTGCTGAAGGCCTGGCGCCTTGAGACGGCCAATAAAAGGAATATGCTGCCCGAAGCGGTGCTCGGCAACGATCTGCTGGAAAAAGCGGCCCTGATAAACCCGAAGACCGCGGAAGAACTAAAGGACATCAAGGGCTTCGGGCTGGAAAAATTCTCGCTCTACGCCGAAGAGATGATAAAAGCGCTGCACCGCGTGAAACCGGCGAAATAGCGGGATAGCAAGAGAGCAGGAAAGCGAGAGAGTAAGAAAGTAAAAAGTCTTTATTGTCACATCCTCTGGCTACCACGCTCTCTCGCTATCCGGCTTTCTTGCTATCCCAATATTTTCCTCATTAAGTCCAGCCTGTTTGCCTGCCTTAACGCTTTTATTATCAGCGGCCTGTTCTCCGGCTTGAAAT
>JACQYT010000063.1 GCA_016208085.1 Elusimicrobiota bacterium | reverse complement strand
AATTTGAAAAGGCTCCGCCGCGCCCGGCTGTTACCGGGCGGAGCCTGTGGAGGGGCTAAATCAGGGTAGAGGGTAAGGAGCTCCTTATAACTCTACCCTCTCCCCTCCACCCTATCCCCTGCTGTTGGCAGCCGTTGTCCGACGGGCCGCAGGATTGTTTATATAGCGACGCTTGCGGGGCCGGCTTAAACTTCGGATATTCGGCAGGCAGGCCCAGGTGTGTCAGGAGTCTTACAAGTTCCTTGTCGTTAAGGATTACGGCTACCGGCTCCATTTCTAAATTGCAAACAGGACAACGAAGAGGAAAAACTTCAAAGATCCGCGCCAGGCAGGCGGCCTAGGAGTTATGAAGAAGCCCGGAAGCAGGAAAGTGGACCATGTGGGCATTTATGTGGGAAAGGGATTTTTTGTTCACGCCTCGTTTACCAACGGGATTCACATAGACTCCATTGCAAACCCGTATTATTTCCAGCGACTTGTCAGCATCAGAAAATACCGCGGGTTTTAGGACTTCATGTGATTAGTCCGTCCAGTTTAAAATCTCGTTTTCCATCACTACCCAATCCCCTAATGGTAAACTGTGGCAGATTGGTTCTTTGGTAGTCCTATCTTTTTTAACCACTCGCGTAACCGGGCAGCGCGTGAGCTATCGCCCTGGAGTTGGAGTATATCGGCGATTATGCTTAATGCTTGCGGGTTGTGCGTGAAGTTGTACACAAAGATAGAGTTGGCAACCAAGGCTATAGGATTGTAGTTCTCCAGCCACTTCATCAGTTTCAAGTCCCCATAGCAGCTATAGCGGCAGGAGAAGGTCCAGGACCCGCCGCGAAAAACCTGGCCGGAGCCCGCAGGACCTTCCCATACGCTGCCGTCAGTCGGCGCTCCGTTGTATGAATTGTGATGCCAGTCCTGTGTTCACTCCCAGACATTGCCTGCCATGTCGCAAAGTCCCTGCTTCGTGTTCCCGGCAGTCTTTGAACACACAGGCCAGGTCGTGCCCCCCCCCCGCAACTGGTTCCGCCCTGGCTCATCACGGCACGTTCGCATGAAGGCTCCTCGTCGCCCCATGGATACTTCCTCTCCTTGCCCGCGCTCCTGGCGGCGTACTCCCACTCGGCCTCGCTCGGCAACCTGCCGCCGGCCCATTCAGAATCAGAATGTTTGTCCTGACCAGAGCATTTCCACAAAGGAACAAAGAGGTGGTGGGGTAGATTATACAAGACCAATATAAGAAAAAAATTCCCGCCAGTGCATTATCTTTATTCCTTCAATCACGCGCTGTTTTTGGGCAAGGCAGGCGCAAAGCGGTTCCGCTTTGGGAAAATCTCTAGCAAAAGATTTAAGTCCCCGCAATTCGCTTGAATGGGGGTCGCCGGATGATTTAACTTCAACCGCGAAAATCCCACCTTCCGGAATTTCAATAATAAAATCTACTTCGGCCCCTTGCTCTGTTCTATAAAACGAAAGATTGAAATCTTTATCCATATAGTCGCGCAATCGCAGAATCTCCAGCGCGATAAAATGCTCAAAAACTTTCCCGTATTCGGATGTGCCCTGTTTAATTGGCGCAGATGCTTTCCCGGCCAGGGTCCTCGCCACCCCGGTGTCAAAGAAATAAAATTTGGGATGTTTTACCAACCGCTTACGCTCGGAAGCGACATAAGGATGCAAAAAGAATCCTATCAGCGTGTCCTCCAGTATTTTAAAATATTCCTTGACCGTCTTATAAGAGGTGCCGGTCTCCCTGGAAATAGATGAGAAATTTATTATATTGCCATTTTCGCTTGCGACAAGAGGCAAAAAGCGATGAAAACTTGAAATGTTGCGCAGGGCTAATTCAGCCTCTATTTCTTCTTTCAGATAGGTTTCGTAACTGCCCAGGTCCCTATGAAGCGGCATTCGGCATGAACGGCAGGCCGATAAGAGCGTTGATGGTTTCCTGAAAGACATCGCGCTTGTTCTTTCTCACGGTGGACAGGTAGGCGCGGATGCGCGCAAAGGTCTGTGCGCCCTCAAGCGTACGGAAAGCGCCGGATATTTTCTGCTGAACCTTCATCATGCGCAGATCCTGTTCGGCCTGATTGTTGCTGAAGGGGACCCGAAAATCCTCGAGGAAGGCGAGCACGGAATTCTCATGCTGCCGGAGCCGGAGCAGAAGGTTCTGAGCCTTTGTGTGTTTGGGACGACCCCGCCGCCCCGATAAGGATTGAGTCTCCGGATTTTCGGCGAAGCCTTCGCGCAGAACGGCCTGATATTTTCTGGTCCAGGCCGCCGACTGCGGCACGGAGAATGGCCCCGCCCGAATCCGGTGCGCGCCAACGGAGCGATGCATCTTAAGAAGCAGGCACAGCATCCGTTTGGCCCACTTCTGGCGCAGTACCTCGCTAAGAAAAGCGAGTTCGCGCAGCAGGTGGGCATTGCATAAGCCGTGAAGGCACTTTAACTCAAGGTAGGCGCTTAAGCAATCGTGGATGAGCCTGCCGGCGAAGCGGGGAAGAAGGGCGAAGTGCCTGATGGCGTCGCTGCCGCGCTTGCGGTGGATACCATACCATGTGAGGCTCTTGGTGCTGAGGACATGCAACCAGTGGAGCGAGCCTGCCACGCGCAAACCGGTTTCGTCGGCGTGAGCGATAGGCGCCTGAACTACGAGGCCGAAAACCCTGGTCTCGAAACCGGACAGCGCATTATAGGCCGCGGCGGTTGCTGCCTGAACGGTCGCCTCGCTGACCGGCCTGCTAAAAAGATCGGCGCACAGCTGACTGATACGATCCAAAGGGATGAACTGCTGTCCGCGCAGGTAGACCAGCCAGGCATTGAAGCGCGGGCCATATTGCGTGGGGGCATTAACGCCGGCGGGGAATGCGGCCGAAACCTCGCGGCCGGAATTCGGACAGAGCTTGACCTCGGCGCGGTGCTCGGTGACAACGAGCTTCTGCGGAGGCAAATCGAAGACCTGTCTTTTCTCGTGGCGGAGCACGGGCTGATGGCGCAAGGAAGCGCCGCAGCCGCATGGGCAGCGCTTGAGGCGGTGGAGGATGATAGAATCCGGCTTGTCTGCAAGGAGCAAGGCGCTGCCCGGATGTCCGTTTTGCCCGCCGGAATTGAGTCCGCCCTTTTTACGCAGGTTACTGGGGTCGGGTTTGGAGTAGCCGTCGGATGAGGGGCTTATCGCTGTTGCCGCTGTTCTTGGCCAGCCGGGCTTCCAGGGCTTCTACTCGTTTCTGCAAGGCCTGGTTAGCCAATTGCAATGCCCGGACTTCTTCCTGCAGGGCCAGAATAATGTCAATCAGGGCTTCGGGATTACTCCGCGCCAGAGGGAGAAGTTGTTCACGCGTCCACTGACTTGAGTTCCTCCCGAAAGCGGGGCGTCAGGGCGTAGAGATAGATGTCTTTGACCGGTGCGCTGATGTTGTGGACGCGGTCCTGCCGGGTGCGGCCTTGTGTTTGTCCCACACAAGTCCAGTTGGCGGCGCGGTAGCAGGTGCCCTGGAAGCGTTGCCGCTCTACGAATGTTTCTGCCAGCCATACCGGATGTCCGTATCGGGCCTGCCAGTCGGCGGCCAGCCTTCGGGTGATGCGCCCCAACAGGTGGCTGGCCAGGTGTGGTACGCGAACCCAGGGCAGAATCAGGAAACGGCTGTTGTTGGCCAAGAGCGGCAGGCGGCGCGCGCGGGTGGCGTCGTCCCAGCCTATCCAACTGTCGCGGGGCTTCGTTTTCCAGGCGGCAGCGCCGAAAAGAATGCAAGCCAGAGCGCGTCCCTGACAGTCCCGCGCCAGATAGGAAACATTTTCGCCTACAGGGCCGCGAAAGCCCAGATAATGATGGAGCGCCAGATACCGCCGGAAGACGGCGTAGTCCGGCGAGCCTGCAGTCACCGTTTCCAAACGCAAAGGCTGAAGCGCCGCCAGAGGCCCGGTAATATTTGCAGGCGGAAGTTCGTCAGCGGACATTGCGGCGGCAATAGGCAAACGTCGCGTGGCTTCCTGCCGGCGCGGTGGTAAGGCGAGCATACCTCGCTGCTCCAACTTCAGGAGCAGGCTGCGGGCGGCCATGTCTTTGAGCTGGTTGGTGCAGGTACGCCAATTCCAGGCTTGGGCCAGTTCTACTGAAATGCGGCGGCGGCTCCAGTCGGGGTGCGCCGCAATCAGGCAGCGGATATCTGCGATATCCGGTTCTCGCAGAAACCGACCCTGAATGAGGTGGGATTGTTCCATCCTGTAAATAGTACAAATAAGGATGGGGCGGAGTCCAGCAAAAAATTAGACTATTGCGGTCAAAATATGATTAAGTATCTGAGTAGTTACCAATTTCTGCGCATTGAGATATCCATCGTAACGGCCAGGCGACCTATGGGAGAGCTAGTTCCTTGCAAAAACGCTCAAAGGGAAGAACTCTCACTCCACTGCCGGCATGCGTGAAATCCTTGGACCCGAGGTGCACCTGGTAGAATGCCGGGATTTTGGTGCGCTCCTTAAAATAAATGCTTGCCGGTGATACCCCGCGCTCGCCGGTTTTACACTCCACGGTGAACTCCGCCGCCCCATCGCGCAGGACTACAAAGTCAACTTCGCGTTTGTCGGTATCACGCAGATAGCGCAGCTCCATGCGCCGGCCCTGCGTGTCCTCGTGCCAGTGGCAGTACTTAAGGAGCTGTGAGGCGACCATATTTTCAAAGCGCGGCCCACCCTCTGGCGCCTGGGACCAGTCCCATAGATAAAGCTTGCGCTCCTTCTTCACCGCCCGGATCCGCGCGCTTCCATAGGGAGCGATTCGAAAACAGACATAAAGCCGCTCAAGAATTGTCAGCCAGCGCTCCGCCGACTCGTGGGACACCTGCAGGAGCCCGCTTAAGCTTCTTACCGAAAGGGGCGAGCCCACGCAGCGCGGAAGATGATTCACAAGGAGTTCAATCAGGGACACTTCCCTGACCTGTTCCAGATCCCGCAGATCATCGCGGAGGAACCGATCCTGATGTTCCTTTTGCCAGCGGCGATGCTCCCGCTCGCTGCCCGCGAACAACGGTTCCGGGAAACCTCCGAATCGGAGCAGTTGCTGGACCGTTTTAGTGTTCGCCGCCGGGTCCAGTTCGCGCAGCGAGATAGGATGCAGCCGGTAATAGTGGTATCGTCCCTGGAGGGAATCGCCGCCCTTGCAATAATAATCCAGCCGGGCGGATCCCGTCACGAGAATGGAAAGCTTGGATTTCTGCGTATCATAAAGCCCTTTGACAAGGCCGCGCCAGCGCGCGTACTTGTGGATTTCGTCGAGAAGTATGATCTTTTCGTTGGAGGGCATTTCTCCGCTCAATATACGCTCCCGATGATCGGCACGGTCCCAGTTCATATAGGCCGGATGCGTCTCATTTTTCGGCGGAGTCATCAGGAAGCTGAGGGCGAAGGTGGTTTTGCCGACCTGCCGCGGCCCGCCGATAAATACCATCTTTCGGGCCAAATCATCATGCACGGATGTCCATAGATAGCGGCGGAGGGCGTGTTTGGAAACATGAGTAATATCAGGCATACCTTATTTTACTAATTTGTAATGTCATGTCAATAGGATAATGCGCGCGCGGCAGGCGCTCAGCAGAGAAGACAAGGTTAATAGATTCAGTGTCGTGAAAGTGTTACTTTGTGACACTGTGTGTATCGGCTTAATCTGATGAAATAACTGTGTTTTGTAGTATTCGAGCATCAGGCCCGGACATTTTTTCCGGGCGCGGCAGCCGGCGCATTTGGGGGGGTAAATCCGGTCCTCGGCCGGCAGGGTTATCCGGCATTTTGAGCGCAATTCTTTTTTTACCAGGCAAAGCGGGAAATGATAAAGCCTGAAATCCGGAAACTTCGCTATCAGCCCGGCGGTGGCGTTTACGGTCCCGGCCGAAGCCGAGAGCTTAAGCGCCAGGCGTTTATGGTTTTCAAAAGCCAGGCCCTCTATCTCGTAATGGATGGCCACCACCCTGTAGAACTCCGGGGCCGGGAATCTTTCAAGCAGGAACGCCAGCGTTTTCTTAAACTCCCCGATGTTCAGCCGGTGCAGGACCAGTCTTATCTCCACCCCCGCCCCCCCACCTCCCTTAAGGCCCGCGAACAGGTTCTCAAGGCCCTTTACGGTCCGGCTGAAGGCGCCTTTTATCCCGGCCACCCTGTCATGCGCCGAAGCCGAACTCCCGTGTATTGAGACAGCCACGGTAAACGGGGGCCTGGCTATCTTTAAAAACCGCTCCGTAAACCCTTTATCGGCGAATCTTCGGCCGTTTGAAAGCAGCGAGATGTCGGTCTCGGGCAGCCTTTTCCTGAAATAAGCCAGCAGCTTGAAAAAATCCGGATGCAGGGTCGGCTCGCCGCCGGTCAGGCTTATAAAATCCGCTTTATCCGCGTTCTTGAGATAGATCCGCCCGAAGCCCTTAAGATAACGTTCCAGTTTCTCTATTTGGCGTTTAAGGCCGTACCGCGAAGGGGGCTGGGCGGCGAACTCGCCCAGATTGGTGCACATTACGCACTTATTATTGCATTTGTTCCAGAACGGTATATCGGGCATAAAGCAGGGTAGAGGGTAGAGGGTAGAGGGGAGAGGGGAGAGGGCAGAGTTATAAGGAACTCCTTGTACCCTATACCCTATACCCTGAACCCTATACCCTACTTTCCGGCGGCTGAAAGAAGCGCCTTGGTAACGATGATCCCGGCTATTTTGGAATTTTTTTTCGCGAGGTCCAGTCTGCACTGCTGGTTTAAGACTTCGTTCATGAACTCTCCCGCCAGGCGTTCGGCATCCGGCCCGCTTATGACCGCTGTTGAAGCTCTCCCGCGCGGCACAACCCTGATTGCGGCCCTGTCGGAGAACACGAAAGCGGCCAGCCGCACAGCTTCGGCGCAATAGACGCCGGGATCTAAAATCATTTTCTTTGTGCCTTCATTTATATCCTTCATTTAGCCACCCATTTTTTGAGGATCGCGGTGTTCCCGGGGTTTTTTAAAAACGCGAAAAGCGTTTCAAAGATGCCTTTGAAAAGCCCGCAACGGTCGTTTGAAGGCATATTGCCCCATAAGGACCCCTGGGTCGCGTAATTATAGACCGGGCAGACCCCGCAATACGGCTTATACGCGCAGCGGGCGCAGGCCGGCTGGGCCTCAAGGTTGGAGGACACGGCGCAGACCCTGGTGAGGCCGCTTGACATCACTTTTTTATAAGCGTCCCTGAACACATTGCCGAGCTTGAACAGAACGTCGCCCGCCCAGCCCACCATCCTGCCTTCATCGCAGGTATAGATGTCCCCGTTGTAATTGTAGGCCAGCTGGCCTATGGCCGCCCCGCAGGGACACCGCGCGTCAAGATAGCCGGGGTACCGGAAATTTATTATCTTATCCAGCATCATGGCCGCCGTCTTTTCTCTTATGACAACGCCTCCGCGGTTAAGCTTAAGGATATAATCAAGGCTTTTGAGATAGAAAGCGGAGAAGTCCTTCGCCTCGTAGCCTATCGCGCCCCAGAGGCTTTTGGCATAGCCTATGGGGGCCAGCGGCCTGATGAAAATATCTTCAAGGCCCGCTTTTACGTATTCATCGATTATCTCGCGGTGGCGGGAAAGTGAATATTTTGATACGGTCAGCAGCGCGCTGGGCTTGAACACCCGGCAGCCCGGCGGCGGCGCGGCATTTTTTTTCTGGAAATATTTCAGCCATTTCAGGGTTTCGCCGTGCGAATTGCCGCCCGTGAACAGCCTGTTTCTGTTATGCAGGTCTTTGGGTCCGTCAAGCGAGGTGCAGATGGAAACCTCGTTTGCCAGCAGGAAAGCGGCTTTTTCAGCGGTCAGCAGGCTGAAATTGGACACAAGGGCCAGTTTCAGCTCCTTACCGGAGGTTTTGGCTTTTTTGCGGGCGTATGCCACCGTCCCTTTAAGCGCTTCCCAGTTAAGAAGGGGCTCTCCGCCCTGGAATTCCAGGGTTATGCCCGGGTTCGGCGAGTTGAAAGCGAAATCCACGCTTTTGCGCGCGGTCGCAAGCGGCATATCCGTGTTTTTGGCGCCTAAACCGGCGGCGGCGGACTGGCAGTAAAGGCATTTATGGTTGCACCGCAGAGTGAGCACCAGTATATGCAGGCCCGGCCCGTAATAAAGATAGGCGTTTTGCTTTTTCCACTTGGCCGCCAGGTCGTTGAAATCAAGGCGGCTGCGGATAAAGCCTTTTGAGGCCAGTTCGGCGAATAGCGGGCTTGTTTGCGGGAGCCTGCCCGCCGTAACCGCGGCGAAGTTTTTTTCCTCAAGCCACGCGTGGTGCCCGGAGTCGTTGGTCAGCAGGTAATTGCCGCCCGTCTTTTTCCACAATACCTGGGGCAGAACGGCCCCGGAAAGGTTAGTTCCTTTTGCGGCCGGTTTTTGCGCCATATTTTTCTTCCCACGTCCTGGTGATGCCGAGCGGGTCTTTGGTCCCGCTCCCGGCCGATTCCTTTTTTATCTCGCTCTCCACCTGCGCTATCAAAGCGTCCAGTTCCTTTTCCTGTTCCGGCGTGAGGCCGGAGTCTTCCTGTTCGGCCGGGGGGGCGGCCGTATCGTAAGAGAGGGCTTTCAAGATCATAAACTCCCGCAGGTCCCGGTTCGCGTCGAAGACGGCGGCGCGTATTTTCTCATCTTTCAGCTCTTCCCGGAAACGCCGAACCAGATTCCCGGCCGCCGTCATGTAATTTCCGGCTTGTGACGTGTGACGTGTGACGTGTGACTTGTCATGACCTGTGACTTGTGACCCGTTCTTGAGGGTGAATTCAACCGCCACGGCTCCCTTGCCGGACGGGGCTATAAACACGTAAGCCGCATCGCTTACGGCGTATGCGGCATAGCGGGCAGTGTTAAGATTATACTTCTTAAGACTGACTTTGACGGCAATTTTTCTATTTCCCTCTTTTTTCAAATTCCGCTCCTTCTTGGGCCGTCTGATAACCATAGGCCCTGATACCTGCCTGCCGGCAGGCAGGCGGCACAGCCATAGGCTAGTATGTCGTGACTTTGCAGCACAGCAGAAATCCGGAACAGTTCTGCTCCACATGAGGTATCCAGTTACTCGGTATATTCATATCCGTGCTGTTGTCTAACAAAAGACTTCCGCCGGTCTGACATCTGGTGGCGTTGCCGAAAACGCCCATAACGCGCATGTCAGTATTTGGGCAATAGGTCTGCGGCCCGGGGGCGAAAGCTTTTAGTGTGCACATGCCCTCAATAAAACCGACACTGTTGTTGGCGGGCATCATTAAATTTCCGTTCTCAATTCTTGAATTTCCGTTTACATGCAGCTTTTCCGTGGGGTCCGGCGCTCCGATGCCGACGTTGCCGGTTTGTTCAATGACCATCTGGGCAGTTGGAATTATCTGTGTGCCCGACGCAGGCAAACCGAACACCCATCTATTACCGGAATCAATACCCATCGCTTTAACTACATTCCCGCTTCTGGTCATAGCGATATATGATAACGTACTTCCAGAAGCAGAGCGGGTAACGCCCAAAGTTCCGTAACCGACCGTATCCGCCCCGACACCGTCAACAACAAATTGACCTTGTCCTACTACATGTAAAGTACTCGTCGGAGTCGTCGTTCCCGTTCCAACGCCCACCATCCCGCCGTCCCTGGCCAACAGAGTCTGGCTGGTGGTCAGCAGACTGGCGTAGCCGCCGTAGGGCGCCGGGTAGTAAGTGGTGAGCGTAAGCTGTTCAGAGCCCAGCGACCCGGGCCGCCAGCACAGGAAAAAACCGGCCAATATGACCAGCGCGTTTCTCCTGGTAAGCCTGAGCTGTAAAGTTACAATTTTTTTGTCTTCCATAATACCCCCTTAAGGAGCGCCGCGTAAAGCCGTCCGGGCCGTAGAGACCGGGAATAGAACCGCCTGCGTTTTAGACAAAAACAGACCTCCGGAAATACCGGTTTCCGGCCGACTCTATAATATAGTCTAATACAAAATCTGCGGGTTTTCAATAGCTAAATTCATTTCAGGCTTTTGGCCCAGCCGAGGAGCTCGGCTATAAGGGAAGAGCCGGGGGCGGCGAGCATCTTGACGCCGTGGCCGGACGGCCCGGCCTTAAAGGAAACCCCGATCTTCCTGTTTTTCGCGAGCCCGGCCAGATAAAGCGAGCTTTGCCAGGCATAAACATCATCCGGCGCGGCCGCTATAAAAAAGCGCAGGCCGGGACCGGCGGGAAAAAAATCCGCGCTCTTTACGCCGGCATAGTCAAGTCCCGGGGAAAGCAGGACCAGCCCCGCCGGCGCCGGGCCTTCGGAGGCCGCTTTTACGGAGAGATTGGCGCCTATGCTCGCCCCGCATAAAACGACGCTGCGCCGGGATACTTTTTTTGACTTCAAAAAACCGACGGCGGCTTTTATGTCCCGGGAAAGCAGTTGCCAGTCGGCGCGGGTAAAGTTCCGGTAATCTATCCCCCGCCCGCAGCATTTCAGGCTTCCTCCGTGCCCCCTGAAATCAAAGGACAGGTAGCCGAACCCGGCTTTTTCAAGCGCCGTTTCAAAGGTCCGCCATTCGTTTCTGTCTGAACCCAGGCCGTGCGAATTGACGAATACATAACCCCCGCTTGAAGGCGCCAGGTAAAACGCCTCCAGCGCGCAGCCGTCCGCAGTCTTAAAGCCGACCGTCGTTTCCCCGGCCCGGAGCGCCGGCGGGGCGCATAAGGCCAGGGCCAAACACAAAACCGCGCGTGTCGTCATAGCATTATTATTTTCAGGGGGATTTTGTAATTTTCGTCCGCGCGTTCAGGTCCGGGGCTACCTGCCAGGTCTGCCCGCCGATAACGACAGTATGAGGAGCGTCGCCGGTCAAAAGGGTGTACTCCTTGTAAAAACCGAGGGGTTGCCCGGGCAGTTTGCCTTCCTTGTTCTTGAAAGTGGAGCCGTCCTGCGGATAGGGCAGGTGGACGTTGTTGTAAATATCGCCGACCAGTTTAAGTATGGCCTTTACCCGGATGGGGTCTTCTACTTTGGGCGTAAGCTCGCGGCCGGGCTGTATGACTTTTTCACTTTCAGGAGCGGGCGGCGCGGAGGCCGCTTTCGGAACGGGCAGGTTCTCCAGGGAACCCGCCTGCGGTGCCAGGGAGATGAGGAGTTGGACGGCAGGCGGCGCGCTTATATCGGCTTCAAAAGCAGTCCGCGCCGGCGCGGGGTCCGCGGCGGAGAAACCTGCGAAAGAAAATAGCAGCGCGGTCTTCAGTAATATCGTTTTTACTCTAAACACTTTGCCTTGTCCTTACGCGGTATCTTTAACTATGTTTAATAGTTGATTCTCCCGTAAAAAGTCGTTTTTTGGTCCAAAACTGTAGCGGCGGACGTAAGTCCGCTCAATAGGCGACTCACGTCGCCCGCTACAATTTCTAAACAAAATGAACTTTTTACGAATGAATCAATAGTTTAGCCCATTAGCGAGTTGCAGGGGGAGGGTCTTTGGGCCTAATGAACCCTGGGCCTAAAGGCCCAACCCGAAAATTGCCGGAGCAATTTTCGGAAGGCTGAAGGATGAAGGAAAAGATACAGCGGATCAGCGGACAGGCTTAATCCTTAATCCTTGCCGTATCCTGCCTGGCCTTCAGCGCGGAACGATAAGCAAAGCCCATAGACAGATACTCGTCATCGTAGTTTGCGGCGATAAAAGCGTTCAGTTCCGCCAGCGCTCCGGCGTCTTCGCCGGCGGCCGCGCGTTTCAAAGCGGCCAGCAGCGCCGCCTGAGCTCCGGCGGGACCGGCGGCCGCCGCGCGCGCGATACGGCGCAGGGCCTCGGGTTCCTTACCGCCGAAGACGAGGCTGGCGTTCAGATTAAGCCCGCAGATGCCGCAATCGGGGTCCAATTTCAGGGCTTCCCGGAAAGTGTTTTCAGCCCCGCCGAAGGCGCCGTTTTTAAAGATACAGAGTCCTTCCCTGTTCAGCAGCCACGCCCGGTCTTTAGGGCTGTCGGCGTAATAAAACCCTATTCTTAGGGGAATCTCCTCACGGGTTTCAGAATCCCATGCGGTATAGAACCGGTGCGGGAAGACGGATTCATAAAGGGGCCTGGCGCCCGGCCCCGCGTAAGAAGGGGAGGCGGGAGTATAATCGCGGGGGAACTTCGGGCCGGCGTCATTAAAGACCCTGTAGATCGGCGGCAGGTATTTTATGACGCACGCCGGCGCTTTGCGCCCGCAACCGCCTGATAAAAGCGGGAAATATTTATTAAGAACAAGATAGCGGTGATGCTTATCGCAGTCGGGATAGATCAGCGCGCAGCCTTCGGGCCAGTTTTGCGACGCCTTCAGCAGCAGCGCCCATTCCAGGTCATTGGTCCTTTTCTCCGGCTCAAGCGTTTGCGCCGCTTTTGCGTTCGCCTTCAGGTAGACGGCGCACAAGCAGGCCAGCAGGCACCACTTAAGCGCGACCGCTGTCCGCCCGGTAAACCGTGCCCAGCACGCCTCCCAGGCCGCCGCGAAAAGAAACACGAACGGGGTAAAGAAATAAAGCCGGTGACGCATGAATTGCAGGGGATAGCCGTCCTGCAGCATGAAGATGGAACAGAAACAGAGGGCACACAGCAGGAGAATCGCCCAGGAAACGAGCCCGGGGCTGCGCCGCGCGGAGAACCAGGCGTTAAGAAAAGTCAAAATGAAAGCCCCGGCGACAAGATATGGGACAAGGCCGGCCGCCGAAGGCAGGAACACCCCCAGATTCTTCTCTCCAAGCTGGTATTGAAGATGCGCCAGCAGTTGTGCGGCTTCCCTCGGCTGCGGCCCGTTATAATTCAGCCGCGCCAGCACCAGCATTGTCCAGCCGGCGCAAAGCGCCGCGGCCAGGCCCAGGAACAGCCAGACCCGGCCCCCGGCGCCGGGCCGAGAGGCCAGGGCGCGCAGCGCCCCGGCCGGGTGCAGCAGAGAGGCGCACAAGATAAGCGCCGGCATAACGGCCAATTCATAGCGCCCGGTCCAGACCAGGAAAAAAGCGGACAGCGCCCAGAGCAGGCCTTTAAAGTCCCGGCGGGCCGTTTCAAAAACGGCGGCCGCGTAAAGACTGGAGAAAAGGAAAAACATGTTAGCCGCCGTTGTGGAGAACGTGTTGGCGTTCAGGGCCGCCAGGAAATTGAAATAGAAAAGCGCGAACCCGAAACACGCCGACGATTGCCCGAAGCCCAGCGCCCGGAGACAGGCGAACAGCAGGACCGCCGCCAGGAACATCAGCAGCCGGTTCTTCACCGGCGCAGCCTTAAGCGAGAACCCTGAGGCGGCGTCGCCGAGCGCGTCAAAGATAAGCGGCGAGGCTTCCTTCAAGGATATGGCCATGCCGACGGACCCGGGCTGAAAAAAACTGATGCTCAGGTATTGGAAATCGTGATCGTTGTCGTAGCCGCCGCGCGGCGCGGCGCCGCCGTAAAAAAGCCGGCCGGCGGCAAAAACGGCGGCCAGTAAAAGGACCAGACCCAGTTTCTTTTTCCGGTTTCCACTCCCGGCCCAGGCGGCCAGCTCCGCCGCCAGGAAACCGGCGTTGGCGAGAAAAGCCGCGCTGATGGAGAAATAAAAAACGTAATTCATCAGGCCTTTCATCAGCGCGGTCCCCGTCCCGTCCGTATCCTGACGCTGGAAACTATCGTGCGCAAAGCCAGGCGGAGCCGGGACCAAAGCCCCCTGTTCCAGCTTGAGGCCCCGCGCGCTCTTTCAGAGTTCACGACGTCGAACCTGACGATTTTAAAACCCGCTTTCGCGGCCGCGGCATAAGCGTAAAGGTCAAGCGAAAAATCGTGCGGCGGCGCGTTCCAGGCCTCCAGCAGCGACCGGTGAAAAAGCGTGGGCTGGCCGTTGATGTCCCGCAGGGGCGTTCCCATCAGCAGGGTCTCAAAGAGCGACATGCCTGCGGTAAAGAACCGGTCGGAAAAAGGCCGCCCCCGGCGCAGGCCTTTCACGAAAATATTCCCCCCGCCCGCATCAGCGATAAGCCCGGCCGCTTCGGCGATGGCGCCGGGATCGAACTGCAGGTCGCCGTGCGTCCAGCCTATGTATTCGCCGCAAGCCGCGGACAGCCCGCTGAGGATGCCGAAGCCGTAGCCTTTATTGACTTCCACTCTTACGCTTCTGGCGAAGGGATAAAGCGGCAACAGGCGCGCAAGTTCCGCGTTTGTGCCGTCCGAAGAGCCGTTATCCACCAAGATAAGTTCCAGGTCTTCCCCGGTCCACCTGCGGCCGGCGGCGGAAAACGCCTCAAGGAGCGGCTGGAGATTGGGCGCTTCGTTATAACAAGGCACAACAACCGAAAATTCAGGGCCCGGGCTCATCTTTGGGCCTTCCGCCGGAACGCGGCCACGTCTTCCGGCGTGCCGAGCGGGATAAGCTCTTCGGCCTCGTCCAGCACGAACCTGCGTCCGCCGGCTATAAGCCTGTTGTAAAGCGGCGCCACGTAAAATTCCCCGCGCTCGGTCTCGCCGCCGCGGACCGCCGCGCCGGCCGCCTCAAAAAAATCGGCCGAGCGGCTGAAATGGTAAAGGCCGGTCAGAGCGTTGTCGGAGATCTGGACCTTTTCCGCGGTCTCAACGACCGCCCCGCCGGGGCCCGTCCTGGCGAAGCTCCATTTCGGGTCCGGCCCCGCGAGCTTGAACGCCCCTATGACGCCGTCCCGCCTGGCCCGGGGGTCGGCCAGCCGGGCCGCGAGCGTCGCCGATGAGAAGCAGGTGTCTATGTTATAGACGGCCAGGGCGCTTTCCGGCGGCACCAGGTCCTGTATCTTAAGCACGGTCTCGGCCTGGCCGCGGGTCGGCGCGTCCAGCAGCGCCAGTTCCCAGGCGAGGCCGGCCGCCGCTGAGCGACCGAGCTTTTCCTTTATGAAAGCGCTCAGGCGGAAAGTCTGTTCATGCTCGCTGAGAGCGATGAAAAAGATCTTTGCGGCCAATTGAAGAGGGAGCGAGAAGACCGAGTGTTCGAAAAGCGTGCGGCCGGCGGCCTCTATCATGTATTTCGGCAGGCTGAAGCCGGCTTCGGCAAAGCGCAGTCCCCGGCCGGCCATGGCTATCGCGTAGTAAATATCGCCCATGCAAGGAATCTCCTTACATCAATTCGGCAACCAGACCGGCCAGCTGGCTGCGCTCGGTCTTTGTGAAGGTGAGGTGGCCGTAAAGCTTCTGGCCCTTGAATCTGTCCACTATGTACATCAAGCCGTTGGAGGCGATGTCCAGGTACGGGTTGTCTATCTGGTAGGGGTCGCCGGTGACCACGACCTTGGTGCCTTCGCCGGCGCGGCTTAGGATCGTCTTTATCTCGTGCGGGGTCAGGTTCTGCGCGTCGTCCACGATCATATACTGTTTCGGGAGCGAGCGGCCCCGGATATGGGTGACCGAGGCTATCTCTATCTTTTCATTCTGCAGCAGGTACTCGAATTTCTGCAGGGCGTCGTCCTGGTGCCGCCTGTCCATTATGAATTCCAGGTTGTCGTAGATGGCGCCCATCCAGGTGGACAATTTTTCTTCCTTGGTGCCGGGCAGGTAGCCGATATCCTTGCCCACGGGGACTATGGGGCGGCAGATGATCAGCCGCCGGTAGATGTTTTCTTCCACCGCTTTCTGCAGGCCGCAGGCGAGCGACATCAAAGTCTTGCCGGTGCCGGCCGAGCCGATCATCGTCACCAGCTTGACGTTCTCGTCCAGCAGGAGTTCCATGGCGCAGCGCTGTTCCTTGTTCAGCGCCCGGATGCCCCACGGGGCGGACTCCGGGCTCAAGCTTTTCACGACGGACGTGTCGTTTGAGTCCACGCGGCCCATGGCGCTTTTCTTCGGGTCTTCTTTGGCTTTGAAGATGACGAATTCATTGGCCACGAGCTCGCCGTCCGCGTTTTTAGCCATTTTTTCTTTATAAAACTTATCAATAAATTCGGCGGTCTTTTCAACGGTGACCAGCCCCGGGTAGAGCTCGTCCACTTTGACCTTGCCGGCCTCGTAATCCTCGGCGTTGATGCCGACGGCTTCGGCCTTCAGGCGGAGATTTATATCCTTGGTCACCAGGCTGGCGTTATGTTTCTTCAGGTTGAACCAGAGCGCGCTGTTCAGGATGCGATTGTCCATGTCAGCCAGCAGGAATTCCTTGGGCAGGACCTGCTCGTGATCGAGGTCCACGATCAGCGTGCCGCCGGTCTCCATCTTTACGCCGGCGTTGAGCTTGCCGGCTTTGCGCATCTCGTCCAGCCGCCGGGAGACGATCCTGGCGGCCTTGCCCCGCTCATCCGCATGGGATTTGAAGGTGTCCAGTTCTTCTATGACCGAAATGGGAATGACGACGGTATTATCTTCAAACTTGGTGAAGGACATCGGGTCGTGTATAAGCACGTTGGTGTCGAGAATATAAATTTTTTTCATTGTTCAGAAGCCTCGCGCCGGTAGATTTTGCGCCGTCCAGTATTTTACCATAAAATATCCGCTCCCCGGCTGGCCTTTTGACCGACTGTTTTTTTGTTTATTTATCCCCGCCCAGAGGATAAATCCATTCCCTCCCCATAAGGTCGCAGCCAAGCTTATAAAAATTGGACGATTAAGATACTTGATCGCCCTTGATAATCTACCAAAAACGATGTATACTATTTCTATACATGAAAACCACATTTCACCAGGCAGCGTTTGAATGGGATGAACGCAATATAAGCAAAAACTGGGAAAAGCATAAGGTTAAATACACGGAAAGCGAAGAAATTTTTTTAAATAACCCGGTTATAGCCGATATAGAAAAAAGCAAAATTCTTTACCATGAAGACAGGAAAGCCGCTTATGGGGCGACAGATGCCGGCAGATTGATCTTTGTCGCGTTCACTGTAAGGAATAACAAGATCAGGGTAATCTCGGCGCGGGATATGAGCAGGAAAGAAAGGAGCTTTTATGAAGAAACAAAAAAAGCCACTGGACTTTAAAAGCGAAAAAGCGGAATTTGATTTTTGGGCGAAAGCGGAATCGACCGAATATATTGACCGCGCAACGGCGCGGGTGGGGTTATTCCCGAATCTGAAACCGACTTCAAAAGCGATACCATTGAGATTACCGGTCTCGCTGCTTGACAGGCTGATGGTTAAAGCCCATAAATGCGGAATTCCCTACCAGTCCTTATTAAAGCTCTTAGTGGTCAAGGGCCTGCGATCATTGTAGAATGCCTGAAAAGGCTCCTGCTGCCTTTAGCTGCCTTAATACTAATATTGATTCATTCGTAAAAAGTCGTTTTTTGGTCCAAAACTGTAGCGGCGGACGTAAGTCCGCTCAATAGGCGACTCACGTCGCCCGCTACAATTTCTAAACAAAATGAACTTTTTACGAATGAATCAATATTCAGACCGGATGGTGCGCTGCAAACATGCCGTTGGCGATTTGCTTACTGGAATTTCAGTTTGTTTAATTTGTATACTTAAAATATTGGCCCAATTAGAGAAAGAAGGACGGCCTAATTTGTTTTTTAGGGGGTGCAAGTTAATAAAATTTAAAAACTGATTGTTGGCTGACTTTGCCAACATCTGGCTTCAACCGGGACCCTGCGTAAGAGCAGGGAGAGCTTCCAAGAAATTGGGGCATATTCCACACCGAGTTCGGAGTCGCCAATGTAGTCCAGCGCGAGCTGGGCGAAAGGGCGGCGGTCGTTCCGGGTTAGTGGAATAGCTCGGGATTGATTGTCCGCCCCGTTTGTTCTAGGCGGCAGACAAAAACTCCCCCTACGGTGAAGTCAAACCACAGGGGGTTTTCTTTTTATGAAAAAACTATTCTTTCTGGCAGTAACACTTTTTCTTAATGCTGGCCTGGCACATGTACAAACACAGCCACGTCTTAAAAGTCCAGTCAACGATGCCGTCATAGAAACCACAACGCCTGCTCTTTATTGGGATAAGATTGAAGATGTAAATGTCTATGTGGTAAACATTTTTGCCGATAAAGCGGGTAGAAATGAGGTTATAAAACTTACGATTAAAGGGAATTCATGCTCGGTTCCCAAAGGCTATTTAATTATTGGAGGCCAATACTATTGGCGCGTTACTCCCCGCAAAAACAACATATTGAGGAAACCATCGCAGATGTGGTCATTCACCATTTTGCAGACAGAGGATACAGGACAGGAAACAACCCAGGCAGCACAGCTTGAGATGGCAACAAGCAATCCGTCTATAAATTCTCCAGAAGGCACCGTGCGGGGATATCCCGCCGAGTCAAAAGCTAAGAAATACAATGAGGATAAAAAAAGACGCAGGGTATTAGGCGATCATATATTTCCAACCACGGTCCTTTTTCCCTCGCCCATTCCCAGTGCCAGATTCGGTTTTAGCCAAGGGGTTTTAAAGCTAGATGGAGAATATACATCAATAGAAAATGATAAGGCTAGCAAAAACAAGTATAACTATGCCGGCTTTTCCGAGGTTTTTGATTCGGGCATTATTTTTAGCAATTATGCAGCGCTGGATTTGAATGCTCAAATTCAATTATCCGGAGGCATGGAGGAAAGCGACTTTATTACCATAGAAGTCAAACCGCAAGGCGATTTAAGGGTGGGACCGGTGTTTTATTATAAAAGCGAGAAGGATTTATCGCTCAGTTTTTCGCCCCGACTATATTATTCCAAAGGCATAAAAGTTTCAGCGGCTTATGGGATTGATGGGATGATTAATGTCCTACTTGAAAAATTATCAAATGACTCTGGTTTTTGGTCTTTTTATGAGCAGACAGCCGGGGAGGATTGGAAAATAAATGGTATGGAAGAATGGTTTACCTTAATCGGCAGTACCTATACTCAAAAATACATGGGTTACGCAATAAAAGGTTTTTCTCAAAATATTATGGTTAACACATCAAAAATCGCCATCGCTCCTTATTTGCGGGTTTTTAAAATCTCCCCCCGCCCCTCTTTGCAAAAGAGCGGGGGAGCGCTATGATAAAATGCTTGACTAGGGTATTTTATCATGATAAAATAGCCGATATGGATAAAAAAATTCTACCGAGACAGTTCAAACTGACGCTCCCCGACGGCAAATCGGCTTTTTTGTGGGGACCGCGCAAGGTAGGGAAAACTTACTGGCTGCGCCATAATCTTCCCGGAACGCTGGTAATAGACCTGCTGAAAACCGATGTTTTCGCGGAATTCGCGGCAAGGCCCGCCTTGCTGAGGGAAAGATATCAGAACCACAAAGGACTCATAGTAATTGACGAAATCCAGAAAATCCCCTCGCTGCTTAATGAAGTCCATTGGCTTATAGAAAACAAAAAAATATCATTTTTGCTTACCGGTTCAAGCGCCAGGAAACTGCGCCGCAGCCATGCGAACCTGCTGGGCGGAAGAGCGTGGCGAAGGACCATGACCCCGCTCTCCAAAACGGAAACGGAAGGCTTCAGCCTGGAAAATATTATGGTTTCCGGCCTTCTTCCCCCGCATTACCTGTCGCCGGACCCGGTGGAGGATATCCGCGGCTATGTGGCCGATTACTTAAAGGAAGAGATCGCGGGGGAAGCGTTGGTGCGCAATATCCCGGCGTTTTCCGAATTCCTGAAAGTGGCCGCGGTAACCAGCAGCGAACTGCTTAATTACGCCAACGTCGCCAGGGAAGCCGGCGTCTCGCCCAAGGTGGTGCGCGGCTATTTTGACATTCTTGAAGATACCTACCTGGGCTTTCGGGTGCATCCCTGGAAAAAGGCCGAAAACAGGAGGCTTATCGAGGCCGAGAAGTTTTATCTTTTCGATCTCGGCGTGGCAAATTACCTGTGCGGGCGCAGGCCGAAGCAGGGGACTCCGGAATTCGGCAAATCATTCGAACAATACCTCCTTATGGAGCTCAAAGCCTATCAGGCCTATAGAAACCAGGAACTGGATATCGCTTTCTGGAGAACGGCCAGCGGCTTTGAGGTGGATTTCCTGCTGGACGACAAGCTTCTGGCATTGGAAATAAAGGCGGGTAAGCGGATATACGAAGAGGACTCTAGGGGTCTCACGGCCCTTAAAGAGGATGGCCCCGTCAAAAAGTCTCTTATCGTATGCCTGGAGCGGGAACCACGGGTTCTTGGGAACGGCATCGAAGTCGTGCCGTGGGAGCTCTTTGTGCAGCGTCTTTGGTCCGGCGAATTTTTCTGATATCCCGGTAGGTTTACGCGCGGCGCGGGAATTGCTAATATGTAAAGAGCGGTCATTCCGGCGAAGACGCCGGGCCTGCCCGCCGAATTATTGCATGGACAAAAGATATGTAACACCTGGCAGGCGGGGAGGAAACTTTTTGCCCGATTTCCGCGTATTTAGACTTAAGATGAAAAAATATATACTCCGGCAGAGCTTCGCTCTGCAGCTACCTCTTGCGCTTCTCTCTTTCTGTTTTGCCACCGCGGCGGATAATCCCGCCGCTGCCGTTTCCACCGAATCTGCACCAGCCCCGGCACAAACTCCCGCGCCGCCGCCGGCCGCGTCCACGGAAACCGTCGCCATCCCCCCCGCCGTTCCGCCGGCTGAGCCGGTCGCCGTCTCGACCGAAATTCCCAAACTGCCGGGACTGGAGCCCATTGCACCGGCTCCGGCCCCTGAAGCCGCTGGGGGCAAGGGCCCCTGGGAGCCCGCCGAGATAACCGTCAAAGGCAATATCAATGTCAAGCCTAAAGTCATCGCCAGGACCGGCAAGGCAAAAGTCGGAAAGCTTTACTACGGCGACTTCATCAACTCCGACATCGAGGCCATATTGGGGCTGGGCAGCATTGAAAAAGTTTCCGTGGATATAGCGGAGCTCCCCGGCAGGCCCGTGGCGAAAAAGTTCAGAAGCCTGGCCGGCTCCTCCGATACCGTGCGCGTAACCTATATCGTGTCGGAAAAATACATGATAAAGGAGATCGCCGTAAAGGGGTATAAGGCGCTTTCAAAAGGCGCGATCAAGGAGGAAATGTCGCTTAAGGAAAAGGATTTCTTCGATGAGCTCAGGATCAGGGAGGACCTGATAAAGATTACCGATAAGTACCATGAAAAAGGTTTTATTGAAGCCGTAGCCGATTACGAGACCCGCATAGACACGGCCGCGCATGCCTGCTACCTTGCCATAAACGTAAAAGAGGGGCTTAAAGCCCGCATAGAGGAAGTCAGCATAGACGGCCTGAAGGATTTCCCGGCGAAAAAAATAGTGAAGAAGATGAAAAACAGGCCCAGAAAGATATATGCGCCGCAGGATTTCGACAAGGATTTAAAGGAAATAGCCGATTTTTACAGGAACAACGGCTACAGCGAATTCAAAATAGACTCCTCCTCGGTGACCTTCAAAGAGGAAAAAAGCAGGGTGTTCGTGAAGCTGTCCTTGAGCGAAGGCCCGCGCCGGCGTTTCGGCGCCATTTCCTTTTCCGGCAACACGGTCTACTCGTCAAAAGAACTGGGCGAAGCCGTTGAATACAAGCGGGGAAACCTCTTCAGCCAGGAGAAACTGGAAGACACGATACGGGGGCTCCAGGACAAATACGCCGACAAAGGCTACCTGAAAGCCCAGTTGAAATCCGAGAAAGCGCCCAACGCCGCCACAGGCGAGCTGGACATCGTTTTTAACATCACCGAGAACGACCCCATCTATGTCGGTCATATAGACGTAGAGGGCAATAAACACACCAAGACGTACGTTCTCAGGCGCGAAATAATCCAGAAGGAAGGCGACATCTTCAGCTCTTCAAAGATACGGCGCAGCCAGCAGAAACTGATGAACCTCGGTTTCCTTGACGACGTCGGGCTGGCCGTCAATCCGACGCCCGAGCCGGACAAGGTGGACCTGGTTTTTGATATCGCCGAAGGCAAGCCGGGGATGCTGACGGCCGGCGCCGGCATCTCATCGAGGGACGGCCTGGTGGGAACCATGTCCCTCCAGCACCTGAACTTCCTGGGCCGGGCCTACCGGACATCCGTTTCGTGGAATTTCGGCAAGCGGGTGCAGGACTATCATGTAAGCTGGTCCACTCCGTGGCTAGGGGAGCGCCCGACCACGCTGGGCGTGGATATCTTCAACACCCGCCGCTTTAAACCTTACCGCGATTCGCTCTCGGCCTACACTGAAAGGCGCACCGGCGGCAAAGTGACGCTGGGTCCGCGCTTTGAGGACGACAAATACCACCTGACCACCGCCTATACGCTTGAGAACGTGAAAATATCGGGGGTGGAACAGTTGTATAGCGGCAAACTTATGGAGGGGACCAGCGTCACGTCCTCCCTCTACGTGGAATTCGCCAGGGACACCAGGGACAATATCTGGGACCCGACCAGGGGCTCCAGGTCGTCGCTGGGCCTTGAATTCACCGGCGGCCCCCTGCTGGGCGATGTCAATTTTTACAAGCCCACGTTCTCCCACAGCTATAACCTCAAGCTCTTTTCCATAGACGATTACCCGTTCGTGCTGGCTTTTTCCAACAAGCTGGGGTACGGCGCGGGCTTCGGAAAAACCCCCAGGCTGCCGGTCTATGAAAGATATTTCCTGGGCGGGGCCGACACGATACGGGGCTACCGCAACAACGGCGAGGTGGGGCCCCTTAACGGCGGCAAAATTTACGATATTCTGAACCTGGAATTCCACTTCCCGCTGGCCCGGGAAAGGAAACACACCATCGTGCAATGGGCCTTTTTCCTGGATATCGGCAATTCCTGGGAACACTTCAACAACGTCAGCCTGGGCACCGGCACCGGCACGAACGACCTGAAAGTGGGCGCGGGCTTCGGCATCCGGTTCACCACGCCGGCCTTCCCGATAAGGCTCGACTGGGGCTACGGCTTCAACCATAAGCCGGGGGAACAGAGGTCGGATATCTATTTCACGCTGGGCAACCTGTTTTAGCCCGAAAATTGCCGCAATTTTCGGGCGCTCGTTCGCGCGTGAATTTTGGGCGCCGAGGCGCTCGCCGGGCAAGGCGCGAGGAGCGAGCATGCCCGTCGGCATGTAAGCGACGAGCAACGCAGCCCGGCGAGATGCATCGGCGTTCAAAAACGCGCCAGTTATTTTTTAACAAGCCCTAAGCGGGGAAATCATGATGAAAAAAATATTCATTTTCGTTGTGCTGGCCTCCGGCCTCTGGCCCCTGGCCTCCAGCCTCCGGGCGCTGGAGCTTTCGCTTGAGGAAAACCGCGGCGAATCCGGCACCATCGGTTATGTGGACATAGACCGCGTTTTTAAGGAATTTTCCGGCACGCTGAACGCCAGGGAAGAATTCATAAGCGAAATAAAGAAAAAAGAGGAGACGATCCTCCGGCGCAAGATGGCCGTTTATACGCTCAAAGCCGAGATAGCCAAGCTCAAACAGGAGAAGGAATTCGCCCTTACGCTCCCCGGACTTTTAAAGACCAGGGAACAGCTTGAAGAGGAAACAGCAGCCTTGAGGGCTGCGGCCGTGGCCTTAACCAGCGCCGCCGCCTACTATCAAACCGTCCAGACCTCCCTCCAGGCCGCGGCGTCCTCAACGGACACGGTGTCGGATTCAACGGCCGCAGTGTCAAACTCAACGGCCGCGGTGTCAAACTCAACGGCCGCGGTGTCAAACTCAACGGCCGCGGTATCAATTTCAACGGACCCGGCCGCGGTCGCCGGTTCAACCGTTTCTCCGCAGGCCGTCCAGGCCTCCACTGCGGCCGGCCTCACGGGGTTCGGCATAGACATGCCCGGCATCAGCAGCGTGCCGACCACCCATTTCAAATTTTCCATTTCCACTTCGGCGCCGGAAATAGACGCGGCCATAAACGCCAGGGAAGCGGAACTAAAGGATAAAGAGGACTCCCTGAAGCTGTTCCAGCGGCAGGCGGAGGTTGAACTTCTGGGATATGAAAGCCATAAGAGCGAACTGATACTGGGCCGCATCTACCTGGCGCTCAAGGAACTGGCGGTAAAGGAAGAGGTAAGCGTGATAGTGGATAAGCGCAGCATACTTTTCGGTCATTCGGCCGTGGACCTGACCGATAAGCTGCTCAAAAAACTTGAAGAAAGCCCCATATGAAAATGACCGCAGGAGAAATTGCCGCGCTGATCGGCGGAGAGCTGCAGGGCCCCGCCGAAGCCGTTATAACCGGCGTCATGCCGCTGCCGGCCGCCGCAGCTACCGATCTGGCCTATCTGGAAAAAGCCGCGGCGGCTTTTTCCAGTAGCGCCGCCTGGATCGCCGGCCGCCCCGCCGGCTGCCTTATCGCGCCCCAAGAGGCCAAAAGCGCGCTGGCCGCTCGCGCGGGTTCCGTCATCTACGTCAAAAACCCGAAACAGGCTTTCGCCCAGGTCCTTTCAAAATTTGAAAAAGAACTGAACCCGCTTCCGAAGGCCGGCGTCCATCCGTCGGCTGTCGTGGCCGCCGGCGCCAGAATAGGCGCCGGGGTCCATATCGGCCCCCACGCCGTGGTGGAAACGCTCGCCGAGATCGGCGCCGGCGCCGTTATCTCCGCCGGCTGCTACGTGGGTGAGGGTACCCGCATCGGCGCGGGCTCCAGGCTCTATCCCAACGTCACGGTGCGGGAACGCTGCGTCATCGGCAAAAACGCCATCCTGCACCCGGGCGTGGTCGTCGGCTCCGACGGCTACGGCTACCTGAACGTTTCCGGCAGCCACTCGAAGATTCCGCAGGTGGGCCGCGTGATCATAGAGGACGATGTGGAGATAGGCGCCAATTCCGCGATTGACCGCGCCGCGCTGGACGCCACCGTCATCGGGACCGGCACAAAGATCGACAACCTAGTCCACATAGCGCATAACGTGCGCATAGGGCATAACTGCCTCATCATCGCCCAGGCCGGCATAGCCGGCTCCACTGCGCTCGGCAATAATGTCATCATCTCCGGCCAGGCCGGCATCTCCGACCACGTGACTATCGGCGACAACGCCATCGTGCTGGCCAAGACCGGCATCATGTCGGATCTCGGCGCCGGCCAGATAGTGTTCGGCAATACGGGCCGTCCCCGCGCGCTGGCCATGAAAATCGAGGTCCTGCTTTCAAAGCTGCCGGAACTTTACGCGACCGTCAGAAAACTGAAAAAGCTGCTGCTCCCAGCCGATGCCCCGGAAAACGATAACAAATAAAGTGACGCTTGAAGGCATAGGCCTGCATAAAGGCAGACCGTCAAAAGCCTCTTTTCTGCCGGCGCGCGGCCCTTCGGGCATAAGATTCCTGAAACCCGACCTCACTTCCCCGATACAGGCCTCCGTCGCCAACGTCGCGGCCGCGGTCCGAGGCACCAACCTGAGCGACGGCACAAGGACAATCCACACTGTGGAGCACCTACTCTCGGCCTGCGCCGGGCTCGGCATTGACGATCTGGATGTCGCCCTGGACGGTTCGGAACCGCCGGCCATGGACGGCTCGGCGCTGGCGTTCGCGCTGGCGCTTAAAGAGGCCGGTCCGGCGGATAAGCCGGACCAGGAAAAGATCTTTTTAAGGCTGGCCGCGCCGCTGGAATTCAAGTGCGGGAAAGCGGTCTACAGGGCGCAACCGTGCGATAAACCGGTCTTCAGGCTGACTTACTGCCACCCCCACCGGCTTATAGGCTCCCAGACCTTTGAGATAGCCCTGACCCCTGAAAACTATCTGGCGGAAGTGGCTGGGGCCCGCACTTTCGGCTTCAAAAGCGAAATAGAGGATTTGAGAGCGGCGGGGCTCGCTTTAGGGGGTTCGCTTGAAAACGCCGTGGTTATCGCCGATGACGCTTTTTTAAGTTCCGAAGGCGGTTTAAGGTTCCCCGATGAATTTGCCAGGCATAAGCTGCTGGACCTGTTGGGGGATTTGAAGCTTACGGGCCTTGAACTCGGCGCCGTAAGCCTGGAAGCCGTCTATACCGGCCGCGCGGGGGAGGTTCATCTTTGGCCGTCTGCTTCGTTGCTTCTCGCTTACAGGCCGACCGGCCTGCTCGCTCGTCGCGCCTCGCATACGTCTCAAAGCTGAACCTCCAGTGTGTCCATTATTTATGCGAGGCTCAGTAATCCGTATTTAACCGGAGCCTATCATGACCGAAACCGACCCTTTAGAATACACCCCTGTAAGAGTCATACCGTGCGAGGGGGTGCTTAAGATAATCCCGCATCGCTACCCGTTCCTGCTGGTGGACAGGGTGGAGATAATAGAGGAAAACAGGCGCGGCGTCGGCATTAAATGCGTGACCGCCAATGAACTCTGTTTCCACGGCCATTTTCCCGAAAGGCCGCTCCTGCCGGGCGTGCTGATACTTGAAGCCATGGCCCAGACCTCCGCCGCCATGATGATGAGCCTGCCCCAGACCAAAGGACATTTCGCCCTTTTCGCGGGGATAAACAAGGCCAGGTTCAGGCGGCAGGTGGTGCCGGGCGAGGTTATGAAACTTTTTATAGAGATACTGCGCGTTAAGAGCAGGGTGGGAAAGGCGCAAGGCCGGGCTTTCGTCGGCGCTGAGCTGGCGGCCGAAGCCGAATTGATCTTCGCGATAGACTAAAAAGAAGACCATGTCGACAAAAATACATCCCACGGCTATAATACACGCGTCCGCGCAACTGGACAAGGATGCGGAGATAGCCCCCTACGCGGTTATAGGCGAGGGCGTTAAGATAGGTTCGGGGACATATGTCGGGCCCCACTCTATAATAGAATTCGCGGAAATAGGAAAAAACAATTACTTCACGGGACACGCCTTCATAGGCACGCCCCCGCAGGACTACGGCTATCACGGCGAAGCAACCAGGCTGGTCATGGGGGACAACAATGTGGTGCGCGAAGGAGTTTCCCTTCATCGCGGCTCCACCGCGACCGGCCTGACCACAATAGGCTCCGGCTGCATGTTAATGGCCAATTCCCATGTCGGGCATGACTGCCGCATCGGCGACAATATCATCATGGTCAATTCGGCCGCGGCGGCGGGCCATGTCCACATAGAAGACAAGGCCGTCATCTCGGGGCTGGTCGGCATACATCAGTTCACCAGGATCGGCTCGCTGGTGATGCTCGGCGGCGGGGCCATGGCGAACCAGGACATCCTCCCTTACTGCATCGCGCAGGGTGACCGGGCCAAGCCGGTGTCGCTGAACCTGGTGGGATTAAGGCGCAACGGGACTTCGCGCGAAAGCATAAACTCCATCAAGCAGGTATTCAGGACGCTTTTCTTTGAAGGGCTGCCGCTGAAAGATGCCATAGCCCGGCTTAAAGCCGAACGGCTCTCACCGGAAGCCCTGCATATGCTCAAGTTCTGCGAAACCTCCAGGCGGGGCGTGGCCAGACCCCGGAGAGGGGAAAGGATAAAGGATGAAGGCTAAAGGACGGAAAAATCTCTTTCTTTTCCTGATTCCGTTCCTTCATCCTTCAGCCTTTATCCTTTAGCCTTTTCGAAACAATTATGGATAAAAAAATAGGCCTGATAGCCGGCGGCGGGGATTTTCCGCTGATGTTCGCCAAGGAAGCTAAAGCCCTGGGTTACGGCGTCTTCACGGTCGGGTTCTCCGGCATAACCTCCAAAGAGATAGAGCGGTATTCCGAAGCCGTTTCCTGGTTCAAGCTGGGGCAGGTCTCGGCCCCGATAGAATTTTTCAAGCGCTCCGGCGTAGCGAAAGCGCTGATGGCCGGCAGTACCGAACACGCGTCTATTTTCGGCGGGATAATGCCCGATATGCGGGCGGCGAAGATACTGTTGCGCCTGAAGGATAAAAAAGCCGCCTCGATCCTCGGGGCGCTGGTCGAGGAGCTCAACAAGGACGGCATAGAGATAATCAGCTCCACCACCTTCCTGGAACACCTGCTGCCGGCCCCCGGTGTGCTGGCCGGGTCCAAACCGGGAAAGGACGCGATGAAAAATATCGAGGTCGGCTGGAAGGCCGCCAAGGCTCTCTCCGGCCTGGACATCGGGCTGACCGTGGTGGTCAGGGACCGGGCCGTGGTGGCCGTGGAGGGCATGGAAGGCACGGATGAATGCATAAAGCGCGCCGGCACACTGCTCCGCGACAGGGGCGTTCCCGGCAAAGGGCTCCTGGCCGATCTGGCCGTGGTAAAGGTGGCCCGCCCGGCCCAGAACATGCGCTTCGACCTGCCGGTGGTAGGCCTCGGGACGCTGGATTCCGCCAGGAACGCCCGCGCCGCGACGCTGGCCATCGAGGCGAAAAAGACCCTTATAATAGAAAAAGACCTCTTCCTGGCCAAAGCCCGCGAGTACGGCGTCACGGTAATGGCGCTGGACGCCGGTTCCTTCTAAATATAGTAAAATAAAGCGACGGCGCGCGGCAACGTGCGACCATATATTTGTTTGACATTGATTTGATGTCCCATGACCGAAAAAAACAAAAATGAAAAGAAAAAGATGCGGTTCGGCGTCATCGGCGCGGGCAAGATCGGCACCTACCATATCAGAACGCTGGCCAAGATGCCCGAAGTGGAACTGATAGGCGTCTCGGACACCAACCTGCTGCAGGCCCAGATGCTGGCCTGGAAACATAATTCCGTCGCCTACAAGGATTTTTCGGACCTGCTGCCGCAGGTGGACGCGCTGGTGATAGCGGTGCCCACCGAATACCACGCCGAGACAGCCGTAAAAGCCATGGAAGAGGGCGTGCACTGCCTGGTGGAAAAGCCCATCACCAATTCGGTGGCGGACGCCCGCAGGCTGCTTGAGCTCGCCGAAAAGAAAAACCTGGTCCTGCAGGTCGGCCATGTGGAGCGCTTCAACCCGGCGGTCATAGAAACTTTAAAGCACGTCAAAAATCCCCGCTTCGTCGCCATAGAACGCCTCGGGCCATACGATCCCAGGGTCTCCTCCATAGGCGTCACGCTGGACCTGATGATACACGACCTCGACATCATTCTGACCATGATAGATTCCCCGATAGAAAGTTTTGAGGCCGTCGGCGCAAGCGTCCTGTCCGGGCACGAGGATCTCACCAATGTCCGCCTCAAGTTCAAGAACGGCTGCATAGCCGATATCACGGCAAGCCGCGTGACCATGGAGCGCGCGCGGCGCATGCGCATCTACCAGGCGGACAGTTACCTTTCCGTGGATTACGTCAGCGCCCGCCTTAAGATCTACAAGAAGAAGGTCCCGGTTTTAAGGACGCTGAAGGATGTCGAGGTAATCTTCCCTAAAATAGAGAAGCGGGAACCCATAAAAGAAGAGCTTTATCACCTTATAGACTGCATCAACAACGCCAAAAAGCCGGGCCCCAGCGGGGAAAAAGGCTTAAAGGCGCTGCGCCTGGCGCTTGATATCACGGATTCGCTCAAAAGATACGAACTCTCGGGTATCAAGCTGCCCGATTCAAGGCCGTCGCTGGCCCAGTCGTTAAGCGACATAGGCAAAGCCACCAGGGTCATGATGGAAGAAGGCCTGAAAAATTCCGGGATAGATAAGTCGTAACCCAAAAATCGGCGGCCGATTTTTGGGTGTCTGTTCGCCTGTCAACCAACTTTAGGCCAATAGGCTTTACCGATGACCGCCTGTAGATATTTCCACCGCCGGTCCGGTTGAGAGGTAAAACGGATCTTATGGCGCGCATAATACCTACGACAAAAAACATCCTGATCGTCGCCGGCGACCCGTCGGGCGACGCGCACGCGGCAAGCCTCATCAGGGCGCTTAAAGCCAGGGACCCGGAGCTTTCCGTCACCTCCATAGGCGGGGTGCGTATGCAGGAAGTTTCCAGTCATTTCATATACAATCTGGTCTCGGTGGGGGCGGTGGGTTTTTCCGAGCCTTTTAAAAATTTTTTCCTCTGGCTTAAACTCATAAGGCTGGTCCGCCGCTACCTGGAGGACAAACGCCCCGCCTGCGTCATAGCAGTGGATTTCTACGGCTTCAACCACCAGCTGCTGGGCCTGGCCGCGCACAGGAACATCCCCGCCTTTTACTACATAAGCCCCCAGGTCTGGGCCTCCCGCCCGGGGCGGGCCGCCCGGATAGCGCGGCTGGTCAAGGAAATCTTCGTAATATTCCCGTTTGAAGAAGAGATCTATAAAAAAGCCGGGGCCAACGTTTCTTTCGTGGGCCACCCGCTGCTCGATCTCGTGCCGGTTCCCGCGCACGCCAAGCCCGAAGCGCCGGCAGACAACGCGTTCAAAATAGGCATACTGCCGGGCTCGCGCAAAACCGAGATAGCCCGCCACCTGAGCGTCTTTGTTGAGGCCTTCTACAGGATAAAATCGGCCTACCCGAATTCAAAAGCCTACGTGTTCGCCGTGCCGGAATTCCCGGACCAGAAACTCGTGCCCGCGCTTGAGCAGGTGGAAAAGTATTGGTCCAAGGACGTGGAGATAGTGCGCGAACAGGATTACAGGGTCCGTTCGGCCATGGATTTCACCTTCACCTGCAGCGGCACCGCAACCCTTGAGAACGCGCTGATGGGCATACCCATGGCCGTGGCCTACAAGATGCAGAAATTCACCTATGCCGTGGCCAGCAGGGTGATAAACATCCCCTATATTTCGCTGGTCAACATCCTGCTTAAAAAACCGGCGGTCAAGGAATTGATACAGGAAAAAGCGAATTCCGACAAGCTGGCCCAGGCGGCGCTTGCCATCCTCAACAGCCCGCCCAAAGCCGCCGCCATGCGCGACGAGCTTTTAACTTTACGGGCGATGCTGGGCAATCCCGGCGCGGCCGCTCGCGCGGCCGAAAAGATCCTCGCCCATCTGAAGTAGGGGACAACGGATTTATGTCTGATATGGCCCTATCGCGTCAGGAACAGAAAAAGCGTTTCGGGACCCTCGTAAAAGCCCTGTTCACTTACGCCAAGCCCTACAAATTCCGTTTCGCGCAGGCGGCGGCTTCCATGATGCTGCTGGCCGTAATCCGCGGCGCGGTGGTCTATATACTGGGCCCCGTGATACAGGGTGTTTTCGTAGACAAAAAACTTGAAATCCTCACGCTCGTCGTCATAGGGCTGCCCGTTATATTCGCGCTCCGGATGGCAGCGGAATACACCAACGCCTACCTGATGAGCTGGATAGGCCAGAAAGTGGTCCAGCAGATCAGGGACGATCTTTTTAACCATATCCACCGGCTCTCCATAGAGTTTTACTGGCGCAAACGCTCCTCCGACGTGATGAGCCGGGTCATAAACGACCTGAACAACGTCCAATCCGCCGTACAGTTCATCCCGCTTTACGCCATACGGGACGTTTTGACCGTCACCTCGCTGCTCGGCGTGCTTTTCTATATCAACTGGCGCTTCGCCCTGGTGTCGCTGATGATCCTGCCCGTGGCGGGGATCGTGCTGGGCATACTCGGCAAAAAGATGCGCCGGGCGAGCGAGGAAAGCAATATCCTGGTGGGCGAGATCTCGCACAAGTTCCAGGAAAGCCTGCAGGGCATTACGGTGGTCAAGGCTTTCAACTATGAGGACGAGGCTATACGCAGGTTCCGCGCGACCAACGACAGCTATTTCTCAAAGACGATGCGCTACTTGCGCGCCACGGCTATGGCCGGTCCGCTTATGGAGTTCCTGGGCGGCATGATCCTGATCGCCGTCATCTACCTCGGCGGCAAGGCGATCTCCGCCGGCGCGATGACCACCGCAAATTTCTTTTCATTCGTGGCCGGCTTCTTCACGGCCTATATGCCGCTTAAGAACCTGGCGAACCTCAACGCCAAGCTGCAGTTGGGCCTGGCTTCCTGGGAGCGCATCCACCAGATACTTGAGGAAAGGCCCGCCGTAATAGTGACCTCTAAACCGGGGAACCTGGCCGGACTTGACGGCAAAATAGAGTTCAGAAACGTTAATTACAAATATCCGTCCCGCGAGACGCAGGTGCTGAAGGACCTGAGCTTCGTTATAAACCCCGGAGAGGTGGCGGCGCTCGTCGGCCCGTCCGGCTCGGGCAAAACGACCATCATCCACCTGCTGCTCAGGTTCTTTGATCCGCTGACAGGCTCGATAGCGGTGGACGGGCATGACCTGAGAGACCTCGGCACCACGGACCTGCGCAGCCACCTGGGCCTGGTGACGCAGGATACCATACTGTTCGACGACACGGTGTTCAGGAACATCACCATAGGCAAACCGGACGCTTCAAGGGAAGAGGTCGCGGCAGCCGCAAAAGCCGCCGACGCCCACGCCTTCATAGACGCGATGCCCCAGGGCTATGAGACCGTCCTCGGCGAGCGCGGCATCAAACTTTCGGGCGGCCAGCGCCAGCGCCTGGCCATAGCCCGGGCTATAATCAAAAAGCCCGAGATACTGCTTCTGGACGAGGCCACTTCAAACCTGGACACCGCAAGCGAACAGGCCGTGCAGAGTTCCATAGAAAAGATCCTGGGCGGCCGCACCGTGGTAATGGTGGCCCACAGGCTTTCCACGGTCAGGAACGCCGACAGGATATTCGTACTGAAAAAAGGTGAACTGGCCGAGACCGGCAGCCATCAGGAACTTCTGGCGAAAGGCGGAATATACAGAGGTCTGTATGAAGCGCAAACATGATTCTCCCGTAAAAAGTCCACATTCCGGAAAATTGTAGCGGCGGGATTACTATCCCGCCCAATGGAGGCGAATAGTAATTCGCCCGCTACAGAACCGCAAAATGACTTTTTACGAGTGAATCAAACATAGGAACGCGGTAATACCGCGTTCCGCACCGTCGTGTTGATGAACTATGGCTATTGAAGACCTGTTGAAAAAATTCAGGGAATATTCCGCCGAGGACGCCACGAAGCTGGAATACGCCTACGAATTCTCGAAAGAGGCGCATCTGAACCAGACGCGGGCCTCGGGCGAAGTGTATTTTTCGCATTGCCAGGCCGTGACGGACATCCTGCTTGATTACAAGATGGACCTGGAGACCGTGGCCGCCGGCCTTTTGCACGACGTGCTGGAAGACACCACCGTCCCGCACGAGACTTTCAGAAAGGAATTCGGAGAGGAAATCTACAACCTAGTCGCGGGAGTGACCAAAATAGAAACGCTGCATTTCTCCTCCCGGGACGAGGCCCAGGCCGAGAACTGGCGCAAGATGATACTCGCCACCGCGCGTGATATACGCGTCATAGTCATAAAGCTGGCGGACCGCCTGCATAACATGCGCACGCTGAATTTTCTGACCGGCGAAAAGCAGCTCGAGATAAGCCACGAGACGCTTTCGCTTTACGCCCCGCTGGCCCAGCGCCTGGGCATCTTCCGCCTGAAATCCGAGCTGGAGGACCTCTCTTTCAAGTACCTCTATCCCGACGAATACGACAGCCTCTCGGCCAAGGTGTCCCTGAGATATACCAGGCGCGAGAAGCTGCTTGAAGAATTCAAGGCGAACCTTGAAAAGAACCTGGGCTCCGCCGAGATTGCGCACCGGATACTCTCCCGGGCCAAGAACCTTTATTCCATCTACCGCAAGATGCTCAAAACAAACCTGCCGTTTGAGGAAATACAGGACGCGCTCGGCATACGCATCATCACCGACAATATCATAAACTGCTACGCGCTGCTGGGCGCCGTGCACTCCGTTTTCAAGCCGGTGGCCGGCTCGTTCACGGATTACATCGCCGTGCCGAAGATGAACCTTTACCAGAGCCTGCACACCAGCGTCATGGTGCCTTCGGGCGAGGTGGTGGAGATACAGATCCGCACCGAAGAGATGCACCGCACTTCGGAGTACGGCATCGCGGCCCACTGGCGCTACAAGCTGGGCCAATCCGGCGCCGACCGGCACCTGGATGAAAAGCTCAACTGGCTCCGCCAGTGGATGGAGTGGTTGCAGGACCTCTCCAGCCCGCGCGAATTCATAGAAAGCTTCAAGACCGACCTGGAACTGGACCAGATTTTCATCTTTACGCCCAAAGGCGACGTCAAATGCCTGCCGGCGGGCTCCACCCCGATAGATTTCGCCTACGTCATCCACTCCGATATCGGCGACACCTGCATAGGCGCCAAGCTCAACAACAAAATGGCGCGCCTGGACGACGAGCTTAAAAGCGGGGACCGCTGCGAGATCATCACCCGCAAACATTCAATGCCCAAGAAGGACTGGCTCTCCATCGTAAAGACCGCCGGCGCGCGCTCCCACATCCGCAAATACCTGCGCGAACACCCCCAGAACGACTAGGCGCAAATACAGGGGCCCACCCGGTCCGGGGCCTAAAGACCGGGACCGGGTGGGCCATAAGGCCCAGGACAAAAAGCCGCGGGCGTGATACAATGTATTACGCTGTTTTTTCAGCGTAGTGCGCTAAATACCAGGAGGAAATAATGAAAGTTGAACGAAAACACCTGTTAACCGCTATCCTGTCCGTGGCCTTCGCGCCGTCCTTATCGGCGGCTGCGCCGGAAATGGACTTTGACCGCGGCTTTGACATAAAGACGGCGATGGAGAATATTCAGACCGGGGTTCAAAACCCCGAGCCGGCGCCGGCGGGCGCCGCCGAGGCGGACCAGGCGGCATTGAACGGCATCACAAAGCGCCCTAACGGCGGGAATAATGTGTATGGCGCTTATTATGAAGGCGGCGGATGCAATGTTTATGGCTGCTGGTCGCCAGGCGGCGGATGCAATGTTTATGGCTGCTGGTTGCCAGGCGGCGGATGCAATGTTTATGGTTGCTGGGGTAATGACCATAACGGCCCGTACAATCCAGGGCCGCAGCCTTACAATCCGAACGAGACGGTGACGACGTATTATACGCAGTCCTGCAAGACCTTCACATTCTTCGCTGATTCCTCGCTTGTTTCGGACAGATACTTGCTCAGGAGCGGGGAACAGACAGAAGTATGCCGGACGAATCATCAGGGCTATCGCGAATGCAACACTTACTACGGCCGGTCCTTTGAAAAGTCCGTAGGCATGTCCATACAGTCAAGACAGCTTCTTCCCTGGGAAAACGAAAGTTTCGAAATCTGCCTTAAAGGACCGGAACTGCGCTTTCATACCCGGGAAGCCGCCTATTCTTACAGCATGCAGCAGCAGGGGTTTGACTACGAAAGGACATATATCCTCTATCCGCAGGGGAAAATTCCGACCGACCCCGACCCGAACGGCATGACGCTTCAGTCCTTCACCTATGACCCTGCAGCGAAGAACTTCAGGATGTCGGTACTCGACAAATGGGCCCGGTATTACAGTGGAGAACAGACCAGCCTTCGCGTGAAGCTGATCAAAAACCGGTCGTTCTGGGGCGATCAGACCCTCCTGGAGAGGGACATCCCCATGGATCCCGCATCCGCCTATGAGATTGACCTGGCGAAATTCGCCGACCTGTCCAAGCTCCAGCCCGGACAATATTTTGTCCAGTGGGGCTTCAAGCGGATCGGCACGGTTTCCAGGCCTGATAATGTTAACAGGGGCCAGACAAACCGTATTGAAATAGGCAAGTAATCCATCAACCTTAAACCGGGACAGGGGCGGCAGTCAACAGGACTGCCGCCCCTCTGAATTTTCGGTTACAAACAGGTACAACCTCCAAGATGGAACTTAAGGCCTATAGCGGGCTTCCCTAAAGTTTCAGAAACGACTGGGTAATTTTCCGCGGCCGGAGCGGGTCCGGCTGCCCTTCCGTTCAGCGCCGGTTTTGTTAAACTATAAATATGAGAAAACCAGCCGCAGCCCTGCTATTAATATCCTCCATAGGCTGCGCCTTCGTCTCGGGAACCGGCATTTCCGCCGGCGAAGCGCTTCCCCTGGATATCTCCCTAGAAAGCATACGGCAGGTGGAAGTACCGGTCCCTCAAGCCGTTCCCGCCGCGGGCAAAAGCAATTTACAACTCGCCGCAATCCTTCGGGAAGCGGACGGCGGCTACATGTCGCCGGCCCGTGAAATGGAGTTGACGGGCAAGTCAGAACTGCTTTTTGACCCGTATGCCAGTTTCAGCAGGCGCTACCAGATACTTTCCGGCTCGCCCTTCGACAGGACTCTGTATGACAGCCTGGACCGGGGCGCGGTGGTCAATTTTGATTCCTGCCCCGCGCTCTATCCGGACGCCCCGGCGTTGAAGGAAGTGTTCATAATAATGTGGGTGATAGTGGACGATTACACCGGCAGGACCCTTGAATGCCTCATCCGTCATCACCTCGCCGGGGGGACGCGGGTGCGCATCCTGATAGGCGAGTTTTTCCTGACCGATTTCCTGAAGGCTAAATTAGAAAGCCTTAAAAAAATTCCCCTGTTTGAGTATAAGACCATCGCCGGCGATTTCACCGGCTGGCTCAAGAACAAAAATATGGCCCCGCACTACAAGTCCATGACGGTCATAGGCGCCGACCCAGCGGACAGCGCCGTCATCGTGGGCGGCAGGAACCTCAGCGACCGCTACTACTTCAACAACCGCCCCGGCCTAGCGGACTACATGAGCATAGGCCAGCGTCCGGAAGGGAACAACGCCGGCGAGGGCATCTTCAACGATTTCGACATCTATATCCGGGATCACCGGACCGCCCTCAACGCGCTGGACGTCTCGCGCGTCCTGTGGAACCGCCTGAGCAATAATTTCACCTTTGACCTGCGCCTGCCGATAGAGGATCAGTTGAGGATACTTTACAATTCCAGGGCGTATTCCGACCTGAAGCCCGACGCTGTCCGGCCGGAAGACTCCGGCGTCGTCGGCCCCCCGCCGCCTGAAAGCAACCGGTGGCTGGACCGCGTCAACGCGGATTTGGGCATACTCAAAAGCCTGACCGTCACGGAACACGAGGACCGCACGGCGTACCATTACGAGGGTCTCAAGCTCGTCCCGGAGCTGGCCTCCACACTCTTTGACGACCTGTCGGCAAAATACTCGGAAAGGGACATTTCCGAGGACGTCATCCGCGCCGGCCACAAGGCGCCGAACGACCTCAAGACGCTGGAACGCGCCGAAGTTTCCTCTTCCAATAGCCGGCTGACCAATTTTAGGATAGAACTTTACAGGAAGTTTTCGGCCTCCGTGTCCGCCGGCGACCTTTTCCAGAAAGTTTCCAGCGCCCTTGAAGGCGCTTATTTCAAGCCGAAGTTCCGGGAATGGTACAACGGCATCTACAAGACGCTGGATACGCTGCTCTTCAAAGGGGAGCTCTTCTCCAAAGTAAAGGACCTCTGCAGCTTGTTCTTTGAGCCGGACGAAGGCAGTTCAAGGACGGTGTCCGCCTCCAAAGTGGGCGACGCCCAACTTTCCGCCTCGGCCGGGGAATACGAGAGCATAAAGGAAGCGGTCAACCGCAACAACCGGGATTACGGGAACTACGGTTACGGGGCCGGCACGGACACGCTCAAGGCTGCGCTGAATGTTCCCGGATTTACTTATAAGGACGCTATTTCCTTCCGGGATTACATTTACGACAAGTATTACGGCAGGAAGCGGGAGGTCCAGACCGGAAGCGACGCGCCTTTCTTCAGGTATTTCGCCAGCGTTCCCGGCCAGGACAACCTGAAGATGGAAAAAATGTTCGTGGACCTGATAAACGCCTCAAAAAAGACCGTGCGGCTGGCGAACTGCTTCTTCCATCCCACGCCGGCCATTATGACCGCGCTCAAAACAGCGGCTCTGCGCGGCGTGCAAATATACGTGACCACGAACGTCAGCTTCGCCGGGGACGACGATGTCAGCATCCCCGAGCAGGCCAACGCCAAAGTCATAAACGAGGTGGTTAAGCTTAAAAACTTCCATCTCTACAGGTGGGACGGCACCATACTCCACGCCAAGGTTTACGCGTTTGATGAAGAGGCCCTCTTCATCGGCTCCACGAACATGAACATCCGCACTTTCCTCTACAACGGCGAGAACGGCGTTTTCATCTACGACAAGGCCTTTACGGCAAATTACATCGCCGCCATTTACAACACGCATTTCATAAATACCGGGAAACACCCCTTCCCCGGCATCCAGGTCTCAAAGATAGACGGGCCCGTCAAAGAGAAAGGCGTCCTCGTCAGATGGCTCACCAGCGTCTTCAACAGCTACCTGTAACTGCGGATTTTTTCAGGAGGCCGGAGACTTTAAGTCCGGAAAGATTCCGCGGTAACAAGCCTTATGTTGCCTACAAATCCATACAGCATTTAAGCGTTTAAGCAGCGTCCCGTCGCGCCCTGTTATTGGCGGGTGTTTAGGGGCTTCCGGGGGACATGTAGATATACCGTGTCCGCAAGTTCTGAAAGGAGTTCACGTAGACTCATCCGATGCGACCACAGCAAACCACATAGTAGATACAACAGAAATGATGGGAAGAAATAAGCTTCATTTATTTCTACGGCAACCGGATGGTCTAAATAGGCATTGTACCACGCATAACTCAAGTAAATGGTGAAACAACAGGCAAAGAGCGCCGTCAGAGATTTCCTCCATTGGCGGGACTTCACCATGTAAATCAACCATGGCGCAGTAATGTAGGTAAGTGTGCCTATAATCAGGCTGCTGCCCATATCCCAGCCCGGTATCTCATAGTAAAGGGAGCCTCCAATCAATACTGTAAGACCGGCGGCAAAGGTAGTTAGTTTCCACGGACGAAGGTATTCTTTTATTTCAGCCTTCCATGGATGAAAGTATTCTTTTATTTCGGCATTCAAAGTATTGTCTTGGGTAGGAGAGCCATATTTAATCGCTTTAGCTGCTTTATGGCAAACCCAGGCTGCGGTGGTTAACGTGGACCCGCCGAAAAGCCAGACCCAGAATGCAAGTTTAAAAGGAAGTAATGGCACAAAAGCAGCATCTGGAGGCGGATATAAAGAAGAAAATAAAGCAAAGGCGGTAATAGCTACTTCCACACTTGCAAGCCTGAACGCTGCAATATATCTTTTTGACAGCATTAGCCAGATCTGAACCGCGACGACAGCAAATAGAATGAAAGCGCCTATATGAAAACCATAACGAGAAATCTCACGCAAATTCAATAATAAAATCCAACTACAGGACAACCATGAAATCCATTTGGCTGGTTTTTGGGCGGTCATATTATTTTCCTCGTTTCGTTAACCCATCGGTTGCTCCAGCCCAACCTGCAATTAAAGCATCCCAATTTGGCGGGTTGGTGTCCTGAATCCCCCGGAACTGATACCAAATATTTATAGCGCCATGAATGCCGTATTGCCATCCGGGGATACCAATTGTCGTATATAGTAACCAAGTAATTCCCGGTGTGAGAAGCGCTCCTTCAGAAACCTGCTCGCGTATTTCAATTCGGCACCTTCGGGGGTCAAGGACTCATTGGGAGGATTTCTGAGTTTGCGTTCATTTTTCACATTATCAAGTGCGACCGCTATATCCCCATTTGCCTCACGAAGATACTGCCGCCCAAGTTCCCTCCCGGGTAGATTTCCCTCCCCACTAATCAGGGATTCAAGGAAATTCTTTATATTTTCTATTTTTTCGCCCGCTGCATTCCCTATATTTACAGTATAGCAGACAGTTTCAGGTTGTCAAGGGCGGAGGCTCATAGAGCAGCCATTGTTGTTTCAAGTTTAACCGGACAGCTGTGATGTAAAGTAGGAGTTTGTCAATCAATATGCCGAGTGGATAATAGGTAAGGGTTGGGGAAAGGGGTTAAATCATACCCGATTATAGGGGGTGATTTGGGGCCTCCGGGGGACCACTCCAAACCCGGAAGCGCCAAATTTAGGCTTGGCTTCTTTGGAGGTTAAAGCGGTGTCAGATGTGTTTTGCCTGGGGATAGTCTTCTTTCAGCCATGGCTCGCGCTCAAAATACTCAATAATTTTTTCTTCACTCCAATCCCTGAAGTATTTAAATCCCGACGGTAACAGTCCCAATTCTTTCAGTTTATCAAGCCAATCCTCTTTTTTGACATAAAACAAACATTTCTCATCTTTTTCGTTGAAAATAAAATACTCATGCCATGCCCTGCCGAAAATATATTCCTGTTCATATTTGTAAAACATCACAAAACTTATTACTCTATGCCGTGAAGGCGCTTTACAAATATCTAAATCCCAACGGCTTATATAGTTCTCGACAGTCCCCCACTTGCATCCAAACGGTAATTTGTACTTCTTTTTGTATTCATGGCCAAAATCCGGGATTTCCTTTATACTGCTTTTCAATGCCTCGTTGTCAACGCCGATAAAAGACGCGATTCCCTTTAGGCCGTCTTTAAACACAATTTCTTCTTTCTCCATATCCATCGCAAACCACCTGTGGTCGTCTCTTTCCGGATTTCTGTTATCATATCCTTTACCGACTACAAAATTTCTGAACACCCCGATGGAATCAATGCCTGAGGCATAACATACGGCTCCCCTGTATAAGGCTATCCCGACGGGAATCAGATAATACCCGTTGGAAAGTTCCGGAACCTTGAATATGGGGACTTCTACCAGTTTCTTTATTTCAACATTCTGTTCCGCCAAATAGGCTTTTAATTTTTTTTCGGTAGTAAATAAAACAAGTTCGTTGCGCCCGTCGCCGGTTGAGGTTATCACAAACCATCTGCCGGGGATTGCGCCGTAGAGGAATTTGTCAGTATAATTAAAACCGGTTATCCACGCAAGGTCATGGGCTGAAGAGTATATTATTTCCATCCCCATCCAGCCATGGGGCGTTGACGAACCGCCAATTTCATAAGATTTGCCTTCCGGTGCCGTTTTTCCAAAATGAATCACGGCTATGAAACCTGCGACCAGCAGGAATATAAGAATAATTCCGGTCAATAAAACCCACAGGCCGATCTTCAGGGTTTTTTTCAGCATAATATTT
>JACQYT010000108.1 GCA_016208085.1 Elusimicrobiota bacterium | reverse complement strand
GTTCCTGTGGTCCAGCAGGTACGCGGCCAGCAAAAGCGGGACTTCGTTGGAAAGATGTTCCCTGGCGTGATGAACGCCTATATATACCGCTCCGGGCTTGGCGCCGGCCTTCTGTCCCTGAGCCGTGGAGTTTATCCGCAGGCACCAGATCTCGCGGTTTTCTATGGTCTTGCCGATGGAGAACAGTGAAGCGATGTCGGAATTTTTCGCGGCCAGCGATTTTAAAAGGTCGGTCGTTTCTTTATAATTGTGATAGGCGGCGTCCGCGGCCGGGAAATCTTTAAGGGTCTGAATGTATTGCAAAAGCGGAATCTTCTTCTCTATCGTGTAGCCTTTCTGGGAAAGCCGCGCCAGCGCGTCTTTTGGCGCTATGCCCGAGATATTATTCTTGCGGACCTCAACTATATCCACTCCCAATTCCAGGAGCCTGGTGCGCACGTATTTATCGGAGGCCTGGACGGTTATCCAGTAGCGGTCGTCCTGGAGGGCCGTTGCGCGCTCGGTTGCGGGCGGCGGCTCCGGCATTTGAAGGCCGGCGGTATATTCCTCGGAAAATTGTTTCAGCAGCTGGTTGAAAGAAAGGTTATCGGCCGGCTCATTCGCGGCAAAGGAGAATGAGAGGAAAAACAGGGCGGGCAACAGGACCAGCGTAAATTTTTTCTTCACAGGCAGACCTCCACGCGGGTTGACTTATATCAATACTCTTATATTAGAGTATAAACCGAAATACCCATCGCAGCAAGGCCAAAGGGCCCAGGCCGATATAGGCCTTTGGTTCCTTGCTTTGTCAAGAGCCTGGGGGAATTGCAGCGGGCGACGTAAGTCGCCTGCTCACGCGCACTTACGTGCGCCGCTACAATTTTAGACTTTTGCTTTGCGTTGCTATAAGAGGCCTTTTATCCCCAATATCAGATACCAGATGCCGGCGATAAAAAGCGTCATGCGGCCTATATCTTTCACCCTCTCGTTCATGAAAAGGGCGGGCGCCATGACGGGCAGCATAAAAAGCGAGGTGGCGGTAAAAAAACCGGTAAAATAAAAAAGCCCGGCGCCGATATCGGCCAGACCGACCAGCCGCACAAATGCCGCCACAAAAGGCGGGCATATATTTATGCCTGTCATAAAACCTATGGCCAGCGGGACTCTTTTAAAAACAGGATTGGAACCGACAAGGCATTTTTCGCCCGGCCGGGATTGGCGGCTGAAAAAAAGGGAAGCCAGCATAAAAAGCGCCGTCAGCGCCATGGCGAGCGGCGCGGCCCATGTTGGCAGATATGGCTGCGAGATTTTCCCGAGCGCGCTTGCGACGACGGCGGAAATAGAATAGGCCAGGAACCGCCCGGCCAGAAATTCAAGGAAGATCCGGCAATTAGCCCGCCAGGCTATCCGGCCTTCGCTTAACAGATACGGGACCAGGGCGGGCAGACAGGCCATCACGCAATGAAACCCCGTGGAAAGCCCCAAAAGAAACCCTTCGGAAAGGATTGCAAACATATTTTTGGTGAAGCAAAAAGTATTTGTTTGCCATAGGCCATAAGCCATATGCCGCACGCAGAAGCACAATCATTTTTCTGCGTATGGCCTAAAGCCTATGACTTATGGCGAACATAACGCAAAGCGTTATGTTCACAGCGTCACCGCTCTGTTGCAGCATTTGCACCAGCCGGCTGATTTGCCGCCCGTGTTCTTTCTGCCCAGGTTCACGTAGTCTTTACAGCCCGGACACCTGACTTCTAGGCCTGAAAGTTCAATTTTGGCGTAGTCTTTCTCAAATATCTCTTTACTGGTGTGGCGCGGTTCAAGCCATTTGCCGTCTTTCATAGCGCTCTCCTTCTCTGTCGCACCCTTCACGCTTCGCGTTCAGGGCGGATTAACCGCCGCACCTCAAGAGGAACTCGGTGCGGTGCTCCCGGAGGGGGGCTCTGCCGGGACCCCTTCCGGGGGATTTACCCACAGGAGGAAACCGCACTGCGGTTTCCCCTATCCCTTCCGCGCTTGCTCCCTGCGCTCCGCTTAGTCGCTGCGCTGAACCCCCCGAAGCGGAAACTCACTTAATAATAAGGTGTCCAAGCCTGCGCAGCAAATCAACTGCATCCTTTAGCGCCGCGGGCGCAAACAGCGCGGCGAAGGTCCCGCCCGTCACCAGGGCGGAGAAAACCAGAAAACTTTCAGGGGTCAGCAGACGGCCGAAACCGCTTTTTATGTCCGGGGACCTCAAGCCGAAGACGGAATAGCTTAATCTGCCGTTGGGGCAGGCCGCCAGGCACTCTCCGCACAGGTTGCAATAGGCGGCTCTCTCCGGCTTCCCGTCCGGCCCCGCCTTTATTGCGTACATGGGACAGGAGTCCAGGCAAGTGAAGCAGCCCGCGCATTCTTCGGTATCCACCACGGTCACGCGGAACGGATTGAGGCGGCCCCAGAAAGCCTGCCAGGCACCGAACGGGCACAGAAAAGAGCAGAAAGTCCTTTTTTTCGTCAACAGCGGGCCGAGGAGCAATACCGCCAGCGCAAAAAACATCAGCCCCAGTTGTATTTTCCGTATAAAGGCATCCTGGTCCAGAAAAACCGGCGTGAGCTTGAACGGACACAGCCACAGGCAATAGACCGGCAGCATCTGGGCCAGTGAGACCAGCAGCATAAAAATCAGCAGCGCGGCCGGAAAATCCCTGAACATGCCCGCCGGCAGCCGGGTTTTTATCAGCGCATGCGCGGGCAGGGCCGAAAGGAGGTCGTCTATCCCCCCGGCGAAACAAGCCCAGGAACACCAGGCCCGGCCCAGGACCAGCGTAAAAAAAAGCCAGAGGAAGGCCGCGGACAGCGGCCCCCACAGCCTGAAGTCCCCGCTCATAAAAGCCAGATACTGCTGGTAGAAATAATTAAAGAACGAAGAAGCCATGATTATATGGCAATAAGGCGCTTCCCCGGGACCGACGGACGCGAAAGCCGAAAACAGACTCAATTTGAAATGCACAAGGAACAACGCCGCCGAAGCCCCGAAGAATATCCGCCTGTAAAAAGACACCTTGCCGGTATAAATAATGAAAAATCCCGTCAAAGCCGTAAAAAGAGCCCAGGCGGCGGGGTATGCGGCGTTGAGCCTCCCCGCGGCGATTTGAACGGAAAAAAACGATACAGGCACAAGGACCGCGGCAAAAAAAAGCAAAGCCGGCAGGAAGCGCTCTTTATCGGCGGAAAACGACTGCATTTGTTATAATATACAAAAATATGACCGCCTTTTTTATACTGGGCTTTTTTTCACTGACCGTCCAGGTTTTTATCCTCAGGGAGCTTGCCGGGCTTTTGACCGCCCATGAGATCGCGCTGGGTCTCGGTCTTTCCGCCTGGCTTTTATGGACGGCGGCCGCTGTCGCGTCGGCCTCGTGGAACGCTCGATTGAAGAACCTCCTGCTCGGGCCCGGCGGACAGTTAACGGCGTACGGCGCTCTTGCGCTTGGCGCGGCCTTAAATTTTGTTCTGATAAAAAAGACCGGGCTGTTCCTGAAGGCCGGACTTGCGCCCGGCTTGTTCGAACTTTTAATTTTAAGCGCGCTGCTGACGCTTCCGGCGGCGCTGGCCAACGGTTTTTGTATTTTCCAGGGCCTGCTCAAAAACACGCTGTCCTTTTACTGGGCCGAAACGCTGGGCGCAGCGGCGGGCGGGCTTTTCACGCTTTTGTACGCCCAGCGCTTTCCGGACGCAGACCCCGTCATTATAACCGGGGTTCTGGGTTTGGCCCTTATTTTTTCGGCGCGTGATGCGCGCGTCATAAGTTTTAAAAAAATACTGTTCGCCGCGGCGGCGCTCGTTCTCTTTTTTTCAGCCGCGCGGATAAGCCCGCCCTTCGCGCTGCCGGGATTTTTCTCCGGCGCCGGGATCTTTCAAAGGACCACCGGCTCAAGGCTGGCGCTGATAACCGGCGCTTCGCAAAAAACATTCATTGAAGACGGCTCAATACTGGCCCAATTCCCTGACCCCGAAGCGCAGGAGACGCGCGCCCAGTTAGCCCTGCTGGCGCATAAAAAGCCGGAAAGCGTATTACTGCTCGGGGCGGGCGGTTTTTTCCTGGCGGGCGAAGCGCAAAAGCACTCGCCGAAAGAAATCACTATCGCCGAAGCCGACCGTTTCAAAACGGCGTTTATCCTTAAGAATGCCGGGCTGTCCGCCCGGGGCCTGGAAATAATAAATTCGGACGCGCGGGACGCGCTTAAGGCGAATTTGAACGCTTACGATCTGATATTTCAGACCGTGCCCGAGCCGCTGAACGCCAATGCGAACAGGTTCTTTACCCTGGAATTTTTCCGCGCGGGCCGCGCGGCTTTAAAACCCGGCGGAATCCTGGCCTTCGCCCTGCCCTTCTCCGAAAACTATCTGCCGCCGGTCAGGGCTTATTTCGCCGCCTCCATACTTGCCGCCGCTGGAGCGGTTTTTAAATATGTTGAATGCGCGCCGGGGGGAAGTTTGACCGTTCTGGCTTCCGATTCCCCCATAGAGCTGCGCGCTGAAAGCCTGGGGAAACGCTATCTCTCAAGAAAAATAAAAAACACGCATATCGTCCCGGAAAGCCTGCCGTTCCTGCTGGATCCCTACCGCAAACAATGGGCGCTGGCTATGCTGAAAAAGACAAAGCCCCCCCCGCTTAACACCGACTTAAACCCGGCAGCTTATTTCTATCTATGGAAACTATGGCTGGCGATGTTCGTTTCCCCCGCGGCGCTTACCGGGCTGTGCGCCGTATGTATCCTGTCGGCCCTGCTTTTGAACCGCGGGCTTAAGCTCGGAGCGTTATTGAAGGATAAACCCGCCGCAGGCGTATTTCTCACGGGGTTCTGGGCGATGGGTTTTGAGGTCGTCGTCCTGCTGCTGTTTCAGGCCGCGAGCGGACAGTTGAACTGGAAACTCGGCCTGCTTTTCGCCGGTTTCATGGCGGGCGCGGCGACGGGCGCTTTTCTCTTTAAACGGATAAAAAACAGGCACAGCCTTGCCGGTCTTGCCGGCCTGGCGTTGGCGCTTTCGGCGGGACTCTACCGGGCCGCGCCGGGGCTTGCGGAGCTCAAAGCCTCCGCATTTTTCGCGCTGTTCATGGGGTTGCTCTTCGCCGGCGGATTCGTGATGGGCGGCTATTTCGCCGCCGCGGCGCATTCTGCGGACAGCCCTGAAAGGCTTTATACCGCCGACCTTCTGGGCGCGGCCCTGGGCGCGTTCGCGTTCTCCGGGGCGCTTATACCGCTTTTCGGCATGCAGACCGCGCTTCTGGCGTCTATGGCCGCGCTTATCCCCTGCTTCTTCTGGAAAACCGCTCCCTAAAAGGAACTCAATCTTTGGAATTTTCGGACGGGGGCGTCTCTAAAGAGGCGCGGAAGGATAAAACGCACCGGAACCCTAGATTATTCTGACGAGCGTCCGGCTGGCGGAACCCGCGCCTGGCGCAGCGCGCGTAGTCGCCGTCAAGGTTGTAGGCCGCCCCCCTGCAGACTATGACTATAGCGCTGTCGGAACCTCCGGGATCCGCTTCCGGGGCCGTTTTATAATAATTTTCGTCATAGCCGTCCAGGCACCATTCCAGGACATTGCCGGGCATATCGTGAAGTCCGTAGTTATTGGGCTTTTTTTCCCCCACCGGATGGGCCTGCTGCTTTGAATTGGCGGCGTACCAGGTGTAATCGCCGATTTCTTTTTCGTTCTCGCCGAAGCTGTAGGTCGCCTCGACGCCGCCCCTGGCCGCCTTTTCCCATTGCGCCTCCGTCGGCAGCGACTTGCCCGCCCACTCACAATAGGCCGCCGCATCGTAGAAGTTCACATTCACGACCGGATACGCGTCGCCGCTCCAGGGGGGCTGCTCGCGCATTTCCCGTTTTGCCGCCGCGCAGAATTTCCTGAACTGCGCCACGCTCACTTTGCATTTATCTATGTAAAAGGCCTCCAGCGAGATCTCTCGGCAGGGGTGCTCGTCCCGGGCGCCCTCCTCCTCCAGCGCGCCCATCGAAAATTTTCCGGCCGGGATCAGCGCCATTTCCGCGGCGTCGGCCCGGCAGCGCGCCGCGACCGGGCATCCGGTGGCTTCGTCAAGTTTATCGGTAAGTCCATCAAATCCTTTCGGCAGAGCGCGGGGAGGAGCGGTTTGCGGGGACAACGGAGCGGGTTTTGGCGGCTCCGGGATCGGCTCGGACGGTTCCTTAACGGCAGGCGGCGCGGGTTCTTCTTTCTTTTTTACCGGGGCGTTCAGCTTTGATTCATTGACGATAAGATATTTTCCGCCGCAATAAGCGCAAACCCCGGCGGCGGGAGCGTTCTCTTTTTTGCAGGCATAACAGGTGCCGGGGGTTATAGTCAGCCCGCAATGTCCGCAAGTTACGGCGTTCGGCGGCACGCTGCCCATGCAGAACGGGCATCTGTTCATCAAGGCCATATTTATTCCTGAAAGGCGTCTACGGTGAAGACGTAAATATCGGTTTTTTTGTCTTTCCAGCAGCCGCGTTCAAGACCGGCTTTCTGCGAGCACAGTTCGCCTAAAAAATCCTCTTTGCCCGGTATCTGCTCCCAAACCTGGGGCAGGAACAAGCCGGAACGTCCGTTCCCGGCAATCGCCACGCCCTGCTTATGCGGGATTATTTCTTTTGCGTCGGACGCCTTTGTAAGCGGGGACAGGATGGAGATCTCTATCTTCAGTTTTTCAAGCTCCCCTTTTGCCACGGGTTCAAAGCGCAGGTCCTCGAAGGCGGCGGACAAAGCTCCGTAGCGCACGGCGTCAAGCAGGGTCATCTTCGGCTCTGTCGTGCCGACGCAGCCGCGCAGCGCCCCGTTCCTGGTAAGGGTCACGAAGACCGCGCTGGGCAGGTTGAACGCGTAATCCGCAGATAGCCGCTCTCGTTTTGCTTTTATTCCCAAAAGCTGATTTTGGATTTCCGTCCTGGCTTCTTTTAGAAGTTCTTTTTTTTGCCCGTCGTTCAGCGCGAACCTGCCGGCGGCGGCTTTCCCGCTTTTGAGAAAAACTCCGGCCATATAGCCGACCACCCGGTCGGGAGACGCTTGCTGGGGAAATTCATCATAGGAATCGGCGTATTTGAGCTCCAGAAATTGCGCGGGGCCAAGCGTATTAACGGCGGCCATAGCGGCCGTGACCGCCGCTTCGCCGCAGGCGCAGGTCGCAAGCTCCGGCACGCCCTTTTGAAGCATTATCCGGTTGGTCAGCCAGAAATATTGCGGGTTCATGGTCTTTATGGCAAGGCCGAGGGTTTCATCGACTTGTTTAGCGTCTATGTGCCGGGGATAATGGGAAAAGTCGGCGGACACGACTATAAGCGCTTTCCTGTCTTTAAGTTTTTGGGCCAGGACCTCCCCGATCTTAACCAGGTCGGCTATCTTTTCCGTGTTCAGGACGGCGGGCAGAAGTTTAAACGGTTTTTTAAGCCTCCGCTGGAGAAAAGGCAGCTGGACTTCCACCGCGTGTTCGCCGGCGTGCGCGGCGGGATTGTCTTCAAAAAGCGGGCTTGCCTTGATAAGCTCGTCGGCCAGTTTTTCGTCCACGGGAACCTTGCCGAGCGGCGTTTCATAGAAGCCGTCTTTCAAAATGGCGGCGCCTTTGACGGATAAGGTATGGCTGGCGCCCAGTATTACGACGGTATCGTATTGATCGTCTATGGTTTTATAGGCGTAACCGGCGACCCGCCCCGAAAAAACATAACCGGCGTGCGGGGCGATGACGGCCAGGATCTTGCCGTCAAGTTTCGCAATGGCAGCTTTGGCCAGGGCGGAATCCACGAATCTGGCGATCTCGCCCTTCTCCGCCGGATAGAATTTCCCGGCAAACACAGCCTCCCTGGCAAAACCCGCCGACCCGAAAGTCAAAACTATAAACACCGTAAAAAATATAGAACGCTGATAACGCTGATTTTTATGAATAAAATGTTGAAGCAACATTTTATACCACCCGGCACGGGGTTTTATAATCCCCGTGCCGGAGATGAGGGGGAAATTTCTTTCCCCCTCAAACTCCCCCTTGCCCCAAGGTTTCCCCGCCCTGAAGGGCGGGGAATAGCAAAAATTTTTGCGGCAAAAATTTTTATTAAACATAATTTTTCTCTTTATGGCTGTAATTATCTGCGTCATCTGCTTTCTTTCACCATATCCCCGGTATTTTCGTTCCGTCGTAAGGGCATTTGCCGCCGCTCGGGGTCAATTGATTTTCAAGTATCGCGTAGCCGTAGCGCCTGACCAGGACTTTGCCGCATTTTGGGCAATAGGTGCTTTCCCCGGGGTGGCCGGAGACATTCCCGACATAAACGTACCGCAGGCCCTGTTTCAGAGCTTCGTCCCTGGCCCGGGTCAGCGTCTCCGCCGGGGTGGCGCCGATATTGGCCAGCTGGTAATTGGGCGAGAATCTGGAAAAAAAAAGCGGCACATCCGGGCCCAGTTCTTTTTTGGCCCAGGCGATCATGTTTTTCAGGCTTTCTTTTCCGTCGTTCAGGCCCGGCACCATGAGATTTACGACTTCAAATAAAGCCCCGCTTTTTTTTAAGGTCAGCAGCGTCTCTTTGACCGGCTCAAGCTTGCCGCCCACATAATCCCCGTAGAAGCTCTCGTCAAAGCCTTTCAGGTCTATTTTTACCACGTCCATGTATTTAAGCAGTTCTTCAAGGGGCTCCCGGTTGATGTAACCGGCGCTGACCATAACATTTTTGAGGCCTTTGGCTCTGGCAAGGCGCGCGGTGTCGTACATGTATTCATAAAAAACCACGGGCTCGGAATAGGTATAGGCTACGGACCGGGCGTGGGTCGCCAGGGCGTAGGAGACGATCTCCCGCGGTTCGAGCGTAACCGCTTCCTTGTGCTTGAGCTCGCCGTAAACGCGGCCTGTGGAACCTTCAACTTTAAGCGTCAGGCTTTCCGGGACCAGGGAGGTATGCGCGGCCTGTTCTGGGTAGATCTGCGAGATCTCCCAGTTCTGACACATCTTGCACTTAAGGTTGCAGCCGGGCGCGGCCAGCGAGTAGATAAGACTGCCCGGCAGCATATGATAGACGGGTTTTTTTTCTATCGGGTCAAGGTGGACCGAAGCCGGTTTTGCGTAAACAAGCGTTTTTATGCGGCCGCCGTGATTTATTCTCACTTTGCAGCGGCCGCGCGCGCCCTCGGGCAGAAAGCATTTGAACGGGCAGAGGCCGCACTGAATGCCGTTACAGACGGAAGCCGCGAACTTGCCGTCTTTAACCCAGGGATTATTGACGGGGATAAGCTTGCCGAAAGTCTCGGGGGGCGGGTAGAAAGCGATCAGCGCCGCGGCGCAAACGCTTGCAGCCGCCATACCGGCGGCTGTAAATATCGGCAGCGTTTCCATGCCAATGAATTTCCACATAAACTCTCTCCCTCAGCCTTCAGCCTTAAGCCCTCAGCCTCTAAGCCTCCTCCTGCTCCCCGTTCAGCGGCTGCCGGGCATAGAACTCCGTTATCATCCGCCAGGCCTCCTCGGCGGTCCTCGCAAATCTGAAAAGGTCCAGGTCTTCTTCCGAGATATAGCCGTGCTTGGCTATGTTTTTAAAATGTATGACATCCGTCCAGTATTTTTTGCCGAACAGGATAATCGGCAGGCGGCGTTTTATGCCGGTCTGGACCAGGGTGAGCACTTCAAAAAGTTCGTCCATGGTGCCGAAGCCGCCGGGGAAAGCCACCAGCGCTTTGGCCCGCATGACAAAATGCATTTTTCTGACGGCGAAATAATGGAACCGGAAGCAGAATTCCGGGGACACGTAGGGATTGGGCCCCTGCTCAGCCGGGAGCGTGATATTCAGGCCCACGCTTTTGGCGCCGGCTTCGTAGGCGCCGCGGTTGGCCGCTTCCATTACGCCGGGTCCGCCGCCGGTCACCACGATAAGCTTGTTCTCGCCCAGCGAGCTGTGCTCGGAAACCAGTTTGCCGAATTTCCTGGCTTCTTCGTAATATCCGGCCGATGCTTTGAGTTTCCTGGCGAGCGCGAGCCGGGCCCGGAGCTGCGCGTCCCCGGGGTTTTTGCGGACCAGTTTTTCCGCCTCGGCCACCCGCGCGGCCGATTCTTCCGGACTCCAGATGCGGGCGCTGCCGAAAACCACCACCGTGGATTTAATGCCGCGCTCCGTTAAAGTCAGTTCCGGCTTAAGCAGCTCCAGCTGGAGCCGCACCGGACGCAGTTCGGGGCGGCTTAGAAAGGTTGCGTCTGCATAAGCCTTTCTGTAAGCGTGCGACTGTGTAAGTTTAACCGTTTGTTTTTGAAGGTCCTGTTTTGCGGCCACGGCGCGTCTCCTGTAACAGTAGACAGTAGACAGGAAACAGGGTTTTAAGGAGTTTCCTTATTCCTGTGTTCTGTATCCTGTATCCTGTATCCTTTCTTCAGCCATTCAACAATCCTGTCCGCCATCTTTGCGGAAGTAAGTCCCAGCTCGTCGTAAAGCTCGTCGGGCCGGCCCTGCTCCACATAGCGGTCCCCGATGCCCAGCCTCAGGACCGTAGCTTGTATTGCATTTTCACTCAGATATTCAAGCACCGCGGAACCGAAACCGCCCATAAGGGCGTTATCTTCAGCCGTAACCAGGCGCTTTGAGGCGGCGGCCGTTTCCGTTATAAGCTCTCCGTCCAGGGGTTTGACAAAGCGCATGTCGGCCACGCCGGCGTCTATGCCACGCGCTTTAAGGAGCTCCGCGGCTTTGACAGCCGGATGGACCCGGTCGCCTATGGCGAGGATATTGACCGCCCCGCCTTTGCGGATTATCCGCCCTTTGCCCAAAGGCAGAAGCTTTAATTGGGCGGCCAGATCAACGCCGAAACCTTTGCCGCGCGGATAGCGGAGCATCACGGGCATATTGAGGGCAAAAGCGGTGTAAAGCATGTGCTGGAGTTCGTCTTCGTCGGCCGGGGCCATGACGGCGATGTCCGGCAGCATCCGGAACAGGCCCAGGTCGAACACGCCGTGATGGGTGGGACCGTCCTCCCCCACTATTCCCGAGCGGTCCATGGCTATCACCACCGGAAGTTTCTGCAGGGCGATATCGTGCATGACCTGGTCGAACGAACGCTGCATGAAAGAGGAATAGATGGCGGCTACGGGTTTTAACCCCTCGGCGGCAAGGCCGGCCGCGAAGGTGACGGCGTGTTCTTCGGCGATGCCCACATCATAATACCTGTCCGGGAATTTATCTCTGAAAGCGTCAAGGCCGGTGCCTTCCGGCATGGCGGCCGTGATGGCGGTGATCCTGGGATCCGCTGCGGCTAGCCTGACGAGGGTATCCGAAAAGACCCGCGTGAAAGCGGGGATGCTGGCGGGGTCTTTTTTGGAAAGCCCCGTTTCCACGTCGAACCTGGGCGTGCCGTGAAATTCCGTGGGCTCAGTCTCGGCCGGTTCATAGCCTTTGCCTTTTCTGGTAACCACATGCAGCAGCACCGGGCCCCTGAGATTCTTGACATAGCCCAGCACTTCCACCAGTTCCGGTATATTATGGCCGTCTACGGGGCCGAAATAGGTGAAACCCATTTCCTCGAAGATCATGCCCGGGAAAAAAAGAACCCGGGCCCTTTTGACGACCCGGAGTATCTTCTTGCCCCAGAACTTAAACCGGTTAAAAAACAGCTCCGCCTTGCGCTCGGCGTCCTGCACGGTGCCCAGGGTAAGCAGTTTTGTGAGTATTGCGCCCAGCCGGCCGACCCGCTGGGAGATGAACATTTGGTTATCGTTTAAGACCGCCAGCATATCGGTGCGCAGCTGGCCGATGTTCTGCATGGCCTCCCAGGCCATGCCGCCGGTCATGCAGCCGTCGGCCACGACGGCAACCACCTTATATTTCCCGCCCGACTGGTCGCGCGCCGCGGCTATACCGGCCGCCGCCGAAAGGGCCGTGGAGGCGTGCCCCGCGCCGAAAGCATCGTACTCCGACTCGTGACGCTTGAGAAAGCCGGAAAGCCCTCCCTTCTGCCTTATGGTCGGGAACTTATCGGCCCTGCCCGTGAGTATTTTGTGGGCGTACGCCTGATGACCGGTGTCAAAGATCAGTTTATCGCGCGGAGTGTCGTAAACATAATGGAGGGCCAATATAAGATCGGCCGCGCCGAGGCTTGAAGCGAGGTGCCCGCCGGTCCTGCTGATGCCGGTGATTATCGTTTCCCTGACTTCCTGGGCGAGTTTGGGAAGCTGGTCCAGCTCCAGTTTTTTTAAATCTTTCGGGCCCCGTATTTTGCCAAGCAACTCCATAACAATACTCTCCACAACAGCAGGGTATAGGGTGTAGGGTTCAGGGTATAGGGTAAGGGGTTCCTTATTTCGGCAACTCTATCTTATACCCTACACCCTATCCCCTATATTCTATTTCTCCCGGCTGCACACGAAATCGGCGATATCCGCCAGCGCTTTCATTTTTGCGGCCGGATAAGGCAGCGCCTTCAGCCGTTTATGCGCGAGTTTCAGCAGACCGGCTGCGGCGGCCCTGGAGCGCTCTACGCCGTAGAGAGAGGCATAGGTGAGCTTTGCGTTCTTCGCGTCGCTGCCGCTTTTGCCCAGCTTTTTTTTATCCCCCACTACGTCAAGTACGTCGTCCGTTATCTGGAAGCACAGGCCTACGGCCCGGGCAAAACCGGAAAGCGCCTTAAACTCGCCTGGAGCCGCCCCGGCCAGCGCCGCTCCCATCTCCACGGAAGCCGTAATAAGGTCTGAAGTCTTATGAAGGTGTATATAGGCGAGCAGGCGCGCCGCTTTTGAACACTGTGCGCCTGTACGCCTGCGCTCTTGCGCTCCGCGCTTGAGGAAGCCTTCCGCTTCAAGGTCCGCGGCCTGGCCCGAAACCATGCCGCCGGCGCCGGCCCTGCGGGCGAGGATGGCGGCAGCCCGCAGCACGTTTTCCGCCTTTATGCCTTTTACCCCCGCGTTCCCGCAGAGGACCGAAAAAGCGTTGGTCAGCAACGCGTCCCCGGCCAAGATTGCCGGGGCCTCGCCGAAAACTTTATGGCTGGTAGGCCGCCCCCTGCGCAGGTCGTCGTCGTCCATGGCGGGCAGGTCGTCGTGTATAAGGGAATAGGTGTGCACCATCTCAACGGCTGCGGCGGCCCTGAGGACCCTGCGGTAATTGCCGCCGAACAACTCATAGGAGGCCGTCAGAAGGGCGGGGCGCAGGCGCTTTCCGCCGGCGTCAATGGAGTAAAGCATGGCCTTCAGAAGCCGGGGGTGGCAGGCGGGTATCTCCTCTATGCGCCGTTTAAGCTCCGCGTTGACGGACGCAGCCCGGTTCTCAAGGAATTTCTCTATGCGCATCAATAAAATTATACAAGCCCCCGCTGATGCGCGAGCCTGTGTCCTTTTGCGTTTTATACCCTATTCGGAGCTGAAATACCTGCATCACGTCGGTTTCAAGCCCGATAGAGGCGAAAGAACCATAGTCGGAATACTGCACCGCGTCAACCGCCGTCTTGAACACTATAATGTCGTTTATGGTATGGAAATCCTTGGCGATCCCGGCGCGCAGGATCCGCGGCAGGTCGTAAGCCTCGTCCGTGAATTTCTGCCTGCCCGAGAAATTAAGGACCGAAACTCCTATATGGAAACGGGCGGGCAGCACCGCCAGCGCCCCGACGTCAAACGAGTAAGCTGTTGACTGCTGATCGGCAAGCTTTTCGCTTACCTGCTTTATGCTGGTCCCCAGCGCGAGCCGGTAGGCTTTGGGGCGGTAATCCGTTATCGGCGACAACCTGGTCCAGCTGGGCGTGATAAGCATAGGATCGAGCTTGCCTATATCGTCGCTGAAATGCGGCCAGGAGCGGGCGTAGGAAAGCGTTATGAACCGGTGGTCGGTGCTGGTATGGCCGATGATCATATCGTTGCTGTCATAGGCGGTTATCTCGCCGCTGGCAAGCATTGAAAAACCGAGGCCGAAAGTGCCGTATTTGGAAGGGTAGGAGAGGGCCGCGTATTCCTGGGTTATTCCATCCAGATACTGGTTATGGCTTCCGGAAAAAGTAGGATAGCTGAGGAGCCCCAGGCCGGCCGGATTATAGAGAATGGAATCGGGCCCTACCATGGCGGTATACGCCTCGCCCATGCCGGAAGGGATGACCGCCACCGGGATCTTGAGGAAATTTGAAGCCGTCGCGCCCGTCTCGGAAGCCGCCCAAAGGGCGCTTGCGAAAAGCAAAATGAACAGCGCGGCCCAAAGCGGGACCCGCCTCAAAAATACGCTGTTTTTCCGCCGGTCTGTCATAAATACACTATCAGTGGAATGCGTGTTCCCCTTGTGATTCGCCCGAAATTAGCTATTATAGTATACACTAAAATATCGTTATTTCAATGTCCAAATTGTTACAGCCGGCAATTCCGCAAACAACCGCGGAATTGCCGGTCAGGGGGTGTGCGCATGCCGCGCGCACTTTAAAAAAACGGCGCCCGCCTTAAGCGGGCGCCGTTATTGGATTAAAAATTTTTGCCGCAAAAATTTTTATTTTATCCACTTTATAAAGTCGTCCCATTTTGACTGCGAGGCCCAGAGCAGGCTGTCATATGAAGCGGTATATGAGCCGGGAATATAAATGGCGAGACCTGAGGCGTTGGCGTACTTGGCGCCGAAAGCGCGGTTATGAAGTATCAGGTCGGTTTTCAGGAAATCCATCAGCTCTTTGCCTTTTTGCGCGACCGCCGGGGCGGCGGTGGCGTCGCTGACGAGTTTCACGAAATGATATATATCCTTATTGCTGGAGTAATAGAAAGCCTGTGCCTTGGTTTTTGCGTTCTTAACGTTCACAAGGTCGTTGGCGGCCATTACTTCAGCGGTCCACGCGTCCAGCAGCTCGGTGAACTTCCCGAAAGAGGCGGCCTTTATTGCGGATTGCGTAGCGCCCTGGCCGATAGCCTGGTAATGGCCGGTATAGGAATCTACCATGGCTTTTGAAAGCTCCGCGCCGGTCATATCCGGTTTGGCGGCAAGCGGCGCCAGCCAGGTATTGTAGGTGTAGCCGTCGGCGGGCTCGGTCTCTTCGGAGGCTACGACATAATCCGTATAATTCCTTATTTCATAGCCGACTTCCACCATCTGCATCAGGCAGGCGTCCATGGCGAAAATATCTATCTTGCCGATCTGTTCCAGCGCCTGTCTCAGCTGCGGGGTCGTGATATGGTTGCCTGTTTCATCGTCGTAGGAGATGCCTTTTTCGGATTCAAAGACGAGATCCTTGTTCCAGCCCGAGCCATGGTTCCAAACCACCAGGGCGTAACGGCGTGCCGGGTATTTTTCCATAGCCCACTTTGTGAAATCAACCATGTATTTCCAGCTTCCCATGTCCGACTTGGCGATTTCCATCAAAACCGGGGAAGTGATCCTGGAGGTGTCGTTGTCTTTGGCGACAAGATAGCGTCTGGAGCCTTTCCAGTCCCCATCGGCGGAGGAATAGCCGGCTATGCGGCCCAGTTCCGCCACGATATTTATGTCGGCGTCGGAACCGACCATTTCCATCTCGTTGACATCCTTGAGGCCGTACGATTCAAGATTATTCTTGGCGTTGACAAACACAAGGACGGTCCATTCTTTCGCGGCTCTGGAATCGCCGGGCAGCGAAACGGCGTCCGCCCCGGGATTAACCGCTTTTACCTGCTCAATCAGCCGCGTGATGCTGCCGTTCTGATCGAAACTGACGCCGCCGCCGGACGCGTATGCCGGCGCTGCCAGCATAACGCCCGCGAGCAAACCGAATATTTTTTTCCTCATCTGGTTCCTCCCACCGGTAGTTCCGGCTGTTAAGCCGGCGGCGGACATTCCGCCGTTACTTAAGAATAGTATTAAAAGGGCGTTTCAAAGTCAAGCGAAAAATTCCCGTGTGAATAATTCCGCGTCTTCCCGGCGTTTTACATTTGGCGGAAAGGCCGTTTTATAATATAATGTGCCTATACTCAGGTAGCGCAGTTACACTGTAACCGGCAGCAGTCGTCATTATGCCGTAAATACCGGGAGGAGCGTTCCTTTATGAAAATCAAGTCTACAGCACCGGCCGCGGCGTTGGCGTTCGGGCTTTTTTTCCAATGTTGCGGCGTGCGCGCCGCAGACTCGTCTACGCATTCCTCATTAGAGGCCAAGCTGGCGCTGGAAAGTTCTCTTGAAAAAAGAGTGCAGTTGGTGCTTTCAGAAGCGCTTGGAACCGGCGATATCATCGTCATAATTTCGGCCGACATGCAGCAGGAGGCGCAGAAAAAGCCCTCCCTTGATTTCCTGCCCGGCATCCCGGAAAAGGAAAAAGTGGGGGAAGCCTTTTTGTCCATTTCGCTTACCATGGTTAAAAAAATATCCGCCACCCTCATCCTGGACAGGAATCTGCCAGAAGAGGACGTCAAGCTGGCCAGAAAACTGGCCTCCGGACTGCTCGGTTTGCCGGCCAACCGGGAAGACCTGATAAGCGTGGAGAAGATGGATTTCCGCAAGACAAAGCCTTTTTCCGCGGCCGACCTGCTGGTGCCGCCGAATCTCTGGAACGCGGTGTGGGTGGCGCTTATAGCCCTGCTCGGCCTGATAACCGTGCTCACATTTTTCAACCCCCTTTCCGGCGCCACAAAAAACCTTGTCAGCCTGGTCGGGGCGAAGTTAAGCGAGCGCTCTTCCGAGTCCGGCAGAGCCGCCGAAGCCCCCCTGCCAACTACACTCGCTCCCGAAACGCTCTCGGCCAAAAAAGAAACTTCCGGCGGCGAACAGGGCAAAAAGCCGCCTTTCTGGTTCCTGACTGAGGAAAATACGGCCAATTTGGCTTTTATCCTCCGTTCCAAATCGGTGGAGGACATTACCATGGTTTTGAACTACGCCCCGAAGGCCGTTTCGGCGGGCCTCATAGAAGCTCTCTATCCGAGAAGCGTTGAAGCCCTCGCCGGCCTCCCCAAAGTGACCCTAATGCCTGAAGCCGCCGTAAAAACCCTTGAGACCGAGCTTTTTTCCGCGCTGGATTATGTGGTGGGCAGCGAAGACAAGACCATGGCAATAATAGAACAGCTGCCGGAAACGATGCAGGAAAAAGCGATGACGACCCTGGCGGCCCAGAACCCCGCTTTTTCCCGGAGGGCGGCGGAATCCATCGTGCGGTTCAATGACATAAAATACCTGGAACCTATGCACGCCCAGATGCTGGCCAGACGGCTGCCGATGAAGAACCTGGCCATGGCGATGAAAGGTTCCGAAATGGCGCAGATCTTCACGAACAAGCTTTCCGAAGGCATGCAGGAAAGATTCCGCCAGGAACTGGACCTTACCAGGGCCGTGACGCCGGACATCCAGCGCGTCGAGCGTCTCAGGCTGGCAATGGAAATAAAAAAGCTTAAAAATGAAGGCTTTCTCACGCTGGACAGGACGGCCCAGCCCGCTTCAAAAACGGCCAGGCCCGCCTTAACCCCGGGC
>JACQYT010000114.1 GCA_016208085.1 Elusimicrobiota bacterium | reverse complement strand
AGACTTTACTACAACGGCAACGGCATCCTGCTGACCGGCGACGCCGAAGCCACCATAGAAAACGCGATGACGCGCATCTTTAAGTCGGGCTTAAGGTCCTCCGTGCTCAAGGTCTGCCATCACGGCTCGCGCTATTCCTCCAGCGAGCAGTTCCTGAAGCGCGTGCGGCCGCAATACGCCTTTATCCAGTCAGGAATCAACAACACTTACGGACACCCGCACAAAGAGGCGCTGGACCGCCTTACGGCCGTCGGCGCAAAAATTTTCCTGACCACCGGCGGGACCCAGTCCGTCACCATCCCGGCCCCCGGCAGGGGCGTCTCGTTCCCGGCCACGCCTATCTTTGATGAACCCGTCATGACGGCCGAGGCCGAACAGAAGTATCCGGAGATGACGCTGACCTGGAATCCGGCCGCACTGGAGAACGTAAATTCCGAGTCGCTGGACCAGCTTCAGGATCGGACCGTTGCCAGGTAAACTGCCGGGTTACAGGGGCGGACATCCCCCGAATAAAAACCCCGTTTTCAGTTTAACGGGGTTTATTCTTTTGATTCCGCTTGTGTGTTCAGCGCTCTATTCAACTAAATCGCGACTTAGGGGAAAGTTTAAGGGGAATTTAAGACATCTTATTTATCCAACTTAATGGATCATTGCAGAAATATAATAGTTCCGGAACAAGTGATGAGGAAGTCCTACTCCCACAACCCTTGCCAGTCTTGGCATAACTGAATGATATATCAATACAGCAAGTTCGTCAATAATAGGTCGCTGTCCCCTACCTATTTTTGCGGACGCATAGCGTCTTGTTATTTGCGGAGAAAAGATAAATGCCGGGCGAGTAAGAAAGTAAGAAACGTCCCGTCCCCGTACGTCCCCGTACAAGCCTCCTTTGACCGATCAGCCGTAAGAATCCTGGCCGGGCCTAATCAAAATAACTATTGCCCACACGAGCAGCGCTATTTCAAGGCAGAACGTCCAGTGAAAAATGAAGTTCCAGACCCACCAGCCGTATTTTGCAGGCACCTCGACGAAGGCAAAACTGTGTTCCGAAAAGGGATACAGCCAATCGATCTTGCCGGCAATGGTGTCCAAAAACAGATGCAGCAGCACGCCCGTCAAAAACCAAGATAACCGCACCACGTCCCGCCGCCTTTTAAAGAGCGCAAGTATTATAACCGCGACGATCCCGGTCATTAGCCAGTACACAGGCCGGTGGAACAAATAGTGATGATGCAGGGTGCGCCTGTCGTCTACCAGGTAGAAGTAGAGCGTGTCCAGGTCCGGGAAAACGCTCCCGATGATTACCGGCCAGAAACATGGATGCCCGTATCGTTTCCGCAGTTTGGCAGCCAGAATATATCCGGCCGGAAGATGAGCTACAAGCATATTCTTACCAACTATTATGCGCCAAATTATGCGGTCAGAGCAAGAGTTAAAATCTGGTTGTCTAAATTGGGTCCAATTGCACAGCTAAAAACCCCTAATATCCCCGCCCCCGGCAAAAATTAAAGGGAGCGGTAGGGAAAATCCCTTAAATCATGCCCTATAATAGGGCACGATTCAGCCTCTTTTTCTGACTCCAAAAATAGCCTCTGAAACCGGCTAATAGCCAGTTTCAGTCTGACAAGGTCGTCAAACAGCCATATTCACCTGTCGGTGCCAAGCCCCTCTTTTAAAAAAGGGGGAAGGGGGGATTTTTACAATTTCCGGCCATAAGCCCGCCCTCTTGACAACTCTAAATCTATCTGCCATCCTTACATATAGTGGTCAACCGGTTAAGAGTTTTTCCTGCGGGGAACATGAAGAAGAAAACCAAAGGTTTAATGATCTCAGCGGTTCTCGCCGCGACCAGTGTAATTTTACCTCACGCTCCCAAAATAATTCCGGAAGGAAATTCCCTCACAGCCGCCGCGGTCGTTGCGGCAACTTTATCCATCCCGGCAGAATCAGCGGCGGCCATTATGCCAGCGCGCATAGTGCAAATCGCCGTCACCATGCCGCAAAGTTGCGAGGCCGGCGTTATGGAGCAGCTCTGTTCCTCGGTCACCAGCTTCCTCGACGACGAGGCCGCCAAGGCCGATACCGCGTTAAAAAATTGTAAGAAAAACTGCGGTTGGAAAAAAAGAAAAGACGATCTGATAGACGCCGCCCGTAAAAAAGCCAAGGACTCCTGCGCCAAAGGCGAAGCCCCGGACATCAATGAATTAAACAACGGGCTTGATACGGACGCCAAGGCAAGGCTTAAAAGCCTGTATGACCGAAACAGCCGGATGTTCGACGGCACCGCCAAGCTCGCCGTAAAGGAGAGCGAAAAAAACAGCGACGTCAGCGTTACCGTTACTGTGGCGGGAGGTGCGTCCGCGACCAAGAAACTGACGATAAGACGCCCGAAATTTATATCACACCCGCCGCTGCAATTCAAAATAAGTAGGGACCTCGTAACCCGTAAATATAATATCGGTACGCCCGATAAATTCAAGTGGACTTTGACGGATCAGCTTCCGACGGCTTCTTATCCGTCAGGAAGGCCATTGGCCAATGTGGCAGTCACTGAAATCGTCACATTTGATTTATCCAAACCCCACAGTATTAATCCAGAAGACGCAAACTGGCCCGCTGTGGGATTCAAAAAAATCACCGCAACGACCAATGCGTCCGGCCAAATAAACGATGAGTACGTTATTCCTACCAGCATAGTGCCGGACCGCATTGAAATCCACCTTAACCAGAAATTGATAGTTGCCGGTTATTCCGGAATGTCGGATATAACAATTACTGATGAACAGGTTACAGGGAGAACCCCCGTGGAACTGCAATGAAACATAAAAAAACATTTGGTTTCGCAATTCTCGCTCTCGTCTGCGTGTTTGTATTTCTTTTCATTCGCGAAAGACATAGCGATATTGCGAACCGGACCCTAAAAAATGTGAAGATTGACTATGACCTTATCTTTTTAGGGGGTAGTATATGGTATAACTACAAAATCCCGGTTGTAGTAGAAAATGATGCTGCTACAAACAATGAGTTTAAAAAGATTTTTTATTCAACCAAGACAACAACCGTAAGGGAACTGCTGAACACAGTCGTTCCGGATTCCTTTGTATGGAGAACAGAAGGCCATGTTATCCATATTATTTCAAAATCATTGGATGCGCGGCCGGATTATCAATTGAATGCGCCGATTGAAATATTTTCTGCAACCGGAGATTACAACGAGCTAATCCGAACAGCATTGGGGCGGGTAAACCGCCGCAATTTCCGGGAACAGATCGCTTATAGTCCATTCCCATATGAAGCCCTTGGTAGGGAAAAGCATTTGCGAGAGTTCCATGTCACCGCGCGCAATGTGACGCTTAGACAACTCCTGGACAAGATTGTTCTAAAAGGAGATACAGGTTACTCGGTCAGCCGGAGTTTTCAGAAGGACGGCACATACATTTTATGGGTGGTAGAAGAAAATACAGGCAAACAGAGCAAAATTAAGGATCCATCCAATCTGTAACCTGTCGCTCTAACCCCGTTGATGGCAAAAATTAAAGGGAGCAGCCCCCCGGAAGTCCCTCGAAGCGCCCTATAATAGGGCATGATTTGCCCTCTTTTTCCGACTTCAAAAACACCCCCTGGAACCGGCTGATAGCCCGTTTCAGCCCACGCCCGTTATTGACAGATAAAAATGGAATATTATAAGGATCTTTCTTCATAAAATAATAACAAATATCCGGCAAAGTCCGCTGAATATCCGGGTTTTGTGGTATAATGTTTTCCTGATTCCTGAAGGCCGCGCCCCCGAAACGAGCGGAAACCAGCGGGTAATATCTTCAAAAAATGCTAATATTATCAATGTGAAAATACCGTAGACGCCACGGTAGCTCAGTGGTAGAGCACTGGTCTGAAAAACCAGGTGTCGTTGGTTCGATCCCAACCCGTGGCATGTTTTAGCCAAAAATTGCATTGCAATTTTTGGAAGGCTAAAGGATAAAGGCTGAAGGATGAAGGAAAAATGTCTCAGAAATATATCTGTTTAATATATGCGCTTCGCGAACAAAATACTTATAGCCGACGACGACGGCGAGATGCTGGATACTCTGGCCGAACTGCTTGAAGGCGAAGGTTATGAGGTGATCCAGGCCGAAAACGGGCTTGAAGCCCTGGAGAGCGCTAAAAAAGAGCTGCCGGCGCTGATCATGCTTGACATACACATGCCCAAGATGGACGGGCTCAAGGCCTGCAAGGCTATAAAAACCGACCAGGTCACCAAGTCGATACCGGTGGTCATGCTTACCGTAGAGGGCAGCATGTCCGAGATAGAGCAGGCTATCGGTTACGGCGCAAAGACCTACATTACCAAGCCTTCCAGCAAAGAAGAGATCCTAAAAGTGGTAAAAAGCATCGTTTCATAAAATAGAAGCCATAGGCCATACGCCGTAAGCCGTATGCGGAATTTGTATTTCCGAAGCTTATGGCTTAGGATTTATCCGAAAAACGCAATAAAAAATCCCCCTCTTTCCCCCTTTTTAAAAGGGGGAGGAAGGGGGATTTTTACAGCTTTGATCGGTTTTACAACATTTTAACGAGGGCGAAATGCAGGTATTCCGTTTCCGGCATGTTGAGGAGTATCGGGTGGTCTTTGGCCTGCGCCCGCAATTCGAGCAGGACGGCCTTTCTCCGGGCTCTGGAAGCCGCTTCGCTCAGAATTTCCAGGAAGATCTCTTTTGAGATATGATGCGAACAGGAGGAGAAGGCCAGCAGGCCGCCGGCGCCAAGTCCCGCCATGGCCTTGGAATTGAGCTTTACCAGAAGCCTGGCCGCTTGGTTCAGGTTTTTTTTGCCGCGGACAAAATTCGGGGGATCAAGGAGTATGAAATCCGGGCGTTCGGGCAGTTCGCCGTTCTCAAGCGCGTTCAACACCCTTTCCGCGTCCTCTTTTCTGAACAGCGCCTTTCCTTCAAGGCCGTTTGAGCGCGCGTTCTTTTCGGCCAGCTCCACGGCTGCGGCGGAGGAATCCACGCCCCAGGCCGCTTTGGCGCCTGCGGCGGCCGCCGTGACGGCGAAGGCGCCGAGATAGGTGTAGAGGTCCAGCACTTTCCTGTTCCTGAACCAGGGGGCGAGGATTGCCCTGTTCTCGCGCTGGTCAAAATACCAGCCGGTCTTCTGGCCTGAAGTCAGCGGGACCTCGTATTTCAGGCCGTTTTCCGTTATGAGGGCTGTTTGGGGAACTTTGCCGTATGCCGTTTCGTTATAGAGCGGCAACCCTTCCAGCTTCCTGAACTCGTGCGTGTTCCGGTAGTAGAGTCCTTTGGGTTTATACAGGGCGCAAAGCTGTTTTGTAATCGTATCCTTTAATAGTTCTGCCCCGGCCGAGACTATCTCCGCCACCAGGATATCCGCGTATTTGTCCACTATCAGCCCCGGCAGGCCGTCCGATTCCCCGAAGAACATCCTGCCGCTTTCCGTTACGCCCAGCGACTTGCGGTAGTCCAGGGCTTTTTTAAGCCTGGCGCCGACGAAATTATCTTCAAGTTCAAGCGAACCGGCGTTCAGCAGGCGGACCGCGATAAGGCTGTGCGGGTTGAAAAAACCCGCGCCGGCCGGAGCGCCGCAATTGTAGAGCACCCCGCAGATTTCGCCGGGGGGTATCGTCCTGTCCAGGTTCTCGAGTTCGTTGGAGAAGATCCAGGGGTGGCCGCTCCTGACGCGCTTTTCGCAGGAAAATTTAAGTTTCAATGTTTTAAGGCCGGTTTTATTCATCAAGTGAAGTTATAGCTTCCACCTCGTCGCCCGGTTTTACGCCGAAAACCCCGGCGAAATTGCCGTTGCGTATGGAAAACTCAAGGAAGCCGAAAGAGCCGATAAGGGCCATGGCTTCGCCTTCGGCCACCGAGGCGTAGGTCAGCTTGAGTCCTTTTATTATCTTGTCCGACACCGTGAAAATGGACCTGGCGTTTATATAATGCCGGGTGAGGTTGGTTATGGCGTTGCCGAAGCGGTCCACCGTGATTATCCGGCCGGCCACCCTGTTGCCGGTTTTGGCGGGCCTCGGGAAGGGGAAGCGCCGGTAGTCGTTTAAGAGCGGGCCGATATGGTTCTCCGGCAGGCCCCTCGCTATGGCGGCCGCCACCGGGGCCATAATATCGCGCCCGTGAAATGTGGAACTGATATGCGGCATGAAAAGGTCCGTCTTATTGATGAAGCGCGCTTCTTTTATTTTTTCCCGTTCCTCCACCCAGCTGAGTATCCCGTTGTCGGGAGCTATGAACTGGTAGTTAGCGGTCTTCGCCCATAAGATGCCCCGGCCGGTCCCTACCGTCGGGTCCACCACGGCGATGAACAGCGTGCCTTTAGGCATATAGGGCATGGCGGTCATAAGATAGAAAGCGGCGGCCCGTATGTCCTGCGGCGGGATGTGGTGCGTTATGTCTATGATCGTCAGGGCCGGCGCCCTGGACAGAATGACGCCTTTCATTGCTCCGACGAACGGATCATGGATGCCGAAATCAGACAGCAGCGCGATAAATTTTGTTTTCATAATAAGTCAGGCGCAAGGCTTAAGGCTGATGGCTGAAGGTTCAAGATGGAGTTCTCCGCCGAGTTTTTAATGCTCGTGATGGACGGTTGACCCCGGGATGGTCAGCGGCATTTTTTGCCTGCACATCGGGCAGTTGTCCGGGGTGTAGAGCTGGAGCGGGTAAGAGATAAGGCCCCTGACCGGAACGTTCAGGGTCAGATCGGAGGTGGAACGATCCACGATCGCCACTACGCCTATGACCTTGGCGCCGTAGCCCCTGGCCAGGTTTATGGCTTCGCCGCAGAGACGTCCGCTGTTCAGGACGTCGTCCACGATAAGCGCGCGTTCGCCTTCGGCTATCTTGAAGTCCCGTTTAAGCACCATGACGCCGTTGATGCGCTCCGTGAAGATGGAGCGGGCTTTTTTCACCCTGGCCACTTCCTGGCCGATGACCATGGAGCCGACCGAGGGGGAAATGACCACGTTGACTTCCTGCGGGAACTTGGAAGCCATTTCTTTCGCCACTTTCTGGGCCAGGTGGGGGTACTGCATGATCAGGGGGGTCTGGATATAGGTCTGGGTGTGAAAACCGGAGGGGAGCTGGAAATGCCCGTTTAAAATAGCGCCATGCTCCTGCAGTAGCCCCACCACGTCGAATTTGCTCAGCTTTGACATTACTTTGTACCTCCCGCAAATTTATCCGCTTTTTCCAAATCTATTTCCACGCCTTTCTTTATCGCGCCGTCTATGATCGCGCCTGCTTCCTTCGGGCTTATCATGTTTATGACCGGCTTATTCATCCTGCCTTCTATGGTGAAAGCGAGGGCCGGTTTGCCGCTTGCGTCGGTAAGCGCCTCCGGCAGGCCGCCCATGGAGTAATACTTATCTGATATTGTATAAACTTTTAGGTTAATAGTCTCGGCCGAAAGGTCCGCCGTGCCGGTGGTGTACATGGAAAACTCCTTCCCGTCCATAAAAAAATCCCTTATTTTGACCTTGCCCGAGTCAAAACTGTAGTTCCCGCCTATGGAGTTGAAATTGACGTCGTTGAGCTTGTAGCCGAATTTAAGCGCTCCCATGCGGTTGAGGCGGTACAGGGTAAGGACCGGGAGCGAGAAGATGTAATAGATGCGGTCGCGCTCCGAGGTCTTCTGCACGTCGTAAAATACGCCCTTGCCGGATTTGATGGAAAAATCGCCGCCGAGGTTCTCTATGCGGCCGGTGATACCGCGGAGGTTCGCCCAGAGATAAAAGCCGGCGGCGTCAAAATATTCGTGCTTTATGCTGTCCGCTTTGTAGAGCAGTTTGAAGGAGGCGAAACCGGCGGGGATGGAGTTCTTGACGGTCTTGAGCCAGGCGAGCCCGGAGTTATAGAATTTTCGGTTTTTATCCGGCAGCTTCACTTTTTTGAGTTCAATCAGCAGGTCCCGCCACGCTTTGACGTCCAGTTTTTTTGAGTAGCCGGTGAGCCGGCCGGTTTTTTTATCGCTGAGCGGGTTGGAGACGGACAGCGTCCCCTTCAGCGGCGCGCCGCCCCAGCGCGCGCTGTAGTCGGCGATAAGCTTTTCCCGGCCGAACTCCATTTTCAGGCGGAAGCCCGTCAGCGCGGATGAGCCAAGCAGCAGCGCGCCTTCGGTGGCGTTGAGATAGTTGTTTTTAAAACTTTCCGATAAAAGCGCGGCCAGCGTGAGGCCGGTAAAACGCAGATTTCTGTATTTCAGTTCCGTCTTGTCCAGGTTTAGAAATATTTTTGACAGATTAAATTTCCCGCTTTTATTGTTTATGTTCAAGCGGACCTGCGCTTTGCCGCGGGCTTCCTCTACGAACGGCACCCGCGTCAGCCTGTTAAAGTCCGTCAGTTCAAAAGGCGGAGCGTAAACGATCAGATCGTAAACGGTGGAACTGCTTTCAAACTTAAGGAAACCTTCGGCCGTCGCTTTAAGCGGGTCCACCCGCGCCGCGAACGTCAGTTTACGGTCTTCGGACATTTCAGCTTTTAGGTCCCAGACCGTCGCCGGGAGGCGGAAATCATAAGCGGACTTAAAAAGCGGGGCCAGTTCCTTCGCGGATACGGGCGCCACGCCCGCCGTCAGTTCTATTTCAGGCCGCCGGAAGTTCTTTATCCGGCCTTTGACCGAGAGCGACCGGCCCGAGACGGAAACATTGAGAGAAAGATCATTGACCACGGCCAGGTTCAGGTCAAAATCCCCGAGATTTACGGCTCCCTCGCCGTAAAACCGGCCTTCCAGGTATCTTGCCGGGTTTTTGCGCTTGAAAAAAGCCGAAAGGTTGAACGGCGTGTCGGAGCCGGGTTTAAAGTCCTTCACCGTCAAATTAACATTCTCAAAGGAACAGCCGGTTTCGGCGCCCGGGTTTGTTATATTGACAAGCCCGTCCTTTATTTCGGCGGCGTCTATCTTGTGAAGCACGTTCTTTCTGGCGGTGGATTGGCGGTAGGCCGCGAGAATGTCGGAGAAATTCCAGCCGCCTTCGGCCTTTTTTATAAGTTCTATCCTGGGCGAAACCAGCACTATGCTGTCCAGTACCAGGCTTTTTTGCAGGAGCGGCAGCAGGCGGTACGTGGCGTCTATATAATCCGCAGTGATGAAATTAACGGCCTGCGGCCCGGGCTCTATCACATTGAGGCCTTTTATTTTTATGCCCGCCAGCGAAAGCCTGGCGGACTGTATGCTCACCGAGCGTTTAAAAATCTGTTGCAACTGGTCCGCAACGAGGGCCTCAAGGTTCCTGGAGGTAAACATGGTATTTATGATAAGCGCGCCCGTTGCCAGAAAGAGAACGGCGAAGACCAGCGGGAGGAATATTATCCTCAGGAGTATCTGTCTGAACAGTTTCATGCGCTTAGATATATTTTAGCAGTATTATCCGAAAATTGCCGCAATTTTCGGAGTCTCGTTCGCCTGTCTGCCAACTTTTAGCTGATCGGTATTGCCGATAAATGCTTGTCAGATTTAGATCGCCGGTCAGGAAAGAGCCCGAAAAAAATATGACATGGCCGCGAGCGCCCAGCGCAGCAGTGTCGCCGTGTCGGCCCAGGCCCGCGCGGCGTAGGCCTTAAGCGAGATCAGGCCGGGAAAAATAAACTTAAGTATCAATACCAGGCACAGGCTGTTTAACAGCGTCACGAGCGCGAACGAGAAAAACACGCCGCCGGCTTTTTTAAGATCGCTCTGCGCCGGGCCGGCCAGGATGTCCAGTGTGTTGAGCAGATGGAAGGCGAGAAAAAATCCCGCCAAGGCCGTGAAGAAAGGGCGGTAGGGCGTCATGTCAAGGAAAAAGGACGTCAGGCCGTAAAGGAGGCCGGCGGCTAAGGCGTAGAAAGGGATGAAGTAGGGGGCCAGCGAGATGAAAGGGCTGGTGGCATTCATCATCACGAAGCCGCCGGTCTTTTTGACTGCTATCTTTTTGACCCTGACGCCGCTTAAAAGCGCCGCCAGCGCGTGGCTTAATTCGTGGGCCAGCACATAAAAACAACCCTGCCACCTCCTTGCCCGCTGGAGGCGGGCCTTCGGCCCGAAGGAGGTGGCGAGGCCGAACGGGTAAAAGTGCAGAGCGCAGTAAGCGGCGGCGCCCGCCAGGAGCGGAAAAGTTATTTTAAGATTGGAAAGCGCGGAAACGATCAATACGGAAGCGGCGAAAGCCGCGCCGGCGGCCAGCGGCGAGAGGAGGAGCGCGGCTAACAGTTTATTCAAGCATGTAATCCTCAAATTTTATTTTTCCGGCCTTAAGTTCCTCTTTCCAGAGTTCCAGCGCCGCGCGGCTTTTCTGCTCCGCCAGCCGCGACCAGCGGTTACCGGGGGGGGTAAAGTCCCGGGCCGCCGTTTTATACCAGATATAGGCGTATTTGGCCGAACTTTCATTCAGTTTGAAAGCTTTTTCAGTTTCAAGCAGGGTTTTCCTGTCTTCAAAGTCGGCCTTTGTGAATCCGCCGTCCGCCAGGGCGCGTTCAAGCTTTTTGAATTTTTCAGCGTAGGCTTTGTCCAGGAAATTTTTTTTAAGTTCCGGGTCCGCCGCCCACGCCATGTATTTTTCGCCCTCAAGGTAGGCGTGCCTCGCCCTGGCGCGCAGATCCAAAACGGCGGTCCCGCCGAAAAAACACGCGGCGGCAAGAAGAAACAGCAGGTGTTTTGATGTAATAGCGGAAGGCATCTACCCTTTTTTTTGCGGCTGGGTCCTCAGGATTTTATGCAGCAGGGCCGCGATGAGCTGCGGCTTGACGGGTTTTTCAAAGAAATCTTTCACATTGGGTTCCTGCCTGATCATTTCGGAAGTGGAACGGTCGGTGTAGCGGCCCGTAATGATAATGATGGGAATATTTGCGGTTTCATCGCTTTGCAGTTCGCGCAGGATCTCAAAGCCGCCGAATTTAGGCAGCATAAGGTCTAACAGGATGATGTCGGGCGAATTCCGGCGGGCTTTATCAAGGGCTTCTTCTCCGTCCGCCGCTTTTTCGATCTTAAAACCTTCTTTTTTTACTACGAATTCCAGCAGTTCCCTGACGCTTTCATCGTCGTCCACTATCAGCACGAGTTTGTCGGCAGGGTTTGAAAAACCCGGATTTTCCATTAAATATTACCTCTGGAGTCTAAAGCCTTCTGTTTTATTTACTCTCCCCATATATTATTAAACCATATTTTCAGGGCGTTTTCTATTACAGATTGGTCGTAACCAGCGTTTCCGTGGTCTGTACGCCGTGAATGCCCCGAATCTCCCGGACTACAAGGCCGCTTAATTTATCTATGGTATCGGATTCGGCCACCAGGATGGCGTCCCAGCCGCCGAAAGTAAGATATACGTCCTTTACGCCCCGGACGCTCTTTATCTGCTGGACGGCTTTCTGTTCAAGCCCGGCCACCAGTTTGCACAATACGAATGCAATCATAAGGCCTCCTTTAACTACAGGGTATAGGGTAGAGGGGATAGGGTTTAGGGTAAGGAGTTCCTTATTTCTGCACCCTCTACCCTCTACCCTCTACCCTCTACCCTCTACCCTTCCCCTATATCCTCTCGTTCCATTCCCTGGCGCCGTATTTTGAAAGGGCGAGGGCTTTCACTTTTTCAAGTTCGCTCCCCGAAAACCCGGCGCTCCGCCAGACCAGGTTGAATTCTTCGCCAAGCGCTTTTGTGACCAGGCTCCGGTGAAAACCGGCGTTGGTTCTGGAATCCGGGGCCTGAAGAGAGGCCTGGTAAAGCATATGTTCGCCGAATTTCCGGAGCGCTCCGCCGAGCGCTTTTTTTCCATTATACAAAATATCCAGATTTACGGGCTTGGCAAAACAGTCCAGCGCCGGGTTGTCCGTTCTGTAGTCCGCTGTGGGCGCGTTCAAAAGCTCAAAGCCGAGGCCCGATGCCGCATAAGCTCCGGCGATGGCGCGGTGCAGCCTGTCATAAGTTTTGGCCGGTTCAAAATAAGCGCCGGGCTGATGGAAGATGAAAGAAAAAGTCAGGTCGCTTTCATGGAACACTATGCCGCCGCCGGTCGGCCGCCGGACCAAGGCCCTTACGCCCGGTTTTTCCCCCGTGGACGCTTTGACGGACGCTATTCTTTGGGAGTAGCCGAAGGTTACGGCGGGTTCGCGCCAGTCATAAAATCTGAGCGTATAAGGGGAGGGGAGCGTGTCGCACAGCAGTTCGTCGGCCGCCATCTGTTCGCAGGCGTCAAAGGGGGGGGTTTCAATTATAAGGCCTTCGTTCATGGTACATCTATTGCCATATGCCGGAGGCCATATGCCAGATGCAGATCTTCTGATTCCGAAGCCTATGGCATACGGCGTATGGCATATGGCGCTGTTACCAACGCAGGTTCGGCTGGCGGGCGGCCTGGACTTCATCCAGCCGTTTTACCGGCATGGTGCGCGGCGCCTCCTTAAGCAGTTGCGGGTCGGCGGCGCCCTCGTCTGCGATCTTGAGCATGGCCTCCACGAAGGCGTCCATGGTTTCCTTTGACTCGGTCTCCGTCGGTTCTATCATGATGGCTTCATGGACGATCAGCGGAAAGTAGATAGTGGGGGCGTGAAAGCCGTAATCCAGCAGCCGTTTGGCGATATCCAGCGTCTTCAGGCCCCTGGCGGTCAGCTCCGCCGGGGGGGTCAGCACGCACTCGTGCATGCAGCGCTCTTTGGAGTGGGCCGGATAGACGGTCTCAAGCCGGCTTTTGACGTAATTAGCGTTAAGGATAGCGTTCTCGGCCACAGCCTCCAGCTCCTTTTTGGAGTGCATCAGCAGCCAGGCGTAAGCGCGCGTCAGCACGCCCGTGTTGCCGAAGAAGGCCTTGACCTTGCCTATGGAATAGGGCCGTGCGCAGTCGGTCTTATAGCCGCCGCCCTCTTTTACCACGCGCGGAACCGGCAGGAATTTTTCCAGGTGTTTTTTGACGCCGATGGCGCCCGCCCCCGGCCCGCCGCCGCCGTGCGGGGTGGAAAATGTTTTATGCATGTTAAGGTGCATGATGTCCACGCCGAGGTCGCCGGGCTTTATGAGGCCGAGCAGGGCGTTGAAGTTGGCCCCGTCCAGGTAGACGAGCGCGCCGGCCTTGTGCGCGCTTTGAGTTATCTCTTCTATGCGGGACTCAAAAATCCCCAAAGTGTTCGGCACGGTCAACATCAGCACCGCCGTCTTATCGCCGAGGCGGGCCTTCAGGCCGTCGGGGTCCACGCGGCCGTCGGACCCGGACTTTATGTTGACGGCGGCAAATCCCAGCATGGCGGCCGTGGCCGGGTTGGTGCCGTGAGCGGAGTCCGGACATATTATTTCCGTGCGCCCGGTCCGGCCGAGCCTTTCAAAGTATGCTTTTGCCGTCAGCAGTCCCGTGAATTCGCTGTGCGCGCCCGCGGCGGGCTGAAGCGTGAAAGCGTCCATGCCGCACAGCGCGCAAAGCCTGCGCTCCAGGTCATAAAGCATTTCCAGCGTGCCCTGCGAGACGTTGTCGTGGGCCAGCGGGTGGAGGTTCGTGAACCCCTCCAGCGCGGCCGTTTCCTCGTTTATCTTCGGGTTGTACTTCATGGTGCAGGAACCCAGCGGGTAGAAATGCGTGTCCACGGAAAAGTTGAGCTTTGAAAGCTTCGTGTAGTGGCGCACCACGTCAAACTCCGAGAGCTCGGGGAGTTTCGGGGCGTTTTTTCTCGCGAGGTCCGCGGGCAGGGTTTCTTTTGCCGGCAGGAGATTTTTGAACCTTACGGCGCGCCTGCCGGGAACGGATTTTTCCATGCTTAAGCGGTTATCCGGTTTCAGGAAATCGTCGGTCATATGTTTTCCTTCAGCGCTTTCTCAAGCCTGAAAATGTCTTCTTCGGTTTTGGTCTCGGTGGCGCAGACCAGCAGCGCGCCGGGGCCGAGCCCCTGGTAAAAGTTCTTAAGAGGCAGGCCGATATCTATGCGCTCTTTAGCCAGTATTTTTTCCCTCAGGCCGGTGGCGTCGCCTCTAACCTGCAGCACGAACTCATTGAAAAATGGGGCCTTGAACCTCAGGCGCGCTCCGTTGACGGCGGCCAGACGCTCCGCCGCGAAGGCCGCGGCCCGCGCGTTGGCCAGTCCCAGCTCTTTCAGGCCCCCGGGTCCCAGCAGGGCCAGATAGATGGTCGCGCTTAAGGCGCAGAGGGCCTCGTTGGAGCAGATGTTGGAGGCAGCTTTGTCGCGCCGTATGTGCTGCTCGCGCGCCTGCAGCGTCAGCACGAAGCCGCGCCTGCCATCTTTGTCCTTCGTCATGCCGGCTATGCGGCCGGGCATCTGCCGGACATATTCTTTTTTGCAGGTGAAGATGCCGAGGTAAGGGCCGCCGTAGCTCAGCGAGAGCCCCAGGCTCTGCCCTTCGCCCACGGCGAAGTCGGCGCCGTATTCGCCGGGGGGGGCGAACAGGCCGAGGCTGGCGGGGTCGGCCGCGGCCACGACCAGCGCGCCGGCTTTGCGCGCCAGCTCAGCGATCTTATGCGCGTCCTCCGGCAGGCCGAAGAAGTTGGGGGTCTGGAAGGCCGCGCAGGCAGTGTCCGCGCCCAGCAGGCCGGCGAGTTTTTCCGCGTCCAGCAGGCCGTCCTTATGGGGCACGGTCACGAACTGGTATTCTTCAGAATTGCCGAAATAGGTTTTCAGGGTCTGCAGGTACTGGGGGTTCAGCGTCTCCTGGCAGAGCACTTTTTTCCTGCCGGTTATGCGCGCGGCCGCCCGCACGGCTTCGCCGAAGGAGCTTGCGCCGTCGTACATGGAGGCGTTGGCGCAGTCCATCGCGTAAAGCGCGCAGACGGAGCTCTGATATTCGTAGATGGTTTGCAGGATGCCCTGGCTGGCTTCGGCCTGGTAAGGGGTGTAGGCGGTAAGATATTCGCCCCTTGAGATCAGGGCATGCACTGCCGCGGGGATGTAGCGCTCGTAGGCGCCCGCGCCTAAGAAACTCAAGCATGGCGGATTGCCGGCGGCCAGGGTTTTCATGCGCCTGGCGGCCTGCTGCTCGTCCAGGGACGTTTCGCTTAGGTCAAAGGCGGGATAGAGATATTTTCCGGGGACCTGCCGCAGCAGGTCCCTGACGGAAGACGCGCCTATGGCTTTAAGCATTTCCTCGCAGTCTTTCAAAGTGTTAGGGATAAACATAAAAATAGGGTATAGGGTGTAGGGTATAGGGTAGAGTTGCAGAAATAAAGAACTCCTTACCTCTTCCCTCTCCCTTCTCCCCTCTACCCTCTCCCCTGCTTTATGAATTCCTGGTAGGCGGTCCAGTCCATCAGATCTTTGACCTGGTCGGGGTCGGAAAGCTTTATCTTGAACAGCCATGCCTTGTCCAACGGAGACTGGTTTATCAGGATCGGCTCTTTGGCGACGTCTTCGTTCAGGGCCGAGATCCGGCCGGAGACCGGGGCGTAGAGGTCAAAGGCGGATTTAACGGATTCCACGACCGCGCACGGTTTTTCTTTTTCCACGGCCTGGGCCGCTTTCGGCAATTCCACGAAAACAATATCGCCCATCTCATGCTGGGCGTGGTCGGAGAGTCCCACCGTCGCCTCCGAACCCTGCACGTGCAGCCATTCGTGGGTCTTGGTGTACTTTAATTCTTCCTGTTTCGGCATATTATTGTCTCCTCGTATTAGTCGATTAGGCTGAAGGCTATATAGGCTTGTATAATTAAAGCGACATACTGCGAATTACCCTTGCCCATTGTAGTGGCAAAATTTACTTTGCCTATCATTGTGCCAAGCCGAGCAAGCTCGGCAACTACAATAATGATTTATGTCGCCTTATTTATGCAATGATATATAATAACACATCTGTCCTTCAGCCGTCAGCCTTAAGTCTTCAGCCTTTTGGAAACGCCGTGCCCTTGTGAAAAGGCACTTTATGAACTTCGGCCGGGACCTTTTTGCCGTGTATCTCCACTTCCAGCGGTTCGCCGGGTTTAAGGCCCGGTTCTGAAAGGTAGCCTGTGCCTATCCCTTTCTTAAGCGTGGGGGAATAGGTGGCGCTGGCCAGCTCGCCCAGCTCTTTTCCGTTCCTGAACACCTTGCAGCCGGGGCGGGGCACGCCGGCGGAGGTCAAGGCCACGCCGGTCAGTTTTCTTTTAACGCCTTCCCTATTCTGCTTTAAAAGGATGTCTTTTGCCGTGAAATTGCCCTTATCCAGGCAGACCACCCAGCCGTAATTGGCCTCGTAGGCGGTATGGTCATCGTCCACGTCAACGCCGTAAAGCAGGTAGCCGGATTCCAGGCGCAGCGTGTCCCTGGCGCCCAGCCCGCAGGGGATGATGTTATAAGGTTTTCCCAGTTCCATTACCTGGTTCCAGATGCCGGTTATCACCGCGTGGGGAGAGATTATCTCAAAGCCGTCCTCGCCAGTATAGCCGGTGCGGCTGATAAAGCAATCCGCGCCGAAAAGCTTTTTCTCCACTACGGCGAACCGCGGCAGTTTCACGGCCTCGGGGGCCATAAGTTCCATCATTTTCGGCACGTTAGGCCCCTGGGCCGCTATCATTGAATAATCGTCGCTTTTATTCTCCACTTTCACGTTCATCCTGGCGGCTTGGGCTAGGAGCCATTTAAAATCCTTTTCGCTGGTGGCAGCGTTCACTATCACCAGGTACCTGTTCAGAGCCAGGCAGAACGCGATAATATCGTCTACCAGGCCGCCTTTTTCATTCAGCAGGTGGGAATAGACCCCCTTGCCGACCACGGCTTTGCGCAGGTCGTTGGCGTTGGTTTTCTGGAGAAGCTTGAAGCTGTCGGCGCCGGTTACGAAGAGCTGGCCCATGTGGGAGACGTCAAAAACGCCGGCGGAATTCCTTACCGCCGCGTGCTCCTTCAGTATGCCCTCAAATCGTATGGGCAGTTCCCAGCCGTGGAAATTAACCATCTTGCCTCCGGCTTTTCTCATAGCTTCGTTTAAGGCTGTCTTTCGTACGGTCGCTGCGGTGGCCATCTTTCCTCCGGGGCGTTCCATTCGGAGCGGTTTAGATAAATTTCCAATCCTATTATTAAAATTTAACAAAATAAAAACGTTTGGGCAAGAAATATGGATATTACTTCCGCAATGCTTCGTATATCGCTTCCGCCATGGTCGGATGCGCGTAGATCAACTCGCGCATGTCGGTTCTTTTAAGCTTAAATGTCACGGCCGCGGCCAACACATGGATAAGCTCGGTGGCCGCCGCGCCGGCTATCTGCGCGCCCAGGATGGTCTCGTCGGCGGCGTCATAGACCAGCTGGACGAAACCTTCGGTCTCGCCGTGGGTTACTGCCTTGCCTATGCCCAGAAAATACGCCCGGGAAACCTTTACCGCCAGGCCTTTGGCCTCGGCCCGCGCCTTGTTGAGTCCCACGGAAGCCGCTTCGGGCCAGGTATAGATACATCTGGGCGCGAGATTTTCATCAAAGGTCCTGCTTGCGCCCATAATATTCTCAGCCGCTATCTCGCCCTGCCTTGAGGCTGAATGCGCAAGCCCCGAGATGCCGTTTATGTCGCCCGCGGCATAAATGTTCTTCACCGTGGTCCGCATGTAAGCGTCAACCTTCACGCCCTTGCGGTCCCAATCCAGTCCGATTTTTTCAAGGCCCAATGCGGAAAGATCGGCGGCTCGTCCGGCACCCACCAGGATCTCCTCGGCCGATATCCTGGAGCCGTCCTCAAGGACCAGGGTCTTCAGCCCGCCGGACGTTTCCACGGCGGCAGTCTTTTTGCCCAGGTAAAACCTGATGCCGCGCTTTTCAAAAGAGGTCTTTATGGCCCTGGCGACCAGCGCGTCTTCTCCGGCCAGGATATCCGGCAGCAATTCCACTACGGAAACTTCCGCGCCCATGGAATTGAAGAAGCAGGCGAATTCAAGGCCTATTGCGCCTGCGCCCACCACGATGACGGACCCGGGCAGTTTCGGCAGATCAAAGACGCGGTCGGAATCGGTCAGCAGGGCTTTGACCGCGTCGAACGGGGGAGGAAAAGCGGGCCTGGTTCCGGCGGCGATGATAGCGCAGTCGAAAGCTTTTGTCACGGGTCCGGCCGCCTTAGCGATAGTCGCAACGTTTGCGCCGGTGAACGCCGCTTTGCCGCGCGCGACCTCTATCTTTTTAAGCTCAAAAAGCTTCTCAAGCGAGGTCCGCAGCTTCGTCACGGCGGCGGCGCGCCGGGCTTTTATTCTATCCCATGCCAGCATGTCCGGGGTAAAATCCAGAGTTTTTCCTTCGGCTGTCAGACTCTTGAGCGTTTCCACGGAGTGGACGCGGTACCCCGCGTCCAGCAGGGATTTGGAGGGGATGCAGCCGCGGTTCAGGCAGGTGCCGCCGAAGTCCCATGATTCTACGATGGTCGGCTCGGCGCCGAGTTCTTTAAGCCGCAGAGCGGCGGGATAGCCGGCCGGGCCGGCGCCGATGATGAGAACTTTTTTAGACATTAGGAGCCTCCTTAGGCCTCTCCGTTGCGACAGGGAATATTTTTAGGAGCCTGGCGTTGACGGCCCGGACGGCTTCAAGCAGCTTCTTCGCCAGCGTATAGGACATGGCCGGCAGTATCTCGGGGCTGTCCATGGGGCCCCTGGCCGTCAGGGCGAATTTGTTGGCGCCTACCTGCGCCGAAAAAACTAGATCCACGGCGCAGGCCGGGCCGTTAAGTTCGTATTCGGATTTAAAATTCAGGAAATTAGCGTCCAGGTCCAGCCGCTTTACGCGCAGTACGCGGTCGTTCAGCGTGAAATCCAGCGTCAGGCTGTTTATTTCCAGGTCTTCCACCCGGGGAGCCTCTTTGCCCATTACCGAGGAGAGCAGTCCCAGCGCGCTGTTTACCGATTTTTTCAGGCCGCCGCTCCGGGCGGGGATGAACAGGCCTTCAGCTTTCAGCCCGGCGGCATAGTTTTTTTCCGCCGCCGGTTTATTGATATTAAACAGCTCCCAGTTCGCCCCGGCTTTTTTAAGCGTGGCAGCGCCGAAAACCGCGTCGGTAAATTCCACCCCGCCGAAAGCGGAGGTCAGTCCCGCGTATTCAAAGTTGAGGCCGGTCTTTAAGAAAATTTTCGTCGTGAGCAGTTGGTTGTTAAGGATGGTTTTTGCGTCGCCGCTGAATGTTAGTTCAAAATTTCCGGCCAGCGCGGAGTAATGCAGCAGCGTGATGTCGGCGTTCTCAAGCGCCAGCGACTGGCCTGAGGACCCGATATCTATTTCCACTGTGGCGTCCTTAAGCGTCAGCCTCTTCGCGTTCCAGGTGAGGTGCAGGCCTTTTGAGGTTTTTGGCAGCAGGGCCAGCAGGTCTTCAAAGTCCCATTTCCCGCCGGCTTCCCTGGCCTTTATCACCGGCTTTTCGAATTCCACGTTCGCGAAGCACAGTCGTTTGTTCATTAATTTGGAAATTTCCGGCCGGATGACGGCGCGTTTGGCGCAAAAGAAATTTCCTTTTGAGAAATCCGGCGCGCGGGAGACGCAGGGTTCGTCTACGATGATGCCTTTGAGGGGGGAGAAAGCGATCTTTTTGAATTTTACCTGTCGTCCCAGTTTTTTGTCCGCCTGGGAATTTATCTGTTCGATGAGGTATTGTGAGAAGTTCTTATATTTGACGTAAGCGAAGGCGCCCGCGCCCAATCCAAGGACGACGAATAGGGCCAGCGCGAGCTTATATCGGGAAATCCTCATACTGGTTATTATGCCGCAGTAAAACCGTCGGCTCCTGCCGGGGGATGGAGGCGGCCCGTCCGAAGGACGCCAGGCTTTTTTGAAACTCGGGGAAGCCCCCGGCTCCCGCCGGGGGAGCCTCACTATATAAAAAGTGCCGGGCGCCTTTTACGCTGTCCCCTGTAGACTATCCCCCTTTTAGCAGCCTGTTCATAAATTCTCCGGATTCTACTATTTCGGTTTCAGCGTCGGCTCATCGGACCGAAAAATTCTTATAGCGCCGGAAGGGTCGGCCTCAAAAGTTAAAATGTTTGTCTGTATCATACAACTGCCGACCATAACAACCTGGTCGAATTGATGCGCGCAAGGCGTGGAAACAGTTATTTTAAGCATACCCAGCCTATCTGTAGTTTAAGACGTCCTGAGGAGTTTTTTGAGGAGGGCCTTTGAGTTCCTTAAGCGAGTTTTCTGTCCAGTTGCTCCCCAAACCCCGACTACAGTCCTATCATGGGGAACATGCGGCAAACATGCAAACCAAATAAGGGTCCTTACAGGACAAAACAACTAACTGTTCAAGTAAGATAACAGTTAATAGATAGTATAGTGTAGCCGATCCAATAAATTTAAACCAACCCAACTGAAGATCTATGCGCCTTTTGATAATAACCGCAAGTATGAGATAGATAAAATAGTAACTGTTCCACAAGGGGTTCATATCATAAACAGTTCCAATAACAGCAATGCCTACCCCGAAAAGAAGAGCTAAGACAGGCATATAACACGCAATGATAATGATGAAAAACTTGCGCCAAACAAGAACTCGGTCTTTGTTAAAACGATTGAACAAAGTCATTATATATGGGAAAACCAAAATAACAACGCCCATAACTAAAGAAAACAATCCAATCACGCAAAAAATTGATTTCATATTTATTTACACAGCTCCTTGTACTTATTTTCCAAAACCTTTTTCTCCATCTCATATGCGGGGATTTCACGTGAAGATTCAAGGCCTAGGCGTGTCTGCAAAAACCATTTCAACCAGCCGCCTGTTTCACATTGCTCTTTGTGTTTTGTTTCGTGGGCGATTACACCTTCTTGAAGCGCAGAATCAAGCTCATAAAATAACGGATTATAATGAATATACCCTGCCATAGATGTGCACGTTGTATAAGCATAGCTGACCGAATTTCCCGCCGGTTTCCGCCCCGCGTTATAGATAGCAAGGAGCCCTTTCACTTCCTGAATACGATCTTCAATGTGCTGGCATTTGCAATCTTTTTGTTTTTTCCCGTTCACGCAACATTCTTTCCTGGGATTATAACAAACCGCATCTATGCCGCATTTGGCGCCAATAGTCTTGTCGGACAGGCAGCATTTTGTCTCCGGATTGAAACATTTACTGCCGCAGTTTGCGGTTTCGCCGGCACTATTGTGCCGCCAATTTGTATAAAAGCCCCAAAAACCTGTCCCAGATTTGCAGGATGCGCTGCAACCTGTTGCCGCCATGGTTTGATTCGGAGGACAGCAGTTTTTTGTT
>JACQYT010000118.1 GCA_016208085.1 Elusimicrobiota bacterium | reverse complement strand
AGGAAGTGGAAGACATCGTTATAGATGCCTTTGTCGCTTCCATGGAATATAAACCCGGGGAGATGCCGAAGTTGGAGTGCTTATGTGGCGAAACCCTGCTATATAATCCCATGAAGAGTCCGCCCGAAGGGCGTTAATTTCATCTATCAAATAAGAGGTCATTTTGCTTCCTTTTGGATAGTTATCAACAGAGTTTTTGAGAAAAATCGTTAACGATTCTAATCGTTACATTCTAACCAATTCTAGGGGCCTGTTTTTCATTGAGGGGCTTGTCACCGCTATCCCATAGCTTTTAAGCAATCTGTCACCGCTATCCCATAGCTTTTAGACTATTACTTTGCAGTCCTGCCTAGCCTGTTGATAACTTTCGCGATGCCTTTATTGGATAAGTTTAAACGCGGCCGTCTTCTGCCTGAATTGCGACCATTGCTTCCATAAGATCGTTTGAATGCGGCGCGGTTCTGAGCGCCAGCTTTATGGCCTGGGAAGTCGTTATCCATTTGCCGTTTGCTTTCATAAAAGAGCGTATGTCATCCAACTTCGCCAGGTCGGTTTGAAAAAGCGATATACAAAGCTTTTTACACTTCCGATCACTTGTCCGCGGTAAAGCAGCAGGCGCGGATTTCGGGGTTTTTGCTTCGTTCTTGTTCATCTGGTCCAGGGACCGGGCGAGCCGGTCCTGCAAGGTTTTATGTTTGGTCATATTTTCCTACTTTCTGAATTTCTTACTCTATTACTCTGTTACAATTTCCAATGCTGCCTTAAACATTTCTTCCCGCGCCGCTAAGTCTAAAGCCTGCCAGCCGAGCAAAGCCGCATGCTGATAGCATTGCCTGCGCGAGATTGTGGTTGAAAATGCTTTTATTCCTATACGATTAGCTATATCTGGAAGTTCCCGGGCCAAAACAGTGTTTGTAAGAACGCCATTAAATAAAATTCGCAGGCGCGCCTTACCGGGCAGGTGTGGCCGGATCGCTTCGGCTGTGTCCCGGGTGGTCCAGATATCAGCGGGCGAAGGCGAACATACAATAACAGCCACGGAACAAGAAACCAGCGCCGCCGGCAATGTGTCCAAACGCGGCGGCGTGTCTATAAAAACCGCGTCATGTTTGGATATGTGGTCGTAAAGTATTACTTTCTTATTTCCACACCCATTAAGCCACTTTGTAGCGGTCCCCTGGGGATCGCGATCTATGACCGCAACTTTCTTGCCGGCTTCGGCCAGCGCGTGCGCGAGCAGCACCGTCAGCGTGGTTTTCCCTGTACCGCCTTTGCCATTACAAAGTAGTATATTCATACTTACTTATTATACCACATTATAAGGCTTGGTGTCATATATTTTTAAATAGCGGCGAGAAATTTAACAAAAGTTAAAATCGTTTCCTGAATTCCGTGCAGGCGTCTTCCGGGGAGACGTTTAAATATGTTTCCGTGGTTGCCAGATGGTCGTGCCCCAAAAATAGCTGGAGGTAGCGGGTGTTGAGGCCTTTTTTAATACAGGTGGCCGCGAAGGTGTGACGAAGGACGTGAGGGGAAACCTTTTGGGTGATGCCGGCGCGGTTGGAGACGCGCCGGACTATCTTCTGGATGCCCCTAGCGCTGTAGTTGAAGGCGTCGTTTAAGGAAAAATAATGCGATAAAACGGTAAAGGCGCGTTCAGTGAGCGGCACGATGCGGCGTTTTGTTTTTTTGCCGAACGGGCCGCCTTTGCCATGGACCAGAAGGCGGCGGTCCTGCCAGAGGACGTTCTCTTTGGTGAGGCCGGCCAGCTCCGAGACTCGCAGCCCGGTATCGAGCAGCGTTGAGATAACGACTTTCTCGATCCCGGAGCGGCACGCGTTCATGAGCCGGTCGGCGTTTTCGTTGGTGAGAGGTTCGCGCTTGTATTGGTACATAGTTCGTATTCTACTATAAAAGCGAACTATGTGCGCATGTTTTAAAAGAGCGCTGCAGGGAGGGGGGAATTGAAAATGGGGGGAAGTTCGCTTTTACAGATAGAAGGCGAACAAAACACGACGTTGTCACAGTTGGCGAATTACGACAGCAAAAGGACCAGGCTATAAAGCTATTCGTAAAAGATAAGTGTCCCAGAATTCCCTGGGAGTAACCACGGCTGTATTCCTGTAGCAGGACGGGAAGTGGGATTTATTACCGGTGATCAAAAATTCCACTTTCGCGGTTTCGGCACACTCTAAAAAACGGTTATCAGATAAATCCTCCTGACAAATGGTCAGGGTCTTCTCCGGAAAAACCAATTTGGACCGGGATTTAAACAGAGCAAGAAAACTTCCAATCTTCCGGGGTTCAAAACCAAATCTTGGCCGGTGCAACACCCGGGCCATCTCGGCTAAGATAGGATGTGAAACGACAACCTTGATTTTCTCTTGTAAGGCCAGGTCTAAGATTGCCGCGGGAAGACTGTCCACCGCCAGAAGGCCGGATACAATAACATTGATTCATTCGTAAAAAGTTCATTTTGTTTAGAAATTGTAGCGGGCGACGTGAGTCGCCTATTGAGCGGACTTACGTCCGCCGCTACAGTTTTGGACCAAAAAACGACTTTTTACGGGAGAATCAACATTTGTGTCAAGAACTACGCGGATCACAAACGGGCCCGCCTGGCCGCGCGAATCTCGCGTGAGATTTCCTGTGAAGTGATTTTATCCAAGCCTTTGGCTTTGGATTCAAGCTGAAGTTCAACAACAACGGAGGCCCGCTTTTGTCTGAGGATGGTCATCAGGTAATCTGAAATACTCATCAAGACGGCCTTTGGCCTACCCCGAGAGCTGACAAAATATCTAAGCTGATTCCGATCAAGGCCGTTGACAAGGCCTGATAGTTGCTGTCGCGCCTGGTCCAAACCGATAATATGGGTGGTCATAATATTTTTTCAACCTCTATATTAGTATACAGGTTATATTGTCACAAGTCAAGGGTCCAAACATGTTTTTATGGCAGCTCTAAAAGCGTAAAATTGTTCACAACCATAGACCCAGTGGCGTGGAAGTGGGAGTTTCGCGACACCGGGAGCGGCGCGGCCAGAAATTCACGACGAGAGGGGGGAATACCGGATTAAACTTTCGCGACACTCGCGGAAGGTCCGGAGAATTCTCTTTTCTCCCGCAGTAAATTCTTCCATTACTGGCTCTGTTTCTTTTTCGGGGCGAGCGAGCGGAGCGCTTGCCCGCCGCGTCAGCGGCGGGTAAAGGGCGACGCCGCGAGCATAAGATGCAGTATACCGCTTCCGGCAAGGCCGCGGTCGTTTGCGCGGGCCGGCCGCCGTTAGGCGGCCGGGGGGCGCGCGGCCGCGCAGGGGCGGGGGAATAAATGCGGCGGCCCGGAGATCCCCACGAACCGGCCCGCCTATGGCGGGCGGGCGGCGCGGCCGGGCTAACCCGACAGGGTTAGAACGGACGCGGCGGTGGGGCGGTCAGCGGCAGCCGAGCCGGCCCCCGGGCCGGGCGGGACGGCTGGGCTGCGGCTGCGCAGGGCCGTCATGCGCGGGCCTCTGGCCGCGCCGGCGCTGGGAGCTATGCTCTTCATGCCGGCGCACCTTTTTATTAAGGAACTCCATCGCGAGCAAAGTGTGTTTTTTCTGCGGTCCGGAAGTTAACATAACATGGTTATGTTAACCCAAGCCCGCCCGCCTAAGTTGCCCGGTTCCGCGCTTCGCGGAATTCCCCGCCGTATTGCCGCTTCCGGACCGCAGAAAAAACGCGCTTGCGAGCGTATAAGCTCGCCCCTTCCTTATTTCTTGCAAGGCCGCAGTCGTTTGCGCGGGCCTTACCGCCGAAGGCGGGAAGGGGGGCGCGCGGCCGCGCAGGGGCGGGGCATAAGGAGCGGCCCGCAGGCCCCGCGAACCGGCCCGCCTGGCGGGCGGGCGCCACGGCCGCCAGGCCGGGGCGGTGGGGCGAACGGCCAAAGAGCGCGGCCTTTTCCGTTGACGGAAAAGGCCGGGCTACTGGCCGCGTAGGGCCGTTTCATTGTCGTGGGAAGCGAACCGCCGCCGGCAGCCAGGGGAACACACGGAGCCGCGCGGGGGCGGTCGTTGTAAGGAAGCCGGCCTGGCCTAATCCGCCTAAGGCGGAGCAGGTCTGGCTGGTTTCCACGCTGTTCGGCGAAGCCGGGAGCCGGCCGCTTCGGCCGGCGCATAAGGAGGTGATGAATATGAGCGATACTCTTCACCTCGGGGCGAGCGAGCGGAGCGCTTGCCTGCCGCGTCAGCGGCGGGTAAAGGGCGACGCCGCGAGCATAAGATGCGGCATACCTTGTTAAGGCGCTCGTCGCCTGCCTGCCGGCAGGCAGGTAAAACGGGGGGTAGATGACATCACTCCGTCGAGAAAACGCCGGCCTGGGGCATTCTCGCGCAAATTTAAAAAGCCGTTTTGGCAAAAACGGCCATAAACGTTTGGAAGCAGCAGTGGGAAGTTCCTCAGATTTCGGCAGTAGTATAATCCCCATATCTACAGCGGTTTAAGATTCCCCACCTCAGGCACGGCGCG
>JACQYT010000117.1 GCA_016208085.1 Elusimicrobiota bacterium | reverse complement strand
TCTGGATTCCCTCGGCCGGCCGATAAAAAATGCGGCGGTTGAATTCCTGAAGCTTTCCGGCTCCGGATTCTTTGAAACTACGGTCGCAAGAACAGATTCCAGCGGCAAAGCCGCTGTTATTTTCAGAAGCACCGGAACCGCGATAAACGCCATAGAAGCAAAAGTCCGGAATCTGCCCCCCGTTTCCAAAAGAATACTCTCCCTCGTCGTTCCAAACAGGACGCTCGTGGGCCTCTCTACCACTGATAACGGCGCGTCGCCGCACGTCCTAACGCTGGGCAATAACAGGGCGTACACCGGCGGCGGGGAATTCTGGGGAAGCCATCCGTCGCCGCAGGATACGGCCGCTTTCGCGGTTGCGAGACGCGAAACCAAAACGGTCCAGAGCCAGCTCAACATGCAGGACGGCTTCAAGCTCAAAAAACTCCTCAAGAAGCTGAAAAAAGCGGTAAAACAAGTGGCCAAAGTGGTGAAAGCCATAGCAAAATCAACCATCTTCCAGGTCGGTTTAAGCATCTTATCCACGGTTGTCAGCGCCACTATTCAGGGGTTAACCGGCTTGCCGGTAAACATCGCGTACGGGCCCAATGGGTTTACCGTCGGAGTCGGATATGTCGTCGGTCCCAGTATGGGGGTGAATATCTCAAAAGGCAAAATCGGCGGGGCAAGCGCCGGTTTTAATTTCACCCCGGCCAGCGCGCAGCTTGGGCTTAACAAAAACGGGTTTCAGACCTCAATAGGCGCCTCCCTTGGAAAAGGGCCGAACGCGCTGGGAGTCAATTTAGGCTATAATTCGGCGACAAAGGGTTTTGACGCAAATATCGGCGGCAAAATAGATAACACAAACACCCGGGTCGGCAACCGCGGCGTTAGCGCCGACTATAACATGAACGGCCTTAAGGCCGTTAAACAGCTTAATTCCGTCATGACGCAGCGCGGACTTTCCACCAGCAATTCCCTCTCAATCAACAGCAACTGGAAAGGAAAAACCAAGCTGGATTTTAAAAATTCAATCGGCCTGACCGATAAAGCCAAAAAAGAGCTGCAGGGCAAATTTAACCTGGAGGGGCTCAAAGGAGGTAACTGGTCAAAAAACAAGTTCGGCAATCTCTTCAGCGGTTTTAGCGGGATGAAAATCGGCGGTTCCCAGTTTGCGGGCACCGGCTTTTCATTAAAAGGCCTGGGAGAAGGCATCAAAGAGGGGTTGCCGGAGATCAGGATGCCCGAAATGTCCGACATTAAAAAAAAATCCACAGACGTATCCGCGGCCGACGCCGGTATCGTCTCTAAGCCGGGCATGTGTGCTTTCACGCCGGAGCCGGCCGCCGCTCCGCAACGCGGCGGCATTGATTCGGAATATGCTGCCCTGCCGGATTCGGAGTATAACGTCAAAAACAGGAATTTTACGGTTTACAGTAAAAGCGACGGGCTTTACGGAAAGCCGGCGTCTATGGCAGGCATTTCCGCCCACCCGGTTAATTCCCATACGGGAAACAACCTTTTTATAGCGGAAGATCTTTACCTGCCCGGCCGGAGCCTCTTTATACAACTGGTAAGGTTCTACAACAGCATGGCGGCGGACAAGAACGGCGCTTCCGGATACGGGTGGAGCCACAATTACCAGATGCGCGTGCTGGAAGATACCGCCGCCGGCTTTGTGGAAATCACCTACGGTGACGGTTCAACGCTGGAATTCGCCGCGAAACCCGGCGGCGCATATCAGCCGCCGCCCGGTTGTTTTTCTACGTTGACGAAGAAACCGGAGGGGGCGTTCAGGCTTACTCATAAATTCCTGACCTTCTATGACTTTGACCTTGCGGGCCGGCTAATAAAAATAACCGATCCGAATTCCAATGTTATAACTCTTGACTATGACGGCAGGGGAAACCTGGCCTCGCTTACCGATCCCGCCGGCCGCAGGGTTTTGTTTGATTACGACGCCGACGGGAATTTAACGAGCCTGAATGCCCCCGGCGAAAACACCGTTGATTATATTTATGACGCCGCCGGCAACCTGACGGAAGTGCGCAGGGCCGGCGGCACGAACTCCTATTACACATACGACGGGGAGCATAATCTTCTTTCTTACAGGGATCCGGCCAGCCAGACCGGTTTTACCGCCGGCAGGTTTGAATACGACGAATTCCACCGCGTGATCAGGGAATACGACGGGAATGTCGCCGCTGTCACGGCGTTCACATACGACATTCTCGGCGGCGGCTTCCTGCGCGCTTCCTTGAAAGACGCGCTCGGGCGCGTCACGCAGGATTTCTACGATCCCGAAGGCGTCTGGCTTGGGAGAACCGATCCTCTGGGCCATAAAACCGAATTTTCATGGGATGAAAGCCTGAATCTGCGCTCGGTCAGGGAGCCGGACGGCGGCCTCTACTCCTTTGATTATGACGCGAAAGGAAACATGACTCGCCTTACCGATCCCACAGGCGCCGCCGCCACTTATACATACGATCCCGCCGCCAGCGCCATGCTGTCTGAGATCACGCCCCTGGGGCATAAAACGGAGTATGCTTACGACTCAAAAGGCAATCTCACCTCCATAAAGGATCCAATGGGGGACAGCGTCGGTTTCACCTTTGATTCCGGCGGCAGCCTGACTTCAATGACGGACCAGGCCGGGGGAAGGACCTCCCTCGCCTACGACGCGGCGGGGAATCTTGCCTCGGTCACCGACCCGCTCGGGTTTTCAAGGCGATTCTCCTACGACGAAACGGGACGCCTGGAAGGAACCGTAGATGAGGAAGGCCATCAGACGCGGTTCGCCCACAATGGCGATGGAGCGCTGTCGGAGATAGCCTATCCCAACGGGGGAACCTATAGCTTTGATTACGACGAAAACGGGCTGCTGGCCAAAGAAACCAACGAGAACGCCCATTCCGTGACTCATGAATATGATCCGTCCGGCAGGTTCATAAAACTCACCGAGCCGGGCGGCTCCACAATGGGCTACTCCTATAACGCGGCGGGCGAACTCACTACAATCACTGACGCGGACGGTTCCAGAATATTGCTGGAATATGACGCGGCCGGGCGGCTGGTAAAAAACACCGACCGGCTCGGCTATTCCTATGCGATAACCTATGACGCCGCCGGCAGGGAGACTTCACTCTCCGAGCCCAACGGCAGCGCCACGGAGTTCGTTTATGACCAGAACGGCAGGCTGGTTGAAATGATAAAACCGGACGGCTCAAAACTGACTTATAAATACGACTCCGACGGCAACCTGACCGCCACCACGGATCCGCTCGGCAACAAGTACCGCTACGAATATAACGCCGCCGGCCTCCAGACCAAAGTCATAGACCCGGATGGCGGCGAAACCGGGTTCGCTTACGATAAAAAAGGCAATGTCATTTCCGTAAAAGACGCGAACGGCAACACCCGGACATTCACCTATGACGCCAACGACAATATGACCGCCACGGGCGACGGCGAGGGGCGGCAGGTGACGTTTGAAGTCAATCCTTCCGGAAGACTTAAGGCCTACTCGGACTCGGGGGGGAACAGGACGGAGATAGCCTATAATTCCATGGGGGAAGTGGTCCGGCTTAAAGATCCACGGGGCGGGGTAACCACGTTCGGCTATGATCCGGCCGGCAACCTGACTGCGGTCACGGATCTGCTCGGCGCAAAAACCGTTTATAAATACGATGTTTCCGACCAGCTCATAGAAGAGACGGACCCGCTCGGCAACGCGGTTAAACTCAGCTATGACGCCAACGGCGAAATTGTCCGGGTCACCCTGCCCGACAATTCAAACTTCACGCTCGCCCACGACGCGGAGGGGCAGACCACCTCAATCACCGACCCGCAGGGGAATATCCAGAGGTTCGTTTACGGCCCGTCCGGCAATATCGCGGAGCAATGGGACGAGAATGGAGCCGTCTGGAAAGCTGAATACGACGTGTATGACCGGCCGCTTAAAATAACCGATCCCGCCGGCGGCGCCTGGCGCTACGCCTGGGATTTGAACGACAATCTTGTCCGGGAGACGCTGCCGAACGGCTCTGACTGGAACTACGCCTATTCCCCCGGCGGCAACATGCTGGAGTCTGTTGATCCGGCCGGCAATAAGCTCACCTATAAATACGACAAAATGGGCGCGCTCACGCGGGTAACGGACCCGCTCGGCAATATAACCACTTACGAATATGACAAGAGCTACTTTTTGACCGCCGGCGTGGACCCGTTAGGCGGTCGTACCGGTTTTGAATACGACCGGGCCGGCAACCTTACCGGCGTGACTGGGCCGGACGGTGCCAAAACGCTTTATAAACATGATCCGATGGGCGCCATAACCGAAGTGATGGACCCGCTCGGCGGCCGGGTTTCGTACGAATACGACGCGGCGGGCAATACCAGGGCCATAACGGATGTTCTGGGCCGGCGCACGGCTTATGAATATGACGCCGGCGACCGGCTTGTCCGGGAGATCAATCCCGACGGAACCTCCAGAACTTATACCTACGACAGCAAGGGTAACCTGCTGGAAGAAACCGACGGAAGTGGCAAGCATACCATAAAGAAGTATGACGCGGATAACCAGCTTATAGAGCTTATCAGGCCGGACGGCGCCATCCAAAAGTTCGAATACGACGCGGCCGGAAATAAGACGGCCGCGATAGACCCAGCCGACAACCGGACCGCCTTTGTTTATGACGCGCTCGGCAGGCTGACTGAAGCGCGGGACAGTCTCGGCAATACCACACGGTTTGAATACGACACCGCCGGCAATCAGACCGCCGTTATTGACGCCTCGGGCGCAAGGACCTCTTATGCCTATGACGCGCTGGGCAGGCTTGTCAGGCAAACCGGACCGGACGGGGCCGCGACCGGATTTGTCTATGACGCCCTCGGCCGCCAGGTGCGCACCACGGATCCGGCGGGGAACGCGACTTCGTCCGAATATGACGCCTCCGGCAACCTTATCCGGAGCATAGACCCGCAGGGCGGTGCAACAATATACGGCTATAACGCAGCCGGGAACCTTGTTTCCGTAACGGACTCGCAGGGAAATATCACAAGGACCGAATACGATAAACTGGGCCGCTTAGTGGCCGTCGTGGACGCAGCGGGAAACCGCACAGAATACGCGCTGGACGCGGCCGGGAATATAACGGCGGTCAAGGATCCGCTCGGGCGCTCGGTTTCCAGCAACTATGACGTCTCTGGCAGACTGGCAAGCACTACGGACGCTTTAAACAGGACTATCCTTTATAACTACGACGTCATTGGAAACAGGACCGCCGTTACCGACGCTCTGGGGCATATGACAAGGTATGAATATGACGCGGGCAACAGGCTCAGCGCCGTTGTTGACCCGCTGGGCAACCGAACTTCATACCAGTACGACGCGCGCGGTAATAAAGTCCGGGAAACCGACGCTTTGGGGCGCGTCGCAAGCTACGAATACGCCGCCGGCAGGCTTGTAAAGGTTATTGACCCGCTCGGCGGGGCTATTGTCTATGAATACGATTCCAGGGGCCTGAAGACAAAAGAGACAGCCCCTGACAACCGGAGCGTTTTTTACACTTACGACAGTTCAGGGAGGCTTATCTCCGGCAGGGACGGCGCCGGCAATATTACGCGGTCCGCATATGACAGCGCCGGGAACCTGGCGTCCAGGACCGACGCGCGCGGCAACACAGCGTTGTTTGAATACGATGCCATGACGCGCCTGGCCAAAGTGACCGACGCCGATTGGAGCGTATGGCGTTACGCCTACGACGCCGGCGGCAGACTTGCCGGGATAACGGATGCAAACGGTCATACAATGGCCTTTGAATACGACAAGCAGGGCAAACTAATCACGATCATTGACGCCCTCGGCAATCGCACAAGGTTTGAATATGACGCGGTCGGCAACATGGTGCGGCTGACCAAACCCACAAATAATACGCAGGAATACGCCTACGACGCCGGCAACCGGCTTGTAAGCGCGCGCGCCGGCGGCGAGACCTGGAATTTCACCTGGAATAACGACGACCTGCTTACAGGATTCGGCAACGGCGGCTTTGTTATGAGCTATAGTTACGATGCCGTACACAGGCTGACCAGGACGGGCTACGATTCGCTGGGCAAGGCCCTGCTTTATGTGTATGACGCCGTTGGCAACCGCACAAAACTTGTGCGCGAAGACTCAAGCGACGTGAATTACGCCTATGACGCGCTTAACAGGCTTACCGGAATAAACGAACATAACCGGGCATACAGTTTTGCCTATGACCCTGTCGGGAGACTAACGCATAAATTCGTTTATACATACGATTCCAATGGCAACAGAACGTCCGTAACGGACAGCGTTGGTAAATATGACTACACCTACGACAAACTGGACAGGCTCACCAAGGCCGTGTTCCCGAGCGGCCGCACCCAGGAGTTCACATATGACCGCGTAGGCAACCGGACAAAGCTTATGCAGCTCTGGCCGGAGCATCTGGCCAAGGCCAACGGTATAGCCGGGACGCCGGTGGATGGCAATGTGTCTGAAACCATAACTTACACTTATGACGAGGCTGACCACATACTTTCAGCGGGCGACAAGAGCTACACCCACGACGCGGCGGGCAGGCTTACGCGGATACAGGCTCCCCCGAATATAATGACAATCTTTGATTACGACGGTTTTGACCGCCCCATGAGGATAACGGGCTTAAAGGACGCTTTAACCGGTATGGCGCTGCCCACAAACGAGTTCGCTTACGCGCCGATGCTGCCTTCTCTAAGTTTCACCCCCGCGCCGTTGGGCGCAAGGTTGAGAAAAACAGATTTCCATGGTGTAGCGCAGTATATTATTGACAACACCGGCAATGTTCTGGCGGAGCTTGACGCAAACCGGGCGGTGAAGCGGCAGTATCTGCACACCTTAAAACTGGACGAGCCGCTGTCCATGACGGATGAGCATAACCATACTTACTATTATCTGCCGGACGGCCTGGGCAGCGTGAGTATGCTGACCGATTCCCTTGGCGATCCGGTCCAGAACTATCACTATGAGCCCTACGGCAAGTCCAATGTAACCGCCAGGGACAAAAATCCGTTCAAGTTCACAAGCCGCGAATACGACCCCGATACCCAACTACAGTATAATCGCGCCAGGTATTACGCCCCCGACCTGGGCCGCTGGATAACTCCGGACCCACTGATAAATTTTAAGACCGCGGAGTATTATAGCACGCAAAACCTGCAAGTCCCGGTAACACTAAACCCCTGCGCCTACGGCAGGTGCAACCCGGTAAACTACACTGACCCGCTGGGATTGGTGATTGTCGGATTCTCTGGAAAGAGCGCCGGACCAAACGAGCCTAAACTTGGTGTTAGTGAGATTGAATCAAAACTTAGATATAAAATTCCTAATGAACCAATTTGGGTCTATCAATACAACCAGGTAGACGAAGCAGATAGATTTATAGATCAATGGCTTCAAATTAATTCTAAACAGCATGTAATTATTTATGGCCACAGTTACGGTGGTAGTGCCGCAATTACTCTTGCAGGAAAACGGAGCGGTTGTGCAGACCGCACAGATCTTCTTATTACTATTGACCCAATAAGAATTAGTGACAAATTCAATCCTTCACCTGTTGCAGTGCCTTCTAGTGTTAAAAAAGCAACAAATTACTATCAGAGAACGTCCCCCGGGCTTAAGGGTTACACTTTAGTGGGTAGAAATGGAAGCATTCAAAATATTGACATTGCTACACTCGGTATTAATCTTGGATTGGATGCCCACATAGAAATTGATAATAATCCAATCATTCAAACGAGGATTATGGATGAAACTATAAGAATCACAAATGGAAGAGGGCCGCCATGAGATTATATTATACAAAGCAATGGATGAAATGGTCGTTTATACTCGGTTTTTATATATCTTATGTTGGTTTTTCAATCATTTTTTGGTCTTTCCCAATATTAATTGCCGCCTTTTTTGAACGACTGCAAGATCATTACCCAGACCTCTATTTACTTTTTGATCTTGATAAGTCACCGTTAGTTGCATCGCTAATTTATGGGTTAGGCGAAAAATTACCATGTTTAGGTAGTTTATTTTTCCTTATGGCTATTTCAATGCGGATTGAAGTAATCCTGATGTTAATAGGTGGTTTAATCGGTTTATCTTTAGACTTTGATCAATCTCCCAATTTTCGGAATAAGGAGATTCAAAAAATATATAGAATACAACAGCAGAGGGATAGAAAACCAATTAACGAGAAAAAATGGATAAAATGCTCATTTATTGGCGGATTTTGTTTACATTCCATTATTTTTTTATGGCTTTATTTATCAGAACTTTACATGGTTAAAATACGGCAAATACATCCAGATTATATAACCACATCATTGATTAAATTCTATGGAGACTTAGGCCTTTTTGGGATTCTGCTTATACCCCCTCTTTATGGTGTTATAGGTGGCATACTGTTAACTTTTGTCAGTGCCCTTGCTGCACTATGGTTTAATTTTTTAGATAGACTGGAACAACTGTGTCTAAAGGCAAAAACTGATACAACCGAACAAGGTTAATAAAAATGAATAAGCATAGTTTTGGCCTGACAGACGCTTTGGGCAACCGCACACGATTTGAATATGACGCTGTGGAAAACATGATGCGGCTAACAAAGCCCACCGGGGAAGCCCAGGAATACGCTTATGACGCGGGGAACAGGCTTGTAAGCGCGAAAGCCGGCGCCGAGACCTGGAATTTTAACTGGAACAACGATGATATGCTTACTGGATTCGGCAACGGCGGCTTTGCCATGAGCTATAATTACGACGCCGGCCACAGGCTGACCAGGACGGGTTACGACTTGCTGGGCAAGGGATTGCTCTACGTATATGACGCCGTCGGGAACCGCACAAAGCTTGTTCGCGAGGACTCAAGCGACGTAAATTACGCCTATGACGCGCTTAACAGGGTTGTTGAGATAAACGACCATAACCGGCGCTATAGTTTCAGTTACGATCCGGCGGGACGCGTGATATCAAGGCAATACCCTAACAGCGTGGCCAGCGCCTATACCTACGACGTGACGGGCAGGCTTGAAAAGCTTGAGCACCGCAAGAGCGACGGGATACTGCTGAATAAATTCGTTTATACATACGATTCCAATGGCAACAGAACGTCCGTAACGGACAGCGTTGGTAAATATGACTACACCTACGACAAACTGGACAGGCTCACCAAGGCCGTGTTCCCGAGCGGCCGCACCCAGGAGT
>JACQYT010000062.1 GCA_016208085.1 Elusimicrobiota bacterium | reverse complement strand
GAAGTGGCGGCCCATGCATGGCCCGCCAACATACAGACGGCCAGCAACGCCGTCAGACATCTCATCTGGTTCTTCATACTTCCTCCTTTTGGTTTTTCATTTTACTTTGTAACTGCCCAGGTCCCCGCGTGTTTTTCCGCCGGCTGTAGCGGGCGGATTTATCCGCCATGACTGTAGCGGCGGGGTTGCTATCCCGCTATTAGTCGCATAGCAATGCGACCGCTACCACCATCTTTACTTTTCGGTTTCCACCGCCACACGTCCGTAGGCGGAAACCGGCACTTCATATCCCTGCAGAACGGCTTCGATGATAAAATAGTACTTCTGCCCCTTATTCTCCGGCAATTTCGGGATATTGACGGAGAAATTAATCTCGCCGATTGAATCTGGCGGCACGGTCAATGACGATTTTTCAAGGCGGAGCCATTCCGGCCGGCCTATTTTGAACCCGCCGGGCAAAAGGGCGAAACTTCTTGAGACGTCCAGGCTTCTCAAGTCCAGTTTGATCGGCTCGTCGTTGAAATTGACGATCTTGAAGCTTTTCTTGAATTCGCCCCTCGCGGAGACGTTCCGGCCTGTCGGAAAGTCGCTCAAGCCTATCTCGGACGGCTTAAAGTAGAACTCCAGGCTGGTCTTTAGCTCCGCCGCTTTTTTGGCCTCCTGCGGGGTCTTAAAGTCATATGCCGTCTGGATTAGAAGGCGGCTTTGGACCCCGGTCCCCAAAAGCCTTCCGCCCGAACCGGCCTTGGTGCGTCCCCAAAGCTGGACCTGGTATTTTTTGCCCAGGTATTTATCGTCTTTGGGGATTGAGATGAAAACATCGGCAAGCCCCTCTCCACCCGCCCCCAGATCAAACTCGGATTTACTAAGCCATACCCACTTCGGATCAGGGATGTTTTCATACCCCTCTCTCAATTGTTCGGTGGCGCCGTTTAATACCAGAACCTCCAGTATCTCCGGAGTCAGGCTGGTATTAATTATCCGGTATGGCACTCCGACATAATCCCGCAGTTTGATCTCTGTCCCCACGGGGGCGTTTTTGATCACTACCTCGCCGAACGGACTGGCGACGCCGATGGCCCAGCCCGGAACGTATACTGCGCCCAACAGCCAGGCGCCGATTAAAGCGGCCCCGATGAACTTCGCATAAGCAATGCCTTTGTTATTTTGCATAGTTACCTCCGGTTTGGATCAGGACGCGCACGAAACGGTCCACAGGCACGTCAAAATTCAGACAACGCAGACGGACAAACAGGCAAAATTTCTTATCCACGAACCTTTTCCTGGAAGGAACGGATATTTCCAATGGAACAACGGCAATCCGGCTGGGCGGGAGCGCAAACGCTGCGACAGACGAGGTCAAAATCACCGCCTCGCAAGCAAGCGCGTACCCTTCGGGGACGGGCTGCGCCGTCACAGCGCCGAAGGGGATTATATCCACCCTGAAACGCAGGGTTTCCTTGCCTAAGTTGGCGATCTTAATCGCGAGATTGCGCTCTTCCTTAAGCCTGACTGTGCGGCCCAGCGGCAGGTTCCCGACTTCCAGGTTGTACGGGGAAATGTTCAGAATATCCGAAATATTCGCCGGTGCGAACTTTTCCAGCCATTCCAGCGCTGATGTGAAACCGGGGGACAGATCCACCGCCTGGATCCACGCTTTTTTGGCTTCGTCAATTCTGCCCGCGAAATGATGCATCTGCCCCAGGGCGCTGGGGAAATCAGGCAATAGCGGCGCCAGTTCTATGGCTCTGTTCTCTTCCAGCAGGGCTTCTTGCTGGAGCGGAGCTTTAAGTTCCAGCGCTCTCCACATGAGGCTCATCGCATAGTTATGATGGGCGTCGGGGTCATGCGGATATCTCCGGAGATAGTCCTTCAAAACCTCCGAGGCCCTGACGAACCAGCGGGATTTTTCCTCCGTGTCCGGAGCGAGCAGCGCCCTTTGGCGGTAGACGCCGGCCAGAGACAGGGCGTAATGACTGCCCCAGGGATTCAAGGCTAAGGCTTTTTCCGCAGCTTCAGCCGCCTTAAGCCAAAGCTGGCGTCGGGAGTAAATATCGGACCGCTTAAAATATTTGTCCGCCAGATAATCCCGGCCGGATTTATAGCCGCCCAGCGCTATCACCAAACCAAGGCAGCAAAGGCAAAGCAGCCGGAAAGTCTGCGGCTTCGCAAGGGTAAGCGCTGCGCCGGTCTTAGGCGCGGGGCAGGAAATTTCCGATGAGCTAGCCGGGATCCGCCGGGCTGCTCCGGCCAGTCCCGCGAGCGCCCAGAGCCAGGCCGCGGTCGTTGTGGTGGCGAAGTTGAACTGGGCGTATATCCACAGGGCGGCGACTCCGCAGAAGCAGCCGGCTAGCTTTAAACGCTCCATGTCCCTGGTTTCGCGCAGACGGCGTAAACCCAGGCGCAGAAAGCCGGCCCAAAGCCACAGGTAGGCGGCAAGCCCGGCCAGCCCCATGGTCACGGAGATCTGAAGAGTTTCATTGTGGGTGTTGGTGGCTGTCTCACGAAGCGACAGTCCTTTCCTGAATTCAATCGTTTCATACCCCGGCGATATGAGGCCGAAAGTGTCCAGTCCGCTGCCCAGCCCGTGGCGATCCCGGATAACCCTGAGTCCCATTTTCCAGAGCTCCAGTCTATTGCCGGCGCTTCCCTCCGTGCTGATAAAGACGGCCAGCCTGTCCTGAACGGCCCTGCCCCCGTAAAAGCCAAGTCCGGTGACGGTCAGGAGGATGCAGGCGAGCAGCCCTAAAAAACGCGGTTTGTATTTCTTAATATCCTTAAACGCCAGAGCCAGCCAAATGCCGGAGCCAATGAGCGCTCCAAGCCACGCGCCGCGGCCCAGTGTCCCCAGGAGCTGGTAGACGGTAACCGCGAGGATGAGCGCCCAAAACAGCCGCGCCCAGAACCTGTGCGCAGTCCAGTAAGCGCTAATCCAGACAGGGACAAGCATCCCAAGAAACGGCGCCAGTTTGAATGGACTACCGAAGGTTGAAAAAGGCGCAATGCTTGCCGCCGCCCGCCACGGGAGGGGATCCCAGCCCAGCTTCTGTATGGCGCCATAGACAAGAACAAGCATTCCGGCGGCGACGATGGAGCGCCAAACCGCTTTCAGGGCCAAATCCTGTCCAAGCCGGGAAACGACTCCATAGATCAAAGCGCAGCTCAAGGTTGACCAGAAACCTCCGATGTAAAGTTTGTATTGGCCGAAGAAACTCAGGTGCGGATGAATGGAAAATACCGTGCAGAGTCCGGCTAAGCCCATGAACGCCAGCACAGGCCGGTCCAGGCCGCGCAGCTTCAGCGCTTCCCTGTCATTGCCGGCGCGGTCCAGCGCAAACAGGAACAGGACTATCAGAGAGCCCAGACGCAGCAAAGCGGCTTTTGGGATTTCAAAGCCGTCTTCCATCCAGGGGTCAAACGCTATGGCCACGGCCACAAGCAGGGCCGACAGCGCCCATGCCGTGATTGAAAACATGTTTTGTCTGTCGCCGCCAATTTCCACATTGCCGTTTATAATTCGCATCACATCCTCCATTACCTGCGTAGGCGCAGAAATTAAGAAACTCCTCATCCTATACCCTAACCCCTCTACCCTATACCCTGCCCTTACTACTGTTGCGCCGCCACCGTCACTTTGACCTGCTGCTGATCCGTCGTGGAAGTCTCCAGAGGCATCGTAAACCGGAGCCACAGCGCCCGCTTCGCCCCTGCAGGTACGTCTACCCCCGTTTCGTCGCCGTTAATCGTGTATCTCCCGCCTCCCGCCTCCGTTTGGCTGACCTGGCTGGTTTCATTGATTACGTCCTCCGCGCCGAATTGACTATCGCCGGGCTGGCTGGGGTGGAAGCCTCCCCGAAGCGCGAGTTTATTGAATCCGTTGGCGGAGTCGGCGGACACGGTCCAGGGAGAGCCCGCCGTATTCGTGGCCGCCCGGATATAGAAAGTTTCCGTAACATCGCCGGTGTTGGTCACGGTGAGGGAGCTCACCGCCACCGAAGAGGCGTTCAGGGCGAAACTGGTGAAGTCATAAGTCACTTCCAGGATGTTAACGCTGGGCCCTGTGTAGGAAACGGTGATTGTTACGGAGTCAAAATATATTGCGTCTGACGTAGTGTCGTTGTCGTAAAATATGATCCCGAAATTGGAACTATTGATATCGGCGGTGGACCATGTTGTTCCCCAAAGATCGGTGGTAGTTCCAGTGCTGACCACATCATCCGTGTCTTGCGGAAGGTCCACGCCTGTTTTTGCCGTCCCGGCCAGCGCTGCGCCGTCTTTAGTCAGCCCGATAGCATACTGTCGTTTGGCGGCGGTTACGCCGTCTCCGTGTCCCTTCCGTGTGACCGTGATTCCGTTGATAGTGGCGGCGCTCGAAATGGAAAATTTGAAGTTCGTGACCTTAAGATAATCCTGTGTAGTGTTGTTATAGCTTGCATACGTAGCATTTACGCCGTCCGCTATGTTTGCCGGAGTCGTCCAATTTGTCCCGGAAGCGGCACCGGGATTCTTCGCATCTGCTGCCGCATAAACATGGCCGCCCGGGAATACTGTCATCAGAGCGAAAATCGCGGTCAAGAACCATTTTGAAATAACCCGAAAATTGCACTTGAGTTCGTTTTTTATTGATAAAACTGTAGATAAAATTATCCATGCAATTTTCGGGATAAAGGATGTATGACTGCCCGTATATGCATTCATGAAAGTTCTCCTATGCGGATATATATATTTTCCCGCCCGTGATAAATCACGATGTTCTTCATTGTCTTCCATAATCAATATTCCGCGTTTCATTTGTCCTCCGATAAAAACAGGGTAGAGGGTAGAGGGGTTAGGGTATAGGGTAAGGAGTTCCTTATTTCTGCAACTCTACCCTCTACCCTATCCCCTATACCCTGCTCTTTTACCCTTGCTGCGCCTGGCTGTTGTATGTGCCCACCAGGTCCTGTATGCTCAGATTGGCGAGAAGACCGTCAATCCTGGAATTGAAGCCTTTCGCAAATTCAAGGTTTAAACCGGCCTCTTGCGAAGGTCTTCCGTTGCAGGCATTGACAAGCTCCAGGCAGGTTATGCGCTCCAGCGGCCTTGCCAGCCTGAAGCCCTGTCCCCTGGCCGACTCCACCAGCCCCACCCTGAAAAGCGCTTCCAGCACCTTGTAGCAATAAGCTATCGGAAGGCCGTGCTTTGCCGCGATGCGGGTGGCAAGCGCCCAGTCGCACGGGGTTTGAGCCAGCTCCCACAGACATACCAGCGCGTACATCATTGTTCGGTTCATTCTCATTTTAGTTTCTCCTTAATTGCGGGTTCGCATTAGATACGGCGTATCTAATGCCCGGGCAAAAAAAATCCCGCCGGATTTTCCCGACGGGACCATATCTTTCCTGAACGCGCCTATAGCGTTATTAATATGCTTTCGGGTATACGTGCGCATAAAAATTCCGCGCCAATCAATATTTTCGCACCCGCGAATATATATACGTGTGTAGGTATAGTCTAAGGTGCAAATGTAAAGGGAAATGTAAATTTTTGCGCTATGGAGGGACTCTACCCAAAAAATGCTTAGTTGGGCATGATTCTACGCAATCCCGCCGCTGCATTGCCGACGGAAAAACACCCAGGAACCTGGGCAGTTACAATTCTACGCTGATTTCAGGGAATTCAGGGGAGATTTATAGGTGGCGGATATTTCCGCAAAGCTCAGTAATTATTTTACCATTTTCTCAGCCGTTATCGGCTGAAAAAAAGGGGGTCGGCACGGGGTAGCTATAAAACGATACCCCAGGCTGTAGCGGGTTTCAATCCGGCGGCTGTGCGGATTTAATTTCTGACGGAGGTTCTTTATGTGGCAATCCACGGTTCTGGTCCTGATATTCGCTGTATACCCCCAGACAACTTCCAAAAGCGTCGCTTTACTGAACAACATTCCTGGTCTTTTCAGGAACAGGCAGAGTAATTCCGCTTCTTTGTGTGTGAGGTGTCTGAATACGGGCTGTTTAAAAGAACCCCTGATTTCCAGGATACGGTTATCGGGGTCAAGGGCTATGCGCCCGTCGCGGCTTGTCAGAATAGAGCCGCCGGGGCTTGCGTCCAGTTCCGACCAAAAACGCCTTCTCAAAGCCAGTCGGACTCTGGCTGTAAATACGCTGGAGGCCATGGGTTTTTTTAAAAAGTCCCAGGCGCCTTTTTTTAAAGCTTTGACGGCATCCTGGGGAGCGGTATGCTTGCCGGACAGCAGAAGGTAAACGGGGGGGGGGTGGTTGGATTCCTTAACCAGCCTTTTAATTTCCGCAAACAGCTTCCACCCGGAAAGGAATTCGGAATTAAAATCCAAATCCAAAATGAGTATCTCCGGGATTTCTCCCGCTTTGAGAACGGCCGCAATGTTGGAAAAATCCCCGGCAACGGACACATAATATCCCTGGTTTTGTAAATCGGAACATGTCCGGTCCTGAATTATTTTATCCTGGGATACGAGAAAAACCCTCGCGGTCGTCCTATAACCCTGATTTTCAGCCGCCCCGCGCCTGTAAGTTCCCTTCCACATATCTTTGGCGGGGCCCCGCCATTGCGGCCAGGCAGTATTTTGAGGCCTGTTCCGCGAATATTTTTGGAGAGGCTTGCGGGTCAGGAGATTGCGCAGGAAAAGGAAGGTGGAGCCGTCGCCGAGCTTTTTCCAGGGCGCAAGTTTGCCTTTTTCTATCCAGTGGTAAAGGGTCGGGCGGGTGATCTTCAGAAGACGGCAGACCTCAGCGGTGGTCAAAATATCATCCGGATGTGTTATAGGCATTATTTCACGCTTTTGGGCAAATTGTTTATAACCCTATAAAACTTTATAATAAATGTTTTCCGCTGTCAATTTATTTCTGCTCGGGATCCCGTTTCTCCCTTCCGCAGGCCGGCCAGCTCGCTCCTCAGCGCTTCTTCCCTGGTTTTAAATTCCTTCTCCAATATGTCGCGCTCCGCCCTGTATGCCTCGCGCTCGCGGCTTAGCAGGGACTTGAAGTCGGCTTCTATGCCGGCCAGTTCCAGCTCCAGGCGCTCGCATTCCTGGCGATGCTTTACGCGTTCGGAGTTAAGCGAGGCGATGAGCTGTTCTTTGCCGCTCAACGCCGACTCGAGGGCCTTCATCTTTTTTATTTCGTCGGGAAATTTACCCGCGCCGTCTTTGAGTTTTTTCAGCTCGATAATCTTGTCGCGGGAGGATTTGAGCTCTTTGGCGCCGGCCTCGTATTTATCCCGGACGGCTTTCATCTCGAGGTTTTGCCTGGCAAGTTCCGTTTCCCTGCGGCCGGCGGTCTCTTTAACGTTATGCAGCTCGGTAATAAGGGCTCTTTCCCTGGCGGAGAATTCCTTCTCCAATATGTCGCGCTCCGCCCTGTATGCCTCGCGCACCCTGCCGAGGACGGACTTGAATTCGGCGCTTTTTTCGGCCAGTTCAAGTTCGTCGCGCTCGCGCTCTTCCTGGCGTTTGTAAAGTTCGCTTTGAACCCCGGCGAGGACTTGCGTTTTATTTTTCAGTTCAAGTTCCAGCGCCCTGACGTCGCGCTCGCGGGCTTGTTCCAGTTCCTTTATTTCGCCGGCAAGTTCCGCTTCCCGGCGGCCGGCGGCCTCCTTAAGGCTCTGCAACCCGGCTGCCAGCGCGGTTTTCCTGGCGGTGAAATCTTTCTCCATGCGGTCATAGTCCGCCCTGTATTCCTCGCGTTCCTTGTTCAGCAGGGACTTGAAGTCGGATTTTTTGCCGGCCAGCTCCAGCTCCAGGCGCGCGCATTCTTCCTGGCGCTTTGCGCGTTCGCAGTTTAGCGAGGCGACAAGCTCCTCTTTG
>JACQYT010000116.1 GCA_016208085.1 Elusimicrobiota bacterium | reverse complement strand
TTCGGGAAGGCTATGACGTCCCTTATGGATTCGGCGCCGGCTATGAGGCCCGCCAGCCGGTCAAAGCCGATGCCTATGCCGCCGTGCGGCGGCGCGCCGAACTCAAGCGCGTTGACCAGCATTCCGAACCGGGCTTCGATTTCTTCTTTTGAGTAGCCCATCAGGCCGAATATTTTTTCCTGCATGGCCCGGGTGTGGTTGCGGATAGAGCCCGAACCCAGCTCAACGCCGTTAAGCGCCAGGTCGTACTGGCAGGAGCGCACATTCCCGGGGTCCGTGTCCAGCTTGTAGACTTCTTCGGGGAGCGGCGCTGTAAAAGGGTTGTGCGTGAACGTCCAGCTTTGGCTTTGCGCGTCTTTTTCCAGCAGCGGGAAGTGGCGCACCCACAGGAACGCCCATTTTTTGAGCGGCTCGCCGATGATCTCCGCCTTTTTCCCGGCGATAAATTCCGCGCGCAGCGCGCCCAGGCGGCTGAACGGCGCATAGCCTGAGCCCACCCCGAAGAGCGTCAGGCTTCCCGGCTTTACCCCCAGCTTGCCGCGAAGGGCGGCGAGCTCTTCCGGCTTCAGGAACTTGACGATGGGAGATTGGGGCTTGTCCGGGGCGGTCCATCGTATCCACGGCAGGCCTTTGGCCCCCAGCTTTTTTATCGTCTCTTCCAGTTTGTCCAGCCCGCTGCGGGCGATAGACGCGCCGTTGACGTTAAGCGCGCAGACTTTTCCGCCGCCGCCGACGGTCCCGCCGAAAACCTTAAAAGCGGAATTGCGGAAGATTTCGGAAACATCGGTTATCTCGAGGGCGTAGCGCAGGTCCGGCTTGTCCGAGCCGTATTTAAGCATGGCTTCGTCATATTCCATTTCCCTGAAAGGCGTCTCAATATTATCGCCGACAAAACCGAAGACGGCTTTCATCATGCCTTCCACGGCTTCGGCCACGTCGGTCTCGGTTACGAATGACATCTCAAGGTCTATCTGCGTGTGCTCGGGCTGGCGGTCGGCGCGCAGTTCCTCGTCGCGCAGGTTCCGGGCCAACTGGAAATACCTGTCCAGGCCGGAGGCCATCAGCACCTGCTTGAACACCTGCGGCGACTGGGGCAGCGCGTAAAAACAGCCGGCGTTGTTGCGGGACGGCACCACGAAATCCCTGGCCCCTTCGGGCGTGGACCTTGTCAGCAGCGGGGTTTCTATTTCGTTGAAGCCCCGGCCGATAAGGTAATTCCTTACCACATTAGCCAGCTTGCTTCTCAGCACGAGGTTTTTGTGCATCCGGGGCATGCGCAGGTCCAGGTACCTGTATTTAAGGCGGGTCTCTTCCAGCACGCTCGCGTACCGGCTAAGCTCGAACGGCAGGGGTTTGGAGGTGTTTAAGATCTCTATGGAATCGGCCAGAACCTCTATTTCCCCCGTCGGCATGTTCTTATTGGCGTTGTTCCCGGGCCGCGCCGCGACTTTGCCGGCGACCTTTAAAACATATTCGCTTTTAAGCTCCTCGGCGATTTTGAATACAGGGCTTTCCGGCCTTGCCACTACCTGCGTTACGCCGTAAATGTCCCGCAGGTTTATGAACAGGACGCCGCCGTGGTTGCGTTTGACGTCCATCCAGCCGCAAAGCGTGACGGCCTGGTTCAAATTACTTATATCAAGCTCGCCGCAGGTGTGAGTTCTAAGCATAAAACAGTTTTTTAAGTTCCGGCAGCAGTTCCGCCATGGGGACCGTCCGCTGTTGGGCTTTTTCTTTCAGCGGCTTGACGGCGCATGACGAATTTTTTATTTCATCCCCGCCCAATATCAGCGCGATTGCCGCGCCGGATCTGTCGGCGGAGCGCAGCTGTGATTTCAGGCTCAGTTCAAAATTGGAAAAATCCGCGCTAAGGCCCGCTGCGCGCAGCTCGCCCAGCAGTTTAAAAGCCGCCAGGCGCGCATCGTCGGACGCCGAGACAACGAAGAGCTGCGGGGCTGTGTCCGTCCGGGAGGCGTCTTTAATAAGCATGGCCACCCTGTCCACGCCCAGGGCCCAGCCGGTGGCCGGCGCGTTGGGCCCGCCCATGGATTTTACCAGGTCGTCATAGCGCCCGCCGCCCGCCACCGCGTCCTGGCTGCCCAGTTGCCCGGCCTTAACTTCAAAGACCGTGCGGGTATAATAATCAAGGCCCCGGACCAGGTTTTTATTCACCTTGAAATCCACGCCCGAGAGTTTTAGTAATTCCTGGGTTCTGTCAAAATGGTCCGCGCAGGCCGGGCACAGCTTAAGCGCTGGAGCTTCCACGGCCAGCCGCGGCCCGTCTATCTTGCAGTCAAGCGCCCGCAAGGGGTTCTGGTCCAGCCTTTTTTGGCAGGGTTCGCAAAGGGCGTCCACGTGCGTTTTAAGATAGCCGAGCAGTATCGGGCGGTATGCAGCCCGGCAGTCCGCGCAGCCGAGAGAATTAAGCTCCACCGAGCAGCCCGGGACCCCGGCTTTTTCAAGTATCTTAACCAGCATGGCGACGGTCTCGGCGTCGGCGAAAGGCGAAGGGTTGCCTATATGTTCGGCGCCTATCTGCTCAAATTCCCGGAAGCGCCCGGCCTGTGGCCGTTCCGCCCTGAACATGTTCCCTATGTAATAGTATTTGCCGTTCTTCCCGGTCTGGTCCAGGTTCAGCTCTATGTAAGCCCGGACCACGCCCGGAGTGCCCTCCGGCCGCAGCGCGACATGGCGGCCGCCCTGATCGGTGAAGGCGTACATCTCTTTTTCCACTATGTCGGTGGTGTCGCCGGTGGATTTGACAAAAAGCTCATGCGGCTCTATGGTGGGTATTCTTATCTCCCGGTAGCCGTAAAGCGAAAAAATCTCACGCGCCGCGGCTTCTATCCGGGTGAAAAGCGTAGAATCCGACGGGAGCAGGTCCCGGAATCCGCGCAGGGAATGTATCACAGGTCGTTTCCGGATATGGAGCGGAGTTTTTTCATATTCAAGACGATCAGCTCTCCGCGCTTGTAATCTATCACTCCGCTTTTCTTCAGGGTGTTTATGGCCCTGCAGACGGGTACCCTGGTGGTCCCCATATATTCCGCCAGCTCGTTCTGGTCCAGCTCCATCTTCAGGGGGCTTGAGTGTTTGTCTTTTGTCAGGTCTATTATAGTGTCGGCCAGGCGGCCCAGGATGTTGTGGAACAGCATAGACTCCACTTCCTTGTTGGATTTGTTCAGGCGGTTCACCAGCGTGTGCAGCAGCTTCAGCGTGAAATCGGGGTTCTCCAGGATAAGCTTCTTGAAGTTGTGTTTTGAAATGACAAGCAGTTCGGTTTCCTCCACGGCCTGCGCCGAAGCCGAACGCACCTTTCCGCCGAGAAGCGACATCTCGCCGAAGAAATCGCCTTTTTTGAGGAAGGCGAAAGTCTTTCTCTTTTCGGTGCCGATGGAGGTGAAGATCTTTATTTTGCCGGATTTGACGATGAAGAAGTGATTGCCGATATCCTCTTTCATGAAGATAAGCTCTCCGGGCCTGTAGCGCTTGACATGCGCGATAGTGAGTATCTGCTTTATTTCCTTGTGCGTCAGGCCTTTGAAAAACAGGACTTTTTGAAGTATTTTTGTGACCATATGATTTTTCCCTTCCTTATTTTCTCTTTTTCCCGCAACCAGTGTATCACTTATAAATTATATCAATTTTAAACTTGTAAGCCGCTTCGCTACGGATTTGCTGCGGATTTGCGCGTTCTATTGATTCGTTATAGGCGGCATAAAAATATAAAATGATATCACAGCTGTCCGGAGAAAGTTTTATACTGGGGTGGGGTGTAAGCCGAGTCGGACTTTAGAATGGGTAAAATTCCCTATGAGGAAGCGATTTTATGCCCGTTTTGAGGTGCTGTCCGGTAAGGTGGTAAAAACGGGAAACGCAGAATCATGTCCAGATTGGAGTATGGAGCGTGTAATTGGGCGCTTTAGAGGCTAAATATGACGGTTTCTGCAGGGAAATACACTTCAATACGGTGGTTTAGTGCCAATTTTGTGATATGCGGTGGAAATTTCCCCGGACAGATGTGGATCTTTTTCAAAACTAATTTTGAGCCGGAGAGGGTTTTTCAGCGGAATCGTTATTGTGCAGCGTCCCCTATCCCGCGCCGCAAGAGTATTCCCTCTTTTTATAGCGCCCCGCGCGTTCTTCAACGAATAGGTCGTATTTTTTGACGACGGCAGCCTCCCTGTCCCCGAAATGCTCAAGCAGGAGGTCGCGCGCCATAAGTCCGCCGCCGGCAAACGCCTCGCCATGCCCGCACTATTTATAGCCGGCCAGATCTTTATAACGCTTAACCAGCCCGGCGCGCATCGGGTTCAAGTGGATGTATGCCGTGACTTCAAGGAGATATTCCTCACTTTCACCTCCGGACTTGGTTTCATGCTGAGCACACAAACCAAACCATCCGCATACGCGGACGGCCAGGAAAGCTCAGGGAGTGATAATTAGGAAATTAGGAAACAGCGTCCCTATCCTCTCTATCCTCTACTACCTATTTAAACCCTATTTCGGAAACAATTACTTTATGGCCCTCTTTGTCAAAACTGACTGAATAAGGAACGGTTATTTGTTTACCGTTTCTTTCAATAATGATTGTGCGATTCTTAGGAAGTTCCGGGTCAAAACGATAAGTCATAACAATCTTGTTGTTATCCCTAATAATAAAACTTCCAATCGATCCGAATGCGCCATTTAATGTTGTACTCAATAAACTAAAATATGCCGTGTGTGGCTGTAATTTCTGAGGTGTTTTACCGGTGATAAATCCGTCAATCTCCTGTCCATATTTTATTTGTCTCGTTTTTAAATACTCCGCTTTGTTTGCTGTTCCCCATGACCACACTTTTAATTCCGGAACAGCATAAGTATGGCTGCTCTTGAATACTGATATCCCATAAAAGCCACACTCCTTTCCCAAAACAAAATATAATTCACCATCCACCATTACAGCATCAAAAGGAACGCCCCAGCGGTCATGGCGAGGAAGGGATGAAATGAAAAGGATACCACCAAAAAGCAGTAATAATATTACCGCAAGATATTTTATTGTCTTTTTCATAATGCTATTGCAATAAACCCGCTTTCTGTAACATGTCTCTTATAATGTTTTTCTCTTCTTCGGTCAAATCTCTAGGTCCTATCCCTGCCCCGGGATATCTTTGCTCGTAATAATATTCCCATATAATCGTCGCTTGTTGATCTAAACCATAGTCATAAAAAGATTTTCCATATATTAATTCGTGTGCATAGGGATCTGTGCCAAAGAGATATTTAGATACTGTAAGCCCATTAAACCAATCCGCCGCCTTTTCCGGATAATATTCCCACCATTTATAGTTTTCGGACTGATAAACATGCGTGATTTCATGCATAAGGGCCGCTTGATCAAAAGACTGATTGGATTGATAGCCGGGAAAATAGATTGTATCACCAGAAGTGTGAGGGTTGCCTTTACCTGTTGTTATCAGTTTGACTTTTCTATAATCAATTTTATCCCCAAAAATCTTTTTTGCCGTTTCCATTTCTTCAAAAGTCAGGGAGCGGCCTTTTTTGCTGTCTTTCGGTTCGCATTTTTCGGTTATGGTGGGCACTTTGTCTTTGTCGGCACAGGCGCATTTCCCTTCGGCGGTTAGGGTTTGATCCGCCGGGCAGCCGCATTTTTTATCCACTACTATCTGCCCCAGGGGACATTGGCATTTCCCTTCCACCAATGTCGCGCCTTCGGGGCATTCGCATTGCTTCAACGCCGCATTCCAGATTTTTCCACCCAGGCACACGGGTTCGCATTTCCCGTTCACCGGTTTATGACCATCAGGAGGACAGCCGCAGGCGTTGCTCAGAAGTTTATCCTTCTCG
>JACQYT010000101.1 GCA_016208085.1 Elusimicrobiota bacterium | reverse complement strand
GGTCGGCATGGAAAATTTAACCCGAAAATTGCCTGGATATTTTTATTCGTCAAGATGGGGGGAGAAAGAATGCTCCGTCAAACCCCTCACCTCAATCCTCCCCCGCGAGGGGGGAGGAAGACTGCAGGATAGCGTCCCTGGCGGCTTAAGTGACCGGCATTGGGGTTAAAACCGGCTCCAGAGTTTTTTGGCGAGTTCGGCGGACTTCTTTGCGATCGCTTCTTCGTCTATGTTCAGCTTTAGCTTTTTATTTTCCATCAGCACGCGGCCGGCGGCGATGGTGGTGTCTACCTGGCTCTGGGAGAGCCCGAACACCAGGTGGCCGTAGAAATTATCGGAATCAAGCGGGGTCGGTGAGAAATAATCCATTAGGATTATGTCCGCGGCCCAGCCTTCCTTAAGGACGCCGAGGCCGGTAAAGTGGCGGTTGGCAATCTCGGCGTTATTTACCAGCAAAGCGAGAACAGGTTCCATGAAACCGGCGGAAGGGTTGTTTTTCAAGCGCTGCAGCCACATGCCCGTCCTGACTTCCTCCAGCATGTTCACGGTCATCGCGTCGGTGCCCAGGCCCACCAGCACGCCTTTTTTCATCAGCCCCACTATGTCGGCTATGCCCACCGCGTTATTGGCGTTGGACTGCGGGTTGTGCGCCACAGGGGTATGGGTTCTGTGCAGAATGTCCATTTCTTTCTCGTTGACGTGCACGCAGTGCGCCGCTATGGACCTGGGGCCGAGTATCCCGAATTTCTCTAGGCGTTCCACCACCCGCATCCTGTAGTGGGCTTCGGCGTAAAGCTGGTCGCCCTGTGATTCCGCCGTGTGAATGTGGAAACCGGCTTTAAGGCTGTGCCCCCGGTAGGCGGCTTCCTCAAGCGTGGCGTCGGTAACTGTGAACGAGGCGTGCAGGCCGAACATGGCCTTTATCCGGTTGTCGTCCAGCGCGGCGGCGTATTTTATGAATTCGATGTTTTCCTCAAGCCCCTCTTCCGAGATCTTTTTGCCGTCGCGGTCGGAAAGCTCGTAGCACAGGCAGGCGCGCAGGCCCGTTTCCCGCACGGCTTTCTCTATGGCCTTGAGCGAGCCTTTTACGGCGAACGGGCTCGCGTGATGGTCCATCAGGGTTGTGGTCCCGGCCCGTATCGCGCTTATAAGCGGGATGACGGCGCTGTAATAAGAATCTGCGATGGTGAGTTTTTTATCCAGCCGCCACCACAGGTTCTCAAGCACTTCCTGGAAATTCTTCGCCGGCGCAGCCTTGCCCAGGCCCCGCGCCATGGTGCTGTAAAAATGCATATGCGCGTTTATAAAGCCCGGCATGACGACCTTGCCGCGCGCGTCTATAACTTTGCCGAATTTCCCCTTGAAGTCTTTTGTACGGCCTATTTTCTTTATCTTGCCGGCTTCGCACAGGATCGCGTGGTCGCGCAGCACCCTGTTATGCTCTCCCAGAGTGGCCATGACCCCGTTCTTTATAAGCAAAGTATTCGCCATACAATTAACCTCCGGTTAATTACGCTTCACAGAGCGCCATCAGCTCTTTCTTCGTGCGGTCCCTCATATACAGCGCGCCGGAGAAGCATTTCTGCACGCAGATGGAGCAGCCTATGCATTTTGAAGCGTCGGTGACGGGTACCAGGTCTTTATCCAGGCTGACGGCCAGATACGGGCACCGCGCGCAGTTCCCGCAGTGCCGGCAAAGTTCCGCGTTGACGGCCGAGATTTTTTTGGTAGCCGTCAGTTCCATGAACCCCGTTACGGGGTCAGGAAGAGCCATGCCTATGAGCCCGGCGACCGACTTGATGCCCCGCTCCTCCATAAGGTGGCTCAGCCCCGAATGCAGGTCGTCTATCACGCCGTAACCGTTTTTCATGACGATGGTGCAGAACTGGACGGTCCTGGCGCCCAGCGCGAGGAAATGCGCCGCGGCTTTGTAATCCATCGGGCCGCCGTTGCCGGAAACCGCTACGCCGAGCTTTGAAACGTTGGCAAGGGTCAGGTTGCTTATCGCTGTCACGCCTTCTCCGCTCATGCCCACGACTAGCCCCTCTTCCCAGGCCTTTTTTGCGCCTTTTCTGAAAGCGAGCGTCGGAAAGGTGTTGGCAAGGGTGACCCCGGCTTTCTTGCCGGGATATCTGGCGAAAACTTCCTTAATGGCCGAGATTATCGGGTAAATGGAAGTGACCGCGGCCGTAAGCTTGAAAAGCTTCGGTATTTGGGGGTCGCCCGCTTCCATGACCCAGCCAATTATCTTCGCCGTCAGTCCGGCGTCCTGCGAGACGATGTCGCCCTTGGTGCCGTCTCCGCCCTGCGGGCAGGAGAGGCTGTATTCGATACCCATGGCGCCGCCGTTTTCCAGCTTCTTTGTATTGGACTGCCAGCCTTTCCTGTCGCTTTCGTCGCTGCCGGTGACCGGGCCGCCGGTGGACGCCATCGTCAGCCTGTCGGGGAATTCCCGGCGCAGTTTGTAGATTTCTTTGCAGACCCGGTCGAGGGTGTGGCCGGAAACATTGTCGCAGTTGGCGTAGGTGGACTGCGTGAAGGCAAACATGTATTCGCCGGGGATGTGTATGGACAGGTTGTCAAAGGCGGTTTTCATGACCCCGCCCGGCCACCCGGCCTCGTACGCTTTTTTCATCTGTTCATAGCCGTCCGAGGGGGGGGCGGCTGAAAGAAGGAATGGGGATAAGATCTTTCTGCCGAAGAAATCCGCCTCAAGAGGGACTGGGTTAAGATTTCTGCCGGCCAGGATCACGCGGCTTTTCACGTTCCTGTCAAAAGGCTGGTTTTTGCTCCCGGTCACGAAAGTGTCTATTGTCAGCGCCGCGTTCTTGCCCGCCGCCACCGCCTCAACCACGGTGGTAGGCCCGTTGGCAAGGTCCCCGGCGTAGAAAACGCCCTTTGCGCCGCGGGCTTTAAAGGTCGGCCGGCTTCCCACGGCTATGATGACGAAGTCAAAATCTCTCCGGAACTGCCCGGTCCCCGGGACGTCTATGACAGCCCGTGGATTGAATTTTTTTCCCTTGGGCAGGGCGACCTTCAGGGTTTTAAGGCCTTTTATCTTTCCGCCTCTGGCGGTGATCTGCGTCACGCGCGCGCGGCCGCTGACGTTTATTCCGCGGTCCAGAAGCCCTTTCAGTTCTTTGGCCGTAAGCGGCATCTCGCCCAGCTTTTCAAGCGCGAACAGTTCAATATGCGCGGCCCCGCCGGCCTGGGCCGTTTCGGCGCAATCGGCCGCCACCGCCCCGCCGCCTATGACGGCCACGCGCCGGCCTTTAAGGCGGTACTTCTCCGGTTTTTTAAGAAAGTCCGGCCACATGACCGCCGCTTCTTCCCCGGGCAGTTTAAGCCGCAGCGGCTCGTCCAGGCCGGTGGTTACCAGCACGGCGTCATAGCTTTCTCCGAGCTTCGCGGGGTCCGGGATTTTGCGGCTGCACTTGACGGACACGGCCCCGAGCCCGGCGATGAAATCAAGATCGGTTTTAAGCGCCTTCTTATCAAGCCGTGAGTCGGGTATAAGGTTGCACATCCCTCCCGCCGAACTGCCGGCGTCATAGATGTCCACCTTGTAGCCCTTCTGCGCCAGAACCGCCGCGGCGCCGAATCCCGCGGGCCCGGCCCCGACGACCGCCGTTTTTCTCTCGTTGGGTTTTGCTCTCGCGAATTCCGGCATCACGCCGAGTTCGTCCGCCTTTTTAATGATCGTCGCCTGCACGGCGGGGATGTTGATGGGGTAATCAAAAAGCCGGCGCGCGCAGGCTTTCATGCAATGCCTGTCGGGGCAGACGACGCCGCACACTCCGCCAAGCGGGTTGTTGCCCATTATCAGGGCGGCGGCGCGCCTGTAATCCGACTTCTCTCCGACTTTAACGGCCATTATGAAATCGGCCGGCGAACAATCCGACGGGCAGGCCTCCTTGCAGGGTTTCTCCGCGCAATAGATGCACCTGTCCACTTCGGCTTTCAACTGGGCGCCGCTTAAAAATTGAGCGGTGTTTTCCATATTTTCGCACCTTCCCGGATTTGGCGGAAACTTTTAATAAACAAAAATAACCGGCTCTCCGCCGCTTTCCCGCCACAATTATTTTACTATAATACTTCTATCGCAGGGAAATTGGGGGACACACCTTGCTGCAAGGTGTGTCCCCGGAATCCATGAAAGAAAAAACACTGCTTATAAAGAACGCTTTAACGCTGGCTCTGATGGACGCGGCGCGCCGCGAGATTGCAGGCGGCGACGTCTATATAGAGGGCCCTGAGATAAAAAAAACAGGCAAAAACCTCAAAGTCAGGGCCGATACCGTCATTGACGCGAAAAACTGCGTTGTGCTGCCCGGTTTCATCAACACCCACCACCATCTTTACCAGACTTTGACACGCAACCTCCCCGCCGTGCAGAACGCCAAACTCTTTGACTGGCTCATCTATCTTTACAGAATCTGGCGCCGCATAGATCCCGAAGCGGTCTACACAAGCGCGCAGGCCGGTCTCGGGGAGCTTCTCCTTACCGGTTGCACGACCAGCGCGGACCACCTCTATGTTTTTCCGAAAAAGAACAGCGGCTTGTTCATTGACACCCAGATAGAAGCCGCTAAAGAACTGGGCATCCGGTTTCATCCCACGCGCGGCTCCATGTCCCGGGGCCGCTCCAAAGGCGGCCTGCCGCCGGACGACGTGGTGCAGAGCGAAGATTTCATCATGAAGGACTGCGAGCGGCTCGTGCATAAGTATCACGATAAGAACAAGTTCGCGATGACGCGGGTAGCGCTGGCCCCGTGTTCGCCTTTCTCGGTGACCACCGGGCTTTTAAAGCTGACGGCGGAGATGGCCGGAAAATGGGGGGTAAGGATGCACACCCATCTGGCCGAGACGAAGGATGAAGAAGATTTCTGTATAAAGCTCTTCGGGAAGCGGCCGCTGGAATACATGGAATCCGTCGGCTGGGTGTCGGAGGGCAACGCGTGGTTTGCGCACTGCGTTTTTATAAACGAAAAAGAGGCGAAAAAAATGGGGGAGACCTTGACCTGCGTGGCGCATTGTCCCTCTTCAAATCTCAGGCTCGGTTCCGGCATAGCCCCGATAAGGATGTTCCTGGACCACAAGGTGCCGGTGGGCCTTGCCGTGGACGGTTCGGCCTCCAACGACGCTTCGGATATGCTTGGAGAGCTGCGCCAGTGCATGCTGGTCCACAGGGTTAAATCCGGGGTGGATTCCATGACGGCGCGGGACGTGTTCAGGATGGCGACGCGCGGCGGGGCGGAGGCGCTCGGCCGGGACGATCTCGGCTCCATAGAGCCCGGCAAAGCGGCGGATATAGCCATCTTCGACGTATCCGGGCTCGATTTTATAGGCTCCAGATCCGACCCGCTGGCCTCGCTGCTGTTCTGCGGCGCGTCCCACAGGACGAAGTACACCATAGTCAACGGCAGGATCATCGTCAAGAACGGCCGCCTCGTCAACGTGGACTGTTACTGAGCCTCGCATAAATAATGGATACATTGGCCGGCCGATTTCGGAGCGAAACAAGGAACACGGAGCGCGGCGTAGCAGCGCTACGCGAGCGAACGTGTGACGCAGTTGCAGCCCGAAAGCGGCCGGTCCCCGCGCCGTCGGCGCGGGGGAGGTTCATCTTTGGCCGTCTGCTTCGTTGCTTCTCGCTTACAGGCCGACCGGCCTGCTCGCTCGTCGCGCCTCGCATACGTCTAAAAGCTGAACCTCCAGTGTGTCCATTATTTATGCGAGGCTCAGTAACAATCTGCTGACGGAGAAAATGTATAAAAAAAAGTGTCTTTGGAACTTTTATGAAACCAGACGGAACAATAAAGAAAATTGCGATTAACACCGGCGGAGGGGATGCGCCGGGGCTGAACGCCGTCATACGGGCGGTGGTAATCTCGGCCGTCAACAGGGGCTGGGAATGTTTCGGCATAAGGGACGGCTATAACGGCCTGATGAAGCCGGAGGAATATCCTGAGGGAGGACTTATACCGCTTAAACGCTGCAGCGTCCGGGGCATAACCCACCTGGGAGGCACCATACTGGGCACCACCAATAAGGGCAACCCGACCAAATACCCGACCCTGGGCCCGGATGGAAAAATGCGCGAAATGGACCGCACGGACGAGCTTGTGGAGGCGTTCAAAAAAAATAAACTGGACGCGCTGGTGGCGCTGGGCGGCGACGGCTCGCTGGGTATAGCCAATGTGCTGGCCGAAAAAGGCATCCGCGCCATAGGCGTGCCCAAGACCATAGACAACGACCTGGACAAAACGGTCATTACTTTCGGATTTGACACGGCCGTTTCATTCGCCACCGGGTGCCTGGACCGCCTGCATTCCACCGCCGAGGCCCACAGACGCATCATTGTGGTGGAGGTTATGGGCCGCTACGCCGGCTGGATAGCCCTTAACACCGGGGTTTCCGGCACGGCCGACGTGATATTGATGCCGGAAATCCCCTACGACATCAATAAGGTCGCGCTGGCGGTAAAAGCCATGGAAAAACGCGGCAAGCATTACGGGATAGTGGTGGTGGCGGAAGGCGCTAAGCCGCTCGGCGGTTCCGTTTCGGTCGTCGGCAAGGAACTGGGCCGGGCCGAGAAGCTGGGCGGCGCGGGCGAGCGCGTGGCAAAAGAGCTGGAGCCCCTGGTGGGCAAGGAATGCCGCACGGTAGTGCTGGGCCATCTGCTGCGCGGCGGCAGCCCGACCACTTTTGACCGGCTTATCAGCTTGAGGTTCGGAGCGGCTGCCGTGCGCGCGCTTGAAGAGGGAAGATCCGGCGTGATGGTCGCGCTGGACCCGCCGACGGTGCGCTACGTGCCGCTGAATGGCTGACCGATTTTGCAGCGAAACAAGGAACGAGGAACGCGGCGTAGCAGCGCTACGCAAGCGACGAGAGACGCAGTTGCAGCCCAAAAGCGGTCAGCCCCCTGGGGGAGGCACATCTTTGGCCGGCTGCTGCGTTGCTCTTCCTCAATGTAGCCCAGCTACACCATCGTCGTCGCGCCTTGCATCCGACTCAAAGCTGTGCCTCCAAATGTGTCAGTTATTTCTTAACGGCTCCTAAGGAGACAGCTATTCCTGAACTATGTCAAAAATAAAAGTGAAAAGCCGCGCCGCAGGGTATATCTTCGCCGGAGCCGTTCTGCTTTTGAGCCTGGTTATGCTGCGCGTTTTAGTGCGGGCTCCCTGCGCGGATGATGCGCGGAGAGCCTTTATAGACGCGCATTCCCATCTTCATGGCAGGCTTCCCGCTGGAAAAGCGGATTATGACGGCGCCGTTGAAACGGCCCTAAAGCGGATGGATGAGCTCGGGATCTCAAAAGCGATAGTGATGCCGCCCCCGATGCCCGAGAACTTTCCCAGACATTACGAATATGAAGATTTTTTGCCGGCTTTAAAAAAACATGCCGGCCGGTTCGCCTTCCTGGGCGGCGGTGGGTCGCTGAACGTAATGATACAGCAGGCGGTCGCCCTCGGCAAAACGCCGGACCGGCTGCGGAAGAAGTTCGAAGAACGCGCCGGGAAAATAGCCGCCGGCGGCGCCGCCGGCTTCGGTGAGCTGACCGCTGAACACCTTTCCATGGCGCCCCGCCATCCTTACGAATCCGCGCCGCCCGATCATCCGCTCTTCCTGCTTCTTGCCGACATCGCGGCTGAGCGCGGTCTCGCCATTGATCTGCATATGGAAGCGCTCGTTAAAGACGCGCCGGTTCCTGCCCGGTACAAAAACCGGACGAACCCCGAAAGCCTGCGCGGGAACATCAGCGCGCTGGAGCGGCTGCTGGCGCACAACCGCAAGGCCCGCATCGTGTGGGCCCACGCCGGCTGGGACAACACCGGAGACCGGACTGTGGAACTTTGCCGCGAACTACTGGGACGCAATCCCAACCTGTATATGAGCGTCAAGATAGAGGAAATAAGCCTCCCGCAGACCAGCCCGCTCTCCGGCGGGCGGCTCTGGCCCCAATGGCTGGAGCTGCTGAAAGCTTTCCCGGACAGGTTTGTTTTAGGCACCGACCAGTTCTACGCGTCGCCGCGCCTTTCTTTTATGTGGCCGGGGCGGGGCAAGGAGGTCCGCAGCCTGCTGGACCAGCTTCCCGCTGATCTGGCGCAAAAAATAGCCGTTGATAACGTGTTCCACATCTATCCCCTTGCGCAGAAGAAGCTTTAAGAGGTGAATATTCTATGCTGAGCGCCGTTATCCTCTCCGCCGGCGAGTCCAGGCGGATGGGCCGCCCGAAGGCGCTGCTTGAATACCGGGGCAAATTTTTTATTGAAGCGGTGCGCTCGGCGCTGGCTGTCGCCGGTGTGGACAGCGTTATAGCTGTTCTGGGCCGCCATTCAGAGGAGATACGGAAAGCCTGGAAACCCGAAGGGGTCGTTTTCACGGTCAATGCGCGGCCTGAGGAAGGCCAGCTCTCTTCCTTCAGGATCGGGCTTGAGGCCGCGCCGAAAAACGCCGAGGCGTTTATGGTCTGCCTCGTGGACCAGCCGGCCATTGCGCCGTGGACATATAAAGATATTATCGCCTTCTGGTCCGCGCATAAGGACTGCATAGTGATTCCGTGTTGCCGGCGCCCCGCGGCGCAGTCGCCGGTTGCCAATCACCAGTCACAAGACACCAGTCGCCAGTCACAAGTAATCATTGACTCTATCCTAACCCCTCTACCCTCTGCACTTTCTTTCAAACGCGGCCATCCTGTAATCATCCCGGCGATATACCGGCGCCTCTGTTTTGAAGGGCCGCTGGAAGCCGGCCTGCACTGGGTGACCCATCATCCGTCGGTGAAAGTCGCGGACCTTGAAGTGGAAGACGCGGGGATAATATTCGACATCGACACACCTGAAGATTACAGGAAACACAAGGCAGATTAGCGCGAGTTGAGCGGCGATATTCGCCCGAATTGTTTTGCCGGGAACGGTCATTAGGGTATAATATCTTCATCCCCCTTTTAAAAAGGGGGAAAGAGGATTTATGGAAAAACTTTTCTGTGTCGGGAAATCGGTAATAAGAAAAGACGCGCTTATCAAAGCCGCCGGCCGCGCCAGATACGCGGCCGATTACGAATTCGCCGGCATGCTTTACGCCGCCGCGGTCAGGTGTCCCAAACCCCGCATAAGGATACTCAGTATTTCAGACTCTAGGGCCAAAAAGGTCCCAGGCTATGTAACTTTAGTCACATACAAGGACATCAAAGGACCCAATAAATGGCCGCTGGTGATAAACGATTATCCTTTCCTGCCGGAGACCGAGGCAAGATTCCAGGGCGAGACCTTAGCGCTTGTGGTGGCGGACACGCAGAAAGCCGCCAAAACCGCAGCCCGCCTTGTGGAAATAAAATACAGGGAGCTGCCTTTTATAGACGATCCGCTTAAATCCATGGAAAAAACGGCTATAAAACTTTACGGCGAAGACAATGTGTTCTCTAAATTCGTGATCAAAAAAGGCGACGCGGCCAAAGCCCTTAAAGAGGCCCATACCGTCGTGGAGGAGGAATTCGCCACGAATTACCAGGTGCATTCCTATCTTGAGACCCAGGGCGTCATAGCCGTGCCGGAAACCGACGGGGGGCTTACCGTCTACAGCTCCACCCAGTGTCCGTTCTATGTGCTGGACGGCGTGGCGGCCGCGGCGAAACTTGGTTACAACAAAGTGAAGGTCATACAGACCGTGACCGGCGGCGGTTTCGGCGGCAAAGAGGACGTGCCGGCGCTGGTGGCCGCGCATGCGGCAATCTGCGCGCTTAAAGCGGGAAAACCCGTCAAATTGATATATGACCGCAAAGAAGATTTCAACTCCATGTCCAAAAGGCATCCGTCCTGGTCAAAAGTCGCTTACGCGGCCGATAAAGACGGCAGGATTACCGCCTGTGTCGTCAAATACGTGCTGGACGGCGGCGCTTATTCCACGCTTTCGCCTATAGTGCTCTGGCGCGGCACCATACACGCGGCCGGCCCCTATAAGATAGAAAATGTTTTTATAGAGACTTATGCGGTGGCCACCAATAAAGCGCCCTGCGGCGCTTTCAGAGGCTTCGGACAGCCGCAGATATGCTTCGCCCAGGAGTCGCTGATAGACGAACTGGCCGCGAAGCTTAAAATGGATCCTGTGGACCTGCGCCTTAAAAATATCCTGAGGCCGGGCGACAAAACAGCGACCGGGCAGATGATAAACGACTCCTGCGGACTTGAGGAACTTATAAAGACTGTAAGGGAAAGGACAAACTGGGACGACAGAGTGCAAAATGCAAAGTATAAAATGCAAAATGCGGGGGACATCGTTACGGGAATAGGCTTCTCCGCCGCTTATTACGGCGTCAGTCTTGGCGCCAAAGGCCGCTATCTCGACCGGGCCGGCGCTTATGTCAACATTTATAAAGACGCCACCGTCGCCGTAAATGTAGGCAATACCGAGATGGGGCAGGGTGCCCTGACCGTTTTAAGCCAGATCTGCGCCGAGACGCTGAACGCCCCTTACAAGAACATAAAGCTTGAAGAAGTGGACACCTCAAAGGTGTCCGACTCCGGCCCTACCGTGGCCAGCCGCACGACGCTTATGAGCGGCAACGCCATAATAGAGGCTGCGGCCCCTTTACGGGAAAAAATCTTCAAGACCGCTTTTGACATGCTGATCCTGAAAGGCGCCGACGCCGCGAAACCCATGAGCGCCTCGGACGGCGTGTTTTCCATTGAAGGGATAACGGTAAGCTTTGCCGAAGCGGTCGCTGAATGCTGGAGCCGCCGGCTTAAGATGGGCGAGCAGGGCTGGTACGCGGCCCCGCATACCTCTTATAACATGGACGACGGGCAGGGCGACGCTTACGTTATATATTCGTTTTCCGCCACCGCCGCCGAAGTGGAAGTAGACTTGAAGACCGGCGTGGTTAAAGCGCTTAAGATCCACGCCGCCTACGATGTGGGAAAGATAATCAACCCGACGCTGGCCGAAGGACAGGCGCAGGGCGGGATACTGCAGGGCGTGAGCTGGGCGCTGTATGAAAACCTCGTCTACAAGAACGGCATCATGCTCAATCCTAATTTCACCGATTACGCGCTGGCCACTACCGCCGATAAACCTGAATATGATATAACCTTCATAGAGAAGCCTTACGCCGGGGGGCCCTATAAAGCCAAGGGCCTAGGCGAAGTGCCTTTGATAGGCGTGGCTGCGGCTGTCGCCAACGCCGTTAAAAACGCGGCCGGCGTACGGATAAAATCGGTGCCGCTGCTGCCGGAAAAGATCTGGCGCGAGTTAAGGAATTGCCTTAAGGTTACCCCGTCCGCGCCTTGAGGCGGACGGGGTATGGTAAAAATTTTTGCGGCAAAAATTTTTAAGAAATGAAAAAGATAAGCGGCGGTAATTTTAAACTTAAATGCTTGGTCAACGGGCGGAAAATAAACCGGGAAATAGAGCCCGGCCGGACCCTGCTTGAATTCATACGGGAAGACCTGGGACTCAAGGGCACAAAGGAAGGCTGCGGGGAGGGGGAATGCGGGGCGTGCCTGGCGCTGGTTGACGGCAAAGCCGTCAATTCCTGCCTTATGGCGGCCGCGCAGCTCCAGGGCGGGGAACTCGTCACTATTGAGGGCCTGAAAGGCCGCGACGGCGGCCTGCACCCGCTGCAGAAGACCTTCATGGAAGAAGGGGCTGTGCAGTGCGGCTTCTGCATCCCCGGCGTTATTATCGCCGCTGAAGCCCTTTTAAGGAAAAATCCGGCGGCGACCGTCGACGACATTAAAATGGAGCTGACCGGCAATATCTGCCGCTGCACCGGCTATGAAAAGATAATCGGCGCCGTCAAAAAAGCTGAAAGTCTAATGTAACCGCAGAGCGCAAAGCAAGCTTTGCGGCTACAGATAGGGCAAAGCTGACGCTTTGCGGCTTGACGCTTTGCGGCTACAGATAGGGCAAAGCTGACGCTTTGCGGCTACAGATAGGGCAAAGCTGACGCTTTGCGGCTACAGATAGGGCAAAGCTGACGCTTTGCGGCTACAGATAGGGCAAAGCTAACGCTTTGCGGCTACTTTACACCTTACACCGAAATGCCTGAATTAATCATAAGACCCCGGACGCTTAAAGAGCTTTGGAAGATCCTTCCGACAATTTCCGCCAAACGCAAATATCTGGCCGGCGGCACCGATCTTGTGACCGCCGCCAACGCCGGCTTCGATGCCTGCGATGCATGGGTGGACATAAGCGGCCTGAAGGAACTCCAGAGCGTCAAAGAAACGAAGACCTCGGTATTGATAGGCGCCGGCGTCAGGATTGCCGGGCTTGAGGCTTGGGGGGCGGTGCGGCGCTGGCTTCCTGTGTTAACGGCGGCCATTCCTCATTTCGCCAGCCCGTCTTTAAGGAATATGGCCACCGTCGGCGGCAACGCCGCCAATGCGTCCCCCTGCGCGGACGCCGTCTGCGCCCTGTGCGCCGAGAGAGCAGAGGTCATCCTGGAACTGAAAGGCAAAAAAAGAAGGCTGCCGTTGAGCGCCTTGTTCAAAGGCCCCAAACAAACCGGGATTAAAAAAGACGAACTGATAACGGCTTTTGAAGTCCCGAAATGGCCGCATACCGGCGCCTATTTAAAACTGGGCCCAAGGGCGTATTTCGGCATTTCCAAAGCGGCCGTGGCCCTGGCGATTGAACTTGATGGCGATAAAATAAAAAGCGCCTCCGTGGCGCTGGCGTCGGTCGCGCCCGTGCCGCTCATGGCCGTTAAGACCGCCGGCTGCATCACGGGGCGGATTTTGAGTCCGGAGACCGCGCGCGCGGCGGCGGCTCTGGTCAAAACCGAGGTCTCTCCGATCACGGACGCCCGCTCCGACGCCGATTACCGGCGCGAGATGTGCGGCGTGCTGCTTGAACGGGCGCTGCTGGGGTGTGAAGAAAGGCTGAAGGCTGAAGGCTGAAGGAAAAGCTGTTTTTAAGAGACAAAAAAATTATGCGCATGCGAATCGGTTTATTGTTTGTTTTTGCTTTTACCCTCTACCCTCTACCCTCTACCCTGTCCGTTTGCGCCCAGGACGCTAAAACCGACGTCCTGCTTAACGCCCTGACAGCGGAGCTTGAGCGCTCCTACGATAAGCTTAAGAACGCCGAAAAAGCCCCGCTTTATTACCTGGGCTATGAGGTCTATGATGACCGGCAATACGGCGTGGACGCCGTGGCGGGCGCCATTTCCAGGGAGAATGACGGGCAGGACCGGAATTTTGACGTGGATGTCAGGATCGGGGATAAAGCTCTTGATAACACCCACGAGCTGAAAGGCGAGCAGGCTTACGCGAATTCAAAACAACAGGAGTACGGGAACGCGCCGCTGGAGGCCGACGCCGAAGCCATAAAAAGCAAGCTGTGGGTGTTGACCGATATAAGCTATAAAAACGCGCTGGACCAGTACGCCAAAGTGAAGATGAACAAAAGCGTGACGGCCCAAGAAGAGGACAAGTCCGACGATTTTTCAGCATCCACTGCCGCCGTGTTTTACGAACCGGCTCCGTTCCCGGCTTTTGATAAAGAAAAGATCAAAGAGCTGATAAGGCGGCTTTCGGCGCAGCTGAAAGGGTACGATTTTATATATGATTCAAACGTGGGTTTAACCGTGCAGACCTCCAACCGTTATATGGTCAATTCGGAAGGTTCGCGCATAGTGACGGGAAACACTTATGTGCGCATCACATACTCCCTGTCCAGCCGCACGGACGACGGCATGGACCTGGAACGCTTCAGGAGCTACGACTCCGATACCCCGTCCGGCCTGCCCCCGGAAGACGTTATTTCAAAAGACATGGATAATTCCGTGGCGGAGCTGAAAGCGCTGCGCAGCGTGGCGGCCAGCGAGCCTTACAGCGGCCCGGCGATACTGGAGAGCCAGGCCGCTGGAGTGTTTTTCCACGAGATCTTCGGCCACAGGGCCGAGGGCCACCGCCAGAAAAGCGAATCCTCGGGGCAGACTTTCGCCAAAAAAACGGGCCAGCTCATCATGCCGGATTTCTTGACGGTCTATGACGATCCCCGGATACATGATCTTAACGGGCAATTCCTGCGCGGCCACTATAAATACGACGACGAAGCCGTGCCTGCCGGACGCGCCGAACTTGTGGAGAACGGCGTGCTGAAAAGCTTTATAATGGGCCGCTCGCCGGTAAAAGGTTTTCCCTGCTCCAACGGACACGGCCGTCGCTGGGCGGGGCACGGCGCCGTCGCGCGGCAGGGAAACCTTATAGTGGAATCCGCCAAAAAGATCCCGGCGGCCGAACTGCGCCGCAAGCTTATCGGGGAGATAAAGAAAAGCGGCAAGCCTTACGGCCTCATCATAAAAGATATTTCCGGGGGCTACACCATAACGCAGCGCGATCTGCCGCAGAGCTTTTCGGTCCAGGCGACCCTGGCTTACAAGGTCTACGCGGATGGCCGGCCCGACGAACCCGCGCGGGGACTGAACCTGATAGGAACGCCGCTGCAGACTTTCTCCAGGATACTGCTGACGGGCGACGAGGCCGTTCCGTTCAACGGGGACTGCGGAGCGGAATCAGGGTGGATACCGGTTTCCGGCGTTTCGCCGGGCCTGCTGTTTTCGGAGCTTGAGGCCGAGAAAGTGCAGAAGTCCAACGCCAGGCCGCCGGTGCTCAAGCCGCCGTACACGGATAAAGGGACTGTCCCATTATAAAGAACATGCTTAAAATTTTAATTCTGCTGGCGTTCTGCGCCCCGGTCCCGGCCCGCGCGGCGGAAGACCAGCCGCTTAAAGCCATGAGCGACGAACTGGCCCGCTCCATGGCGAGGCTTAAAATGGATGAACTGGCCGGGCCGTATTATATCGCCTATTACCTGGTGGATTCCACGAACGCGTATCTCGCGGCCTCGTTCGGAGCCGTTATCAGCACCAGCGCCAACGCTGCGCGGAACCTGGCGGCCGATGTGCGCATAGGCGGGCCCAATTTTGACAACACCGGCTACGCCGGCGACGATTATCAGTCTTACAGGCCTTTTTACGCTTCCGTCCCGGAAGAGGAAAACTACGACGCTCTCAGGTTTTCGCTCTGGTCGCTGACCGACCAGGCTTATAAAGGCGCGCTTGAAACATATTCCCGGAAAAAGGCGTATCTTGAAAAAAAGAACCTGAAAGAGGTATATGACGATCTTTCCGCCGAGAAGCCGGAAATCATGATCGAGGAACGCCCCGGGCCGGAAACTTTCGATTTCCGGAAGTGGAGGGAAGCTGTCAAAAAGCTTTCTGCGGTATTTAAAAAATATCCCAGGATCCGGAATTCCGACGTCGCATTGAATTACGCCTCGCGGACAAGCCGGTTCGTAAACAGCGAGGGGTCCCGCTACAGGATTTACCGCCAAAAGGTGAGCCTGAACCTCTCCGCCGCTGCGCAGACCGGGGAAGGCCTTAAGGTGAACGACTCCAGGGAGTTCAACTGGCGGACGCTTAAGGCTGTGCCGGATTTTGAAGCCCTTGCTGCCGAAACGGATAAATTCGCCGGGGAGCTGAGCTGCCTGGCGGCTTCCTCCACCGCGGAGCTCTATCTTGGCCCCGTTCTGTTCGATGACCAGGCCGCGGCGGAATTTTTTAACCAGCTGCTGGTGGAGAACCTCTCTTTCGTCAAGGCGCCCTGGGCCGACAATGACGAGTACAGAAAATACTATGTGGACTCAGGCGCTTTCCCGGACAAGCTGAACATGCGCGTCACGGCGCCTTTTCTGACTATTTATGACGATCCTCTTCAAACGGAGTTCGCAGGGGTGGATCTGATCGGTTCCTACAATGCGGATACCGAAGGCGTGAAGCCCGGGAAGCTGGAACTGGTGAAAAACGGGAAACTGGCCGGTTTTTACATGTCCCGCGCGCCGGTAAAGCAGTTCAAGACTTCCAACGGGCACGGCAGGGGGCATATTAACGAATTTCCTTCGGCGCGGCCCGGAAACGTTTTCATTATGTCCGAAAAAACGGCCACGAAGGCCGGGCTTAAGAAAAAAATGCTGGATATGGCCGGAGAACTGGGGCTTGATTACGCCGTAACTGTACGGCGCATGGCCCGGGAGGACTCAAAGCGGCCGGAAGAACTTCTGTCCAGGCCGGCGCTGGTCTATAAAGTCTACGTGCATGACGGTTCCGAGGAGCTGATGAACGGGACGGAATTTACCGGCGTAAGCTTCCGGGCGCTGCGCGACATCGTTTTGACTTCGGACGACCATTACGTCTACAATTTTTATCAGTCGGGGCCTTTATATTACAGCCGCGGCTATGTCCCGGCGGCCATTATTACCCCGTCCATTCTGGTGCAGGAAATGGAACTTCAAAAGACGGAACAGAAGCCGGACAGGCAGCCATATCTTCCGCACCCGTACTTCGGTAAATAAACCGCCGTTCTCCGGCGGTTTATTTAGAAGTCGGAAGTTAGGAGTCAGAGATAAGAAACAATGAACAATATCAAACGCTATAGTTTTCCGCGAACGCCTAAAGCGGCTTTGAGCGTGCTTCTGAATAAAAAAGCCAATGCCATCGCCGTGGCGGGGGGCACGCTGGTGGCCAGGACCCTGCCCGAAACCGCTGAAACTTTCCTGGACCTTAAAAACCTGCCTTTAAACCGCATAAAAAAACAGGGCGGAGATTTAGTCATAGGCGCAACAGCGACTTTTGATGATATAGATAATTCAAAACCGACGCGAAGCTGGGCGGGGGGCGTATTATCCCGCGCGGCGGCCAGGTGTTCCAGCCAGCTCATACGGAACATGGCCACCATCGGCGGAAATATAGCGCGTCCGCATTCCTTTAATATTTTCCCGGCGGTATTGCTGGGACTAGACGCCGAAGTAAAACTCCTTACCAGATCCGGTGCGAAGACCTGTCCTTTTTCCGGGCTTTACAGCCCCGGTATTGCCCCCGGCAGGGATTCTATAATACTCGAGGTGATAATCCCGGCCAGGACGAAAAACTGGGTCTGCCGGTTTGAAAAATTCGCAAAAACCGAAGCCAGTTGGGAAGCCTACCTGACGCTTTTCATGGGCGTGAAGATATCTAACGGGAGCATTTGCGCGGCGCGCGTGATCGTGGGAGCGCTGTCCCCGAAGCCTTTCAGGGCGGCCTTGGCCGAGCAGGTCCTCACCGGCGCCAGGCCAAATCCCGGCGTTATAGAGGAAGCCTGTCTTGAGCTTGCCCGCGGCCTTGACGCGGCCCGTCCGCACAAGGCGGAAGAGTTTAAAAAAGAAGTCGCGGCCAGCCTGCTGAAGAGATTCCTGGAATCCCTCGGATGTAGCGGCGGGCGTAAGCCCGCGAGGATGTAGCGGCGCCATTTATGGCGCGTAAAATTGTCGGTAGAATTGGAGACAGTTATGAAAAAAGAAATAACTGAAATAAAAGCCGTGGACGGGTATTTTGAAATCTGTCTCAAAATAAACGGGCTCACGAAAAATTTAAAAGTGAAGAACAATGAGTTCCTGCTGGACGCGTTGCGGCGTTATGGCTATAAAGGCGCCAAAAAAGGCTGCGATACCGGCGACTGCGGCTCCTGCGCCGTGCTGTTCAACGGCAGGCCGGCGCTGTCCTGCCTGATACCGGCTTTCAGCGCGCACGGCGCCGAAGTCACTACCATAGAGGGCGTAGGCACCGTGCAGGCCCCGCATCCGATACAGGAAGCCTTCGTCCAGGCCGGAGCGGTGCAGTGCGGGTACTGCATCCCCGGCATGATAATTTCCGCCAAACATTTACTTGACGCTAACCCTGCTCCGTCAGAAGGCAAAATCCGGAAATACCTTGACGGAAATCTCTGTCGCTGCACAGGTTATGTGAAACAGGTGGAAGCGGTGAAGCTGGCGGCGAAGAAGATGAGACCTGATTAAAAATTTTTGCCGCAAAAATTTTAAATTAGGCCCCCTTCGGGGGCAACTTTCCTTTTGAGTTTTTTTTAACTATACTGTTCACATGGAATATGTTGGCGGTATCAAGCTGAGAACCATTCTCCTTCATAATGGCAACTGGTGGAAGTTCTTTCTTAAATACC
>JACQYT010000111.1 GCA_016208085.1 Elusimicrobiota bacterium | reverse complement strand
TAAGGTTTATCTAAGGGACTCCAGGGGAATTTTTAAAATGTCTCGTGTTGTCACTCTCACGAAAAAGCAAGAACTGATTTTGAGGGCCATAGATAAGAAACTCATCAAGTTGTAATGAGTAAAAATCGCCCGGAATTCAGGGAATAAGCGGAGAGTTTCTTTCAAAACAGACAGGGCTGACTTCGGGCGCAATCAGTATGCTTGCCGGAAGGGGCAGTGCGCTGACCGAACTTTGAATCTTTAAGCAACGTCCCCTATGTCGTCCCCTATGTCTCCCTATGTCTACACCGGATTATGAAAAATATTCTGGCCAGGAACATATTGCTGCTGGGGGCGCTTGACGAGATAAGCGCGGCAGCCGCCCAAAAAAACCTTGAACTGATACTACTCAAAGGCGCGGCGCTGCTGGCGGAAGGCGTTTTCGGGCCGGGGGAACGGGAAATGACGGATATTGATATCCTTATCCGGCCCGCGGACGAAAAGGCTTTTGACGCCCTGCTGCGGGGCCTGGGCTTTAAACCGATGGAGAATAGCTCCCAGGCTTATTACAGGCCCTCAGCCCTCAGTTTTGCGCCGCCGGTAATTGTGGACCTTCATACCGGGCTCTGGCATCAGAAAGAAACGGAGGCCCTCTGGCACAGGGCCGCGCGGGTTTCGGAAGGCATGGGCGTCCCCGCCCTCGGTTTTGAGGACCAACTGCTGCACCTGGCGTCCCACACCCTGCTTTACCACGGCTGCCTCAAGCCCAGGACCCTGGAAGACCTGGCCCGCCTGCTCAAGTTCGTATACCGGAAAACCGACAGGGCGGATTTCTGGCGGAGAGCCTGCGATATCGCGGCGGACGAAAAACTTAAACCGGCGCTTTATCCGGTATTCACCCGGCTTTCGGCGGCGCACCCAAAGCTGATGTCGCAAAAAGAACTCTCCGCTTTCCAACCGCGCGGAGCGGAGAAATTAAAAAGCCGCTTTTTTGAAAAAGCGGCCGCCAGGCATTTTCGCCTGTTTGAGTATTTCCTGCCGGGGCTTCACCGGCCGGGGCTTTTCGCCAGATACCTGTTCCCGGGAAAGGCCTTCCTTGAGAAACGCTACGGCCGGGCTTCCTGGACCAACCACATCAGGCGCCCGTTCCAATTGCTCCGAGCGATATTCAGGAAAACCGATGATTAAGGGATGGGATATTTAGGCGGAAGCATGAGCATTTTCTAATCCAAAGATGAGCATGAGATCTCTCGTCGGTGCTCCGTCGCAAACTTGCCCCGAATTCAGGTCAATAACTCCTTCCGCCTAAGGCGGACGGCTGTTACCCTTTTTGCTATTTACGTTCTTTGATTTTCTTATTTGCGGCGGATAAACTTGCTCCGAATTCTATGTTGCAGGGTCTTCGGGGCTGCAAAACGCAAGTTGAACTTGCGTTTTGCATAAAAAAGGCTTCAGCCTAGCCACGAAAACATACGCAAGCGGTTTATAAAAAGCCCGAAACTGTATTTTTACGATGTAGGGCTTGCGGCTTTCCTTATTGGAATTGAAAACGCGCGCCAGTTGCCCACTCATCCCCTGCGCGGCAGTTTGTTTGAGAATCTGGTTGTAATGGAGGTTATAAAACACAGGCTCAACGACGCTGGAACCGTCAATTTAAGTTTCTTCAGGGATTCGGCCGGCAATGAAGTGGATCTGATTCTCGGCCGCGGGCCGCAAATGCTGCCGATTGAAATTAAAGCCGGTGAAACGGTAAACGAGGACTATTTTAAGAATTTAAACAGATTTGCCAAATTGTTCCCAAAAACGGTTTCTGAAGGGGCTGTTGTGTATGCCGGCGATCGTCTGGAGAAAAGGAGCCGGTTCCCGGTGTATCCCATGTCGCAGATAAGCCGGCTTCTCTCCGATTAACCCTCTATATTTTTACGAGGGTTACCAGCTTCAGGATATTGGCCAGGCGGTCCAGGCCGGGGGGTTTTATGACGAAATCCAGGGCGCCTTCTTTCAGGGCTTTGGCGGCCAGGTCGGCGCTCTCCAGCCCGGTTATTATTATCACGCATACTTCCTCGTTTTTCTGCCGGGCTTTATAAAGCAGTTCCAGGCCCGAAACTCCGCGCATATATATATCGGTCACGACAACGTCAAAAGCCCTGTCTTCAAGGAGCCTGCGGGCCTCCTCACCGTTACCAGAGCGCGTTATCTCGAACTGCGGAAAATCATTGAGTATCTCGTTGACGCGCTCAATGACATAGCCTTCGTCTTCAATAAATAAAAGTTTCTTCATAATGGCTTTTTTCTGGCTCTTTCCTGACCGGCGACGCAAATTTGACAGGCGTTTATTGGTAAATCTATCGGCGGAAGTCGGCAAACAGGCGAACGAACACCCGAAAATTGGCAGCCAATTTTCGGGTTACCACTCCACCCACCAGCGCGCCAGTTCCAGTTTGGCCGCGAATTTAGGGTTTTTGCGGCTTATTTCCTCAAATTCCACGATGCGCTTCACGGCGGTAAGCGGGTATTCCATAAGGTCGACCAGTTGCGGGGGGACCGGCTCAAAATTCGCGTCAAGGAGCGCTTCCACCACCGGCCGGGTAAGCGAACCTTTATTGGTCATTACCACCCTGGCTATTTCGCCGGTGGATAAAACCACCAGCGAGCCCGGGGGATAGAGGGTCACCGCCCCTATAAGCGCCTTAACAATCTTTGAATCAAAACCCCTGCCTTCCTTGTCTATAAGGTGTTTTACCGCGTTATGGGGATGATAGGTCTCGCGCCAGGGGCGTTGGTGGGACATGGCCTCATATACGTCGGCCACGCCTATGATCTGGGCGAATACGTCTATTTCCCCGCCCGCCAGGCGTTTTGGGTAGCCGCTTGAATCTATTCGTTCATGGACCTGGGATATTATTTTAATCGCCCGCTCTTTGACTTTATAATCTATGTCTATTATCCGGTCCACTTTTTGGGCGCCCGCGGCGGAGTGGAGCGTCATCTCGGAGAATTCCTCGTCCGTAAGCCTGCCCTCCTTGTTGACACCCTTCAGATAGCCCGTCATGCCTATGTCGTGGGCCAGCGCGCAGAAACCAAGAAAAGCCGCCTTGTCCGGTTCCAGTTCGAGCTCCAGGCCTATGACCTGGCTTATTATAGCCGTATTGGCCGAGTGGGCGTGAAGATAATTGCCGGCTGTGGCGTAGGCGGTATAATTCAACACCGCCGGATTTTCGCCGAGCGTGCGCAAGTTTAGTTTCGCCAGCCGGAGCATCTTCTCGTATTTCTCCACGTAAGACCTGTCTATCTGGCCGAGCAGTTCGACGGCTATGGAAAGGTTTTTTGAATAGCACTCCCTGGCTTCGGCGTCCAGTTCCCTGAAAGGCCTTTGAGGGGGGGGAACAGGAGCGGGCGCCGGGGCCGGCTTTGCGGCCGCGGCCGCAGGTCTGTTTTCGCGGGTTTTCCTGCCGCTGAGGTCTGAGAATCTCATAATAGCATTATAAACCTTTCAAGTTAAGCAAAGTTTGCCGAAAAGTTAAGCCCGAAAATTGCAACAAGCAATTTTCAGGCATCCGTTCGCCCGTTTGCCAACTTTAACCAATAGATTTTACCAATAAACGCTCATCAAATCTGCATCGCCGGTTCAGGAAATAAAATGTTGTCCGGCAACATTTTATACTGTATCCTGTCTACTGTCCTTTAAATAGTTTTTTCATAGATGCGGAACTTTTTATAGACTTTCCCGCCGGCGGCCGCAATGACGTTATTCATCCGGTCGTTGTCTTCCAGCGTCCAGGAAAGATCGCCGTATTCCCATTTCATCGACGCCGCGGACGCGAAGGCCTGTTTGATAAGGAGAAGTTCAACCCCCCGGCCGCGAAATTCTTTTTTAACGCCTAAAGCCAGCAGGCGGCCGCGGCGCATCGGAACGGCCAGCCTGTAAAGAAACGGCAGGATGTTCAGCGGATTCAGGGAGCCGCTGACGCCCTTAAGGGCTATGTTAAAATCCGGCAGAAGCAGCACAAAGCCGGCGGCCCGCCCGTCCACCCTGGCGAAATACAGATATTCCGGCTTTAGCAGCGGTTTTAAGGCCCGGGCCAGCTCGTCTATCTCCTCATCGCTCATCGGCACAAAGCCCCAGTTCCTTTCCCAGGCGGAGTTATAGATCTCCTTCAGGTCGGCCAGCGCCTCTTTGATGCGCCTTATATCCACCAGTTCCAGCGAGACTTTCCCGGCGCGGGTCATGCGAGCGACTATCTTTTCCATCCTTTCCGGGAACCCGCTTTTGGTGAACGCCTGGAACGCGTAAAGGTCCTTGGCCTTGGCGAATCCCGCGGCCTCTATCAAAGCGGCGTAATACGCCGGGTTATAGGGCGTCATAACCATCGGCGGGGAGTCAAAACCTTCTATAAGCAGGCCGCAGGTCTCGTTTGTGGACGGGTTGACGGGCCCGCGGACCTTGTCCATGCCGCTGCTCTTAAGCCATTTCAGGGTCGACTCGAACATGGCGCTCGAAACTTCCCGGTCATCTATGCAGTCGAAAAAACCGAAAAAGCCGCATTTTTCATCATGGAAAGCGTTGTGCTTGTGGTTTAGGACGGCGGCCAGCCTCCCTGCCGGTTTGCCGTCTTTAAACGCCATAAACAGTTTTCTTTCCCCGTGGCGCCAGAACGGATGGGCAAGGCTTAAAAGGCGGCGGGCTTCCGACTTGAGTTCTCCGACCCAATAAGGATGGCCCTTGAACAGCTCGTACGGGAAACCCACAAAAGCGGGTGTGCCGCTTTCACTCAGCTCTCGAAGTTCTATAGGCATTACTTTCGGCAGTTTTGAGTTAGGAATTATGAGTTATGAAAAAATCTCCCCCCTGCCTAATACATACAGGGGCAGGCTCTTCCCCTCTTTTTAAAAGAGGGGCCTGCCTGCCGGCTAGGCAGGTATATATTATTGCATAAATAAGGCGACATAAATCATTATTGTAGTTGCCGAGCTTACTCGGCTTGGCACAATGATAGGCAAAGTAAACTTTGCCACTACAATGGGCAGGGGTAATTCGCAGTATGTCGCTTTAATTATACAAGCCTATATAACTGCTCAAAACTTAAAACTCATAACTCCCGCCCATCTCAAGGCGCGGAGGGATCATCCGACCAGCGCGGAATATTTCTTTTTGAGCGTCTTTTTAGCGCAAGTCTCAAGAATATCAAGCGCCTTGTCAAGCTGCGCCCTGGTGTGCGTCGCCATGACGGCCACTCTTATAAGCGCCCTCTTCGGCGGCACGGCAGGACTGACGACGGGGTTGGTGAAAAGACCGGCCTCATAGAGCGCTTTCCACAAGAGGAACGTTTTCGTGTTGTCGCCTATTATGACCGGGATGATGGGGGTTTGGGTCTCGCCGGTATTGAAACCCAGGGCCTTGAATTCGGCCAGCAGGTATTTTGAATTGTCCCAGAGCTTTTTAATGCGCTCCGGCTCGCTCTCTATTATATCCAGTGCTTTGGAGATGGCGGCCACGGAAGCCGGCGGCAGCGCCGCCGAGAAGATCATGGACCTGGAAGTGTGCTGGATATAATGGATGATGTCTTTATCGCCGGCCACGAACCCGCCCACGGAGGCCAGAGCTTTGGAGCAGGTGCCGACGATGACGTCCACCTCGCCGTGGTTAAGGCCGAAATATTCGCTGGTTCCCCTGCCGCGCCTGCCGAGGATCCCGGTGGCGTGGGCGTCGTCCACCATTATGCGGGCGCCGCGTTTTTTGGCGACTCTGACTATTTCAGGCAGCGGGCAGACATCCCCCTCCATGGAGAAGACCCCGTCCACTATGACAAGCCTGCCCTTGGAGGAGCCGATTTCTTTAAGCACGCGGTCCAGATCGGCGGGGTTATTGTGCTGAAATCTCCTTATTTCGCCATGGGAGAGCCTGCAGCCGTCCAGGATGCTGGCGTGGTCCAGTTTGTCCACCACGGCCACATCGCCCTTGCCGACCAGGCTTGAGACCACCCCCAGGTTCATCTGGTAGCCGGTGGCGTAGATAAGCGCGGCCTGGCGGCCCTTAAAAGCGGCGAGTTTGCGCTCCAGCTCGGTATGGAGCACCGTATTGCCGTTCAGGAACCTGGAGCCGGCCGTGCCGGTGCCGAATTTATGCACCGCGTCCATGGCGGCTTTTTTCATCCTCGGATCGTTGGCGATGCCCAGATAGTTGTTGGACCCCATCATTATGAATTTTTTCCCCTGGATGACGACTTCGGTGGACTGTTCGGATTCAATCTCTTTGAAATAAGGATAGATGCCGGCATCCATAAGCTGCCTGGCAATGGTGAAATTCCTGCATTTTTCAAATAAATCTGTCATGGTTACCTCATTCATAATCAGGGTATCATACTATTTTATTAAATTTTGAGCCTTAATTTACACAGGAAAACGCCCTTTCCTGTTTAAGGAATGCTGAAAACCCTCAGCCTTCAGCCTTTCTATAAGACCGGTGGTGGATATCCCCTTCACAAGGGGCGCCCTTACGGTGCGCCCGGCGAATTCCCTGCCCACTATCTGGCCGGCCCCGTAATCCGCCCCTTTGACCAGGATATCCGGTTTCAGGACTTTCAGCAGTTCATACGGCGTATCCCGGCCGAACGCCACCACCATATCCACCGCCTCCAGCGCGGCCAGGACCCGGGCGCGGTCCCGCAGCCGGTTAAGCGGACGCGCTGGTCCTTTGAACCTGCGCACGGAAGCGTCCGTGTTCACGCCCACTATAAGGATATTTCCCATGGATCTGGCTTTCTCCAGCAGGGCGACATGGCCGCAGTGGAGCAGGTCGAAGACCCCGTTGGTAAAAACGGTCTTTTTCCCGGCCAGGCGGGCAATTCGGCGCCGGGCGGCGGCTTTTTTAAGGGTCAGGATTTTACGCTTTGTGTTCATAACAGTAGGGTATAGGGTAGAGGGTTTAGGGTATAGGGTAAGGAGTTCCTTATAACTGTACCCTCTACCCTCTACCCTCTACCCTCTACCCTCTACCCTATTCTTAAGCAGTCTTTCCATAAACCCGGTATCCACGTCCCCGGCCTGGAACTGGGGGCTGTCCACTATCATTTTGTGGACATCTATGGTAGTGGAGACGCCGGACACACTGAATTCGGCCAGGGCCCTGCGGGATCTGGCGATGGCGGCGGCGCGGTCGCTCGCCCACACTATCAGTTTGGCCATGCATGAGTCGTAATAGACCGGCAAAGTATAGCCCTGGTACATATGAGTGTCCAGCCGGATGCCGGGGCCGCCCGGGGCCAGCCACTCCTCTACGCGGCCCGTAGAAGGCGCGAAATTTTTGGAGAAGTCTTCGGCGTTTATCCGGTGCTCTATCGCGTGCCCGTGAAAAGCGGCGGCCTTCGCGGGCTTTGAGCTCAGGCATTCCCCCGCCGCTATCAGGACCTGCTCTTTTACCAGGTCCGCCATGGTTATGGCCTCGGTCACGGGGTGCTCCACCTGCAGGCGGGTGTTGACCTCCATGAAATAAAAATCCCCCTGTCTGTCCATAAGGAATTCCACCGTGCCCACTCCCACATAACCGGCCGTGTCGGCGAGCCGGATGGCGGCGTCTTCAAGCTTGTCGCGCAGTTGGCAGCCGACGGCGGGCGAGGGCGACTCCTCCAGCAGTTTCTGGTGCCGGCGCTGGATGGAACAGTCGCGCTCCGGGAAAGCCACGACGTTGCCTCTGGAGTCGCGCGCGAACTGCACCTCGATATGGCGGGGGCGCTCCAGGTATTTTTCAAAATAGACCTCGCCGTTCCCGAAAGCGGCCGCGGCTTCCGAGGAGGCCAACTCGCATTCCTGGGCGAGTTTTTCCTTTTCCCTGACTATCCTTATGCCTTTTCCGCCGCCGCCCGCCGCGGCTTTTATCATTATCGGGAACCCTAGCTTCTCGGCTTCTTTCAGGAGATCCTTTGAGACGCAGTCTTTGGTGCCCGGCGTGACGGGGATGCCGCCCTTGACAGCCAGCTTTCTAGCGCTGGCTTTATGGCCGAGCAGCTCTATGGCCCGGGGGCCGGGGCCGATGAACACGAGGCCGTTCTTCGCGCAGGCGGCGGAAAAGGCGGCGTTCTCGGAAAGAAACCCGTAGCCCGGGTGCACGGCCTCGGCGCCTGTTATCGCGGCCGCCGATAGCATGGCGGGGATCTGAAGATAGCTTTCCCTGGCCGGCGCCGGCCCTATGCAAACGGCCTCGTCGGCCTCCCTGACATGCAGGCATGAGCGGTCGGCCTCGGAATAGACGGCCACCGATCTGACGCCCATTTCCCTGAGCGTTCTCATGACTCTTATGGCTATCTCGCCGCGGTTGGCCACCAGGATCTTGTTAAACATGGGGGAAAGCCTCCGGTTTTAAATCCAGTCGATACTCAACTCTACACTCTACACTTTCCCTGTCACTTCTCCGCGGACTGGGACGGGGCTTTTTCAATTTTTATACCTCCGGTCCACAGGTTGACCACAAGCATGTACAGGTCCTTAAAATCTTTCTGCCGGGTGCGGGGGTTTATGCCTTCCTGCCTTAAAACCACCCTGTATTCGGGCCCGGAGAGATGCGCGGTTATCCAGTTGTCTTTCGGCATGAACTTTATGTTCCTGGGGCCCAGCATGGCGGCCAGTTCCGCGAAATCTTTTTTCCTCAGCTCCCCCAGCGGCGGCAGGTCGGGCCTGAGACTGGTCTTCTGGGCGAAGTCGACGGCTTCCTGCATGGCGGCGCCGTTCAGGACGCGCGTTTTTTTCAGCACCTCGGCCTTATTCGCGTCGGGGCAGACCGCGTCCGCATGCAGCATATCGTAAAGGGCGCTGTCGTATTTTTTCATCCGCACTAGGGCGTCGGCCCGGTTCAGGTAAAGCGGGCACTGCTCCTTCGCCAGCCGCTCGGGCATTTTCAAAAGTTCGTCATATTCCTTAAGCGCTTCTTCGTATTTTTGCACAAAGCGCAGGCTGTCGGCGTAATAGACTCTGAACCAGAACAGTTCGCCCGCGGAAAAGCCGGAGGGATAGGTCAGGACCGAGGAGATGGTCTTTTTGCAGGAGTCTGCCGATCTGTCGTAAAGCCCCATAAAAAATTGGGAAACGCAAAGGTAGCCCGAGGACCGCGGATCCATGGGATCCGTCAGATAGAGCCTCTGCGCCAAAAACAGCGCCTGGGGGTAATCCTGTTTGGAGATGGCGGATTCTATGGGCTCAAACAGCAGCCAGATATAGGGCCTGGTCCACCGGTCATGTTCTTTGACGAACGAAATATAGTCCGTCCGCCAGGCCGCCGAGCCTTCCTTAAGCTGGTATTTTACCATGGCTGCTTCCGGCGCCATGACGAAAGCCGAAACGTCCCGCACCTCCCAGGGCGGCGACGCCGCGTAATACTGCCTGCTATAGTTCACATAATCCGTCATGGAACAGGCCGCTTTGGAATTGGAGGAGAGCAGGGCGTAGGCTTCTTCGTATCTGCCGGTTGAAAGTTTTTTAAGATAATTTTTAGCGGTCCTCTCCAGCATGAATTTGGGGATATGCGGGGCCGCTATCAGGTAGAGGACGAAACACAGCGCGCAAAAAAGGCCCGCGGTGACAAGTATGCCCGCGATCTTTTTAACCGAGGCCATCTTTACGGGTATGCCTGTCGCTTTTGGGCTTTGGCTCCCCCCGGCCGCCGGGGGGGCGGGCTTGTTCAGAGCCTCGGCGCCGGGAACGCCGGGCGCGGCGGGTTTGCCCGGAAAAAGTTTTCTGAAAGAAATATCTTTCTCGGACACCGTGGACTCGATAGGCTGCATCTCAAGCCGGTATTTTTGTTGTTCCGGAGGTTTCGTTCCGTCCGCGGCGGCGGGGGGAGGCGGCGGGGGGGGCGGCGCGCTCGCGTCCTCCTGTTTTGCGGGGACCTTCAGGGTCATGACCATGCCGCACTGGTCGCAGTAGTTCTTTTCCACGGCGTTGGCAAAACCGCAGCCGCCGCAGACCTTCTCAAGCTTTGCGCCGCACTTCAGGCAGACATCGCCGATGATATTGGGCTCATATCCGCATTTAGGGCATTTTATGACCGAGGATTTATGTGGCATAAATTAAGGGAAGACCGCAAGTTGACAAGTTGATAGGTTGATAAGTGGAGAATATATACCGGCTGCCGATCGATAAAACCAGTAAAGCCCGGCCACTTATCAACTTATAAACTTTTCAACTTATCAACTAGTTTTTATTTCGGCTCTATAAAAAACAGGGGCTGGCCGTATTCGACGGTCTGCCCGTCTTCCACGGAGATGATCTTAAGGTAGCCGTCGGCCCCGGGCGCGACAGGCTTAAAATCCTTGGCCACTTCCACCACGCCCAGCTCGGCGCCTTTTTTCACGGCCATCCCCACTTTAAGCGTATTGGTTTTGCCGGGCCTGGCAAAGCGGAATATGCCTATGGAAGGAGACGGGATCGTCACAAGCGTGGAGGAGAACTTGCTGTGGGCCTCGGGGGAGTTGTTGACTTTGAGACTTATTTTGTCCGCGCCGTTCTTCCAGGTTATCTCTTCCAGGTCGGTGGATTCCATCCACTTCGTTATCTTGCCGAGCGTTTTGACGTCCATGATGCCTCCGTTAACCCGGAAAATTTAGATGAATTTTTCGGGAAGGCTTAAGGCTAAAGGATAAGGGAAGAAAAAATCTCTTTGTTTTCCGGTGTTTTTACCCTCATCCTTTAGCCTTCATCCTTTATCCTTGCGAAAATTGCGCTCTGCAATTTTCGCTTCACAGCCCCGCTTCCGACGGATTAAACGGTTTGGGTAGGAGCCTGGAGACCCTTGCATGGGTGACCTGCTCCTTTTTTTCAAGCGGCTGCCAGTCCACGCATATGAGCTCCGCGTCTTTCAGCGCGAATTCTATTATCACCTGCCGGCAGGCGCCGCAGGGCCTGGCCGACTTGGCCGCCACGCAGACGGCCCTGAGCTTTTTTTCGCCGTGGCTGACGGCGTTGAAAACGGCGACCCGCTCGGCGCAGCAGGCAAGGCCGAACGAGGCATTCTCGACGTTACAGCCGGAGTATATCCTGCCGGATTCGGCAAGCACGGCCGCCCCGACGGGGTAGCGGGAATAGGGGGAATAAGAGGCTTTCTGGGCTTTCTTTGCCGTCTCTATGAGCTTTTTGCGCATAGAGTTGGCCCAGGTCTTTCTGTTCTTCTTGCGGCCTCTGGTTTCTTTTTTCATAATCAGCTCACCCGATTATCGGCTTAAGAGCCTTGTAAAGCTTGGGAGGAAAATTTTCCCTGCGCGTAAACACCGAGGTTTTGATGAATTCGGGGCAGTTCGTGGAGCAGCCGGCCCCCAAGGCCCCGGGGACGGCTTTCACCAGCAGGCAGCGGATGTTTTCAATATTCTTTTTGAGAGTGGTGATCACTTTTTCCTGATTCACCTCTTCGCCCTCTTTCCAGCAGTCATAATCGGTCACAAGCGCTACCGGCGCGTAATGGAAGCCGGTTTCGCGGGCCAGTTTGGCTTCGGTGGCCACGGTCATGCCTATGACAGAATAGCCCATCTTCCTGTGGTAACAGGATTCGGCCTTGGTGGAGAAACCCGGCCCCTCCATACAGCAATAGGCGCCGCCGAAATGCGATTTTATGCCGAGTTTTTCAGCCTCTTTATACATCATCTCGGCGAGCTTTTTGCAGAAAGGCTCCGCCATGGGCACATGGCCAGCTATGCCGTTGCCGAAAAAGGTCGATATCCTGCCCCTGGTTTCATCCACGAACTGGCCGGGGAACACGAAATGGGTGGGGGCTAATTCCTGCCTGAGCGAGCCCACGGCGCTGACTGATATTATGGTTCTCACGCCCAGGGATTTCAGCGCCCACATGTTTGCCCGCTGGTTTATCTCGCCGGGCAGGATGTTATGTTTGCGGCCGTGGCGGGGAAGGAAGGCCACGGGAACGCCTGAAAGTTTTCCCGTTAAAATGTCATCTGAAGGATTGCCGAAAGGCGTTTTGACCCTTATTTCCTTAATATTTCGGAGTTCCCGCATCTCATAAAGGCCGCTGCCGCCTATAACCGCGATATGCGCCACGGGTTTACCGGTCATCATGTTTCCTCAAATAAGCGACAAATCCGTAAACATAGATTTTACAATAATTAAAGCCTTAAAACACGGCTTTTTACCGGGCTTTTTACTAGGCTTTTTACTAGGCTTTTTACCAGGCTTTTTACCGGATAGCAACTGAAAGCCATGGCCAATTTGCCGACTTTGTCCGCAAAACGCAAAATAAGCTTAATGGTGTAATTTTAACGATATAATTCCAGGAGAAATCTAGATGGCAAAAGACCTGCTTGGCTTCCAGTTGAGAGTTGGTGGCAAAAAAATAAAGCTCCTGAATGCGATTGACAGGTATGCTTCTTCCGCCGGCAGGGCTTTTGAGTCCGGCCTTGCGGGCCTTATGGAAATACCTATGCTCACCGCTGGTTTTGATGGGAAAAAATCTAAATAAAATATTGAAGCAACATTTTATCCTACCCGGCACGGGGTTTTCTTGCGTCCCGTGCCGCCTGCCTGCCGGCAGGCAGGGAGATGAGGGGGAAATTACTTTCCCCCTCAAACTCCCCCTTATCTCAAGGTTTCCCCGACCAAAGGTCGGGGCATTATAAAAATTTTTGCCGCAAAAATTTTTAGTCAAAACAAGCTCTTAGAACACCTTATTTTTCAAAACCGGGATATACCGGGAACCTGGCGCAAAGCCCTTTTACTTTTTCGGCTATCCCTCTCAAGCGCGCATCCTCGTTCTTATGCTTAACGGCGTCGTCGAAGAAATCGGCTATGGCCGCCATGTCGCGGTCATTCATCCCCCTGGTGGTGACCGCCGGCGTGCCTATCCTGACGCCGCTGGCGACCATCGGCGGCTGGGGATCGTACGGGATGGTGTTTCTATTGACCGTGATGCCGGCCTTATAAAGGGCGGCCTCGGCTTCTTTACCCGTCACGTTCTTGGCCCTCAGGTCGACGCTCATCAGGTGGCAGTCCGTGCCGCCAGCCACTATCCGGTAGCCCCGGGCCTGGAGCTCCCGGGCAAGTTTCCGGGCGTTTTTGAGCACCTGCTTCTGATAGTCCGTAAACGCCGGTGTAAGCGCTTCCCTGAAACAGACGGCCTTGGCGGCAATGGCGTGCATAAGCGGCCCGCCCTGGTTGCCGGGGAAATTGGTGCGGTCTATGGCCTTTGAATAGACGGCCTTTGAAAGAATCAGCCCACCCCTGGGCCCCCGCAGGGTCTTATGCGTGGTGGTGGTGACGACGTCCGCGTATTCCACCGGCGAAGGATAGATGCCGGCGGCTATAAGCCCGGCATAGTGGGCGATATCGGTGACGAGATATGCCTTCCAGGCGTCGGCCATCTTTTTGAGGCGTTTCCAGTCCCAGACCCGCGAATAATTGGAGGCACCGGCCATGACGAGCCTCGGACGCTCCTTTTCCATCACTTTCGCGGCTTCATCGTAATCCAGAAGTTCGGTGTCCTTGTGCACGTTCATGGTGACTATCTTAAAATACCTGCCGGAAAAGTTCAGCGGGTGGCCGTGCGAGAGGTGGCCGCCGTGGGAGAGGTTTAAGCCCATCACGGTGTCCCCGGGCTCGATCAGCGCCAGATACGCCGCGATATTGGCCTGGGTGCCGGAATGCGGCTGGACATTGGCGTGTTCTGCGCCGAAGAGCTTTTTGGCCCGGTCAATGGCCAGTTTTTCGGCGATATCCACGTATTCGCAGCCGCCGTAATAGCGGCGGCCGGGATAGCCTTCCGCGTATTTATTGGTCAGCACGGAGCCAAGCGCCTCCAGCACCGCCTTTGAGGCGTAGTTTTCCGAGGCTACAAGTTCAAGATTGTTCTGCTGCCGGAGCACCTCGCCTTTTACGGCTTTATAAAGCTGCGGATCGGTCTTGCGTATTTCATCGTACATGAGAATTATCTCCTTAAACCCTTCAGTCCAGCTATTCTACTTCTTTTCCTGCAATCTGTTAAACACGGCTTCAACGGCTTTTTTTATCAGACGGAAAGCCTCAAAATAAAATATCTCTTCCCTCCCGTAGGGGTCGGCCACATCGGCGCTGCCGAAGCCGGCGTACTCCACAAACGCATGCACCTTGTCTTTGGCTTCGGGGAACAGCTCTATTATCTCCGCCTTTTGCGCGCGCGTCATCGCAAGTATCAGGCCGGCCTCTTTCACCATTTCAGCGGTCATCTTCGCGGGCGCATGGCTTACTTCCGGGATCCCCTCTTTTTTAAAAATCGTCCTGATCGCCGCCGGCATGGGGGCATCTTTATCTATCTGGAGGCCGCTTGAGATGACCTTGATATCCAGCTTTCTGTCGGAAGCCGACTTTGCGGCGTAATAATGCGCCATCACGCTTCTGCAGGTGTTGCCGGTGCATATGAACATTATAACCATAAAATAAAATTCCAGACTCAAGATTTAAGATTGATGACCGGGCACAAATTAAAAAAACGCAAATCTTCGCCGCCTGGTACGGGAGTCACAGCGCTTGCTCTGCCTGTAGCGGGCGGATTTATCCGCCAAGAAAGGGTGGAGCGAAGCGACACAATTTCCGCCAAACATCCCGGCTGACCCGCTTGCCCGCCGGCCGTTTTCCGCCACACAGCTTCGGCGGACCCGTCCCGCACAATTTTAGGGTAAAAGGAAAGGAGACGAGGGAATGTCCTCCTTTTAAATCTTCGGGCAAGACGGTTCGGGTTCGGACGAATCCTTAATATGAGCCCAAAATAAATGGTGGCCGTCGGAAAAACCCTGAAAAACCGTCGGCAGCCGTTTCGGAACCAGTGTGCTACGGGGCGCCGGCTATAAATTTCAATGTTTCCACCAAATATATGCTGTTTATTAAGTAGTAAACAGTGCCAATCGCAATCACGGCAAACCATCCCAATCGAAGATTTGTTCCCTTTCTGAGAAAAGCCACCAGCAAGACATAGAGGGGATAATAACTGACCCATAAATCATTCCTGAGTCTTTCGGCGACTCCGGACGAGGAAATATATGCCGCATAAAGGATAAGCAAACCCGGCAGATAAGCGGCCGCGAGGATGCCAAAAAATATGCGCCAGGTCCGAACCCTGTCTTTGTCAACGCGGCTGGGCAGTGCCATGATATACGGGAAAACTATTACAATAACAACCGTCAGGAAACTAAACAAAACAGACGCGTAAAGAATATTTCCAGCCTCAACCCATGGACAGGGTTCGTAGTGGGGTTCCGGCGGCGGGATGGAACTTAGACCGCCCCTGATTGTTCCCCATAAATGCAAATCAAAATAATATGTGCCGGTCTTTCGGTCCTGGAGCCGGGTGACCAAATATGTTATTTTCGCTTTAACGACTATCCGATCCAGGATCCGCCTGAGTGTGGTATTGCGCGCCTTGACTTTGAATTCGCACAAGGGTATTTTATGGGTATAATCCTTATAAGGGTACTCGCTCGGCCCGCCAGAGAGTTCCAGTTCCGGGTATTTTAAAGGTTTTATTTGCTCTATTGCCTTAGTAACTAGATCAGCATAATTCCCGATTCCGGAAAAGCGCTCAATCGGCGCGTTCAGCGGGTAATCAGGCCGCGCATCCAGCGATTTTTCTATAATATGAATAACCCCCTCTTCCTCCCTCCATAGCAGGAAGTATTTTGGAGAAATAATCGCATCTAGCATTTCCCTTACGGTGGCTCTCCCCGCCGAATAAGAAATTTCATTATCCCAGCATTTTTCAGTGTCACATTCTGCTATAATCGGAATTTCATACTTTTCCCACAGGTGGGTGGAAATCCCCATGACAGACCCTTTGAATTCCACGGTTTCCAGAATCCGCTCGGTGACGGGACCGGGTGGTTGGCCGGGGACCAACAAAAAACCGACCGCGCAGACAAACAGACCGGCAACCGTTATCTTTTTTATTGTTCTCATCTCAGTTCCAGGGGATCCGTCTGTGTTCCGGTCCCGACAACGTCGGTCCCGGTAATCGTTATATCCGAAATTCCGGAATATCCGGAGGCCGTCAAATTCTGGTGGAGAACGACCCTGATATTCTCGGGATTAGAACCATCAGTGATAGCGTATGTATCCCCTATTTGGCCTAGCGAATTTGTTATTGCCTCATATTCTAAATCCTTTTTCCAGTGAGCCTCTGCTTTTGTTACATTACTTCTTTTCTCATCAAAGGTGACGTATTCCGATATCTTTACAGCAATCAGCGGCTGTTTGAACTGGTCGATCAACGTCCATTTAAATTCTTCGCCTGTGCCAACTTGATAATTGGGTCCAAAAAGTTCGCGTTTTTTCTTAAACGGCAGAGTATCCTGATGCCATATCCATTTCGGACGTTTCACCGACAGTTTCCTGGTCGCGGAGGCGCCGCCCGCTATCGTGACGGTAACGCTGACATCACCCGGCTTTTCGCTTTCCCTCATCGGGAGAATCTGGACGGCCGCCTGATTGGTCGGTCCCGTGAATTTTATTTTATCGCTGGATTTCGACCATTGAATACTGCCGGGGCAGCATTTTGCCGTTATCCGCAACGACGCAGGCTTTGAATCGGAGGCTGGTTTGTATAAAATCAGTTCGGGAGATGGTCCGCTTATCTCAATGGAGCCCGTTGTGCACCCCTGTTTCGGGAATGCCGCCCCGCCGGAACAGCATTCATCGTCAGGATCGTAATAATTCGCGCCGCACTTCTTGTCTCCTATTTTTTCGTGATACCAATCATCCACCTTTTCTTTGATGGTTTTGATATCCTCCCAATATCCTTTTGCCGTTGATGTAACCGCGGCTAGAATATCTTTGCCGGTTTTCACTACAGTGTTTTTTGCGGTGAGTACAACGTTTTTAGCGGCGATTAGAGCGCCTTTGGCAAGTTTATTGACCTTTTCTACCAGATTATCCAGCCATTCAAACTCGAATCCCCACCCGCAATTGCCGGGCGTTGTTATTATCTCTACGCAGACGGAATAACACAGCAAACCCTCCCCAAAGCATTTTTTTTCATCCTTCGTGCAACAGCATCTCACGCTTGGCTCTCCCGGAAATGGACAGGGAGCGGCCGCTGCCCCCGCTGTTGCCGCACCGGCGGTTTTCGTGGCCGCGAGCAAAGTGGAAGGTTTCGCTAAACTGAATTCCGTTGCGGGGTTTAACTTTGGAATATCCGGCTCGGAGGTCTTTAAATCGGCTATCTGGCCGCCTTTGCCGATTAATTCGGCGCCCTGGTTGGATGGAGTGGGGCCGAAATTTTTAACTGGAAGGTCAGCTGCGCCGTCGAAAAGCGCGGCGTTTGTTTTTTGTAAAATCCTCGCCTTGTCTTTTTCGGGAAGGCCTTTTGTAATTTTGGCCGGATCCGGGACGCCGCCGCTGTCGCAAATATCATTGGCGTAATCCAGGCCGCCCTTAAGAATGTCCAGTTTGGTCTTGTTTTTCGTTTTATCTATTTCATTCGTGAGAATGCCGATGATGGATGAGCATATTTTTTTCGTTGTGGATTGCTTCTTGCCGGAATCAGCAGTCTTTTGGCAGGATTTACAGGAGGTGGTGACAGAGGTTTTCTTGTTATTTTCAGCGGAGGGAATAGAACCGGGATAAGCCACGGATAAAACCGCTGATATTACGATAATCGGTATGACTCTTTTCATGTGGACGGACCGAGTTCCTGGTCACAGTTTACTAAACAAACATTGTCCGGTTTTTGCCTGTGTTTTGTCTTGCGGCGGCTGCATAACTGTATTTTACCACATTTGGCAGATTGGGGAGCCGGGGTTTATTTCTTTCTTGCCAGCAGGAAGAGATAGTCCGACAGGCGGTTAAGGTAAACGGCCGCAAGCTTCATTTTAAGCCGCCAGGCCAAAAGCTCGCAAAGGCGGGCTCTTGAGCGGGCGAGGTGGAGCAGGGCTTCGGTCTTGTTCCTGCCGGGGAGTATAAATTTTTTTAAAGGCGGCAGGCGTTTCGCTCTGCCGGCGATCAGGATCTCAAGGCCGCTGACGGCGGTTTTTATTTCCGGCGCTGTTCCTGCGCCCGCTATGGATCCGGAAACGGCGATAAGCGCGCCCTGAACGCCGGCTATTTCCTTTCTGCTTTTCCCGCTTTTGAGGCCGGTCTTGATAACGCCGAGAAGCGAGGATAATTCGTCAATCAGCGCGTTGGTGTTTACGCGCAGATCGGTCTTCCCGACCCGTTTCCCCCCGAACAGGCCGGTGAAACCGTCGTCGCCGGAGCCCGGGTTCGGTTTATAATTATCGGACATAGCGGCGCTATAAATCCTTTTTAAATTCGCGGATCTTCGCCAACACCGTTTCGCGGATCTCCTGCGGCAGTTTAGCGGCTGCGGCGGCGAACCTGTTGCCGATATCGGTTGAATTGAAGACCCCGTCCTGCACCAGAACAGGCGCGGCTTTATGGCCGCCCAGCGGGTCATCCCCGTCGTCTATCCCGTCATGGCTGTAGCCGCCGGTCTTTAACCAGGTGAGCGCCCGCGGTTTGAACTCGCGGTCATAGCATAACTGGAAGCCGTAGATGGACCCCTCAGGGGCGAACCAGACGATCAGGTCGAAAAAATCGTCCGAGAACCACCGCCTGGGCGGGTCCCCCTGAATCTGACGGACATTGGCGTTTTCGCGCAGCACAGACTTCATTATATATATATTTCGGCCAAAAATACATTTTTCAGCCGGAGCGGACGCGAGTTCGTGGTATAATCTATATAGCCGTTCTTCAAAGGAGTGGTGAGCGCGCAAATTCCCGGAATGGAGCATCCATGAAAGACAAAGTGAAGAAGACCATCGACAAGATAAAGCCTATGCTCGCGGCCGACGGCGGCTCGGTCGATCTGCTGAACGTGGACGAAAAAAGCGGTATAGTGACGGTATTGCTCACCGGCGCCTGCGGCTCGTGCCCGCATGCCGCCATGACGCTTAAAGGCGTCGTGGAACGTATGATAAAAGAAGACGTGCCGGAAGTAAAAGAAGTGGTGGTAGGCTGAAAATAAGGCTAAAGGCTGAAGGCTTAAGGATAAAGGAAACCCCGCAGAAAAACGAAACATTTTTTCCGCCCCCCAGCCTTTATCCTTTGTCCTTTAGCCTTCCCGAAAACCTCGGCTGAGGTTTTCGGGTTAATTCCAGATGCCCCTTATAAACCTCCATGCCCATTCAACCTTCTCCGACGGCACGCTGTCCCCGGCGGAGCTGGCCCGCGCCGCCTCAAAGGCCCGCATAGCTTTTTTTTCCCTGACCGATCACGATATAAGTCTTGGCTGGGACGAGCTTGAAACCTGTCTCAAAAAGCTGGCGATTAACTATATTTACGGCATAGAGTTGAGCACCGGCCTCCACGACAATCTCCATATCCTGGGCTACGGACTGGACCTTAAAGACCCCGGATTCCTGGAAAAGCTTGCGCAATTCCGCTCAAAAAGGATCGAGCGCATTAAAAAAATAATAGCCCTTCTCAAAGAGCAGGGCCTTAACCTGTCCTTTGAAGAACTGAACATAGTTATTGACCATGCGTATGGGCGGCCCCATGTGGCCGATCTGCTGAGGAACAGGGGCTTTGTGAAAACCAGGCAGAAAGCTTTTGAAAAGTATATATCCTGCGGCAAGCCGGCCTATGTCCCGCCGTGCGGGCCGGGCATGGAGGAAGCGATAAAGACCATAAAGGCCGCGGGCGGCATAGCCGTGCTGGCGCATCCGGGCGTGATCTATAATATAATGGACCTGGGCGGCTGGAAGGAGATGGGGTTGGACGGCATAGAGGCGTTTTATCCCTCCCATTCCAACGCCCTCACCAGGGAGTTTCTTGAACTGGCTGAAAAGTACGATCTCGTGGTCACCGCCGGCACCGATTTTCACGGCCCCGGGTCTGGCCGGGAAGAAATGGCGGGCTTTGAATACCAGGAAGAATTCTTCGCTCCGATAAGGAAAAGGTTTTTATGAAAATAATCTCGCACCGCGGCGCCTCCGGCTACGCGCCGGAAAACACGCTGGCCGCCTTTGAGCTGGCCGTAAAGATGGGCTCAAAGAATTTCGAGTTTGACGTGCACCTGACCAAAGACGGGAAGCTGGTGGTCTACCACGACTACGACCTGAAGCGCCCGGCCGGCCGGGAGCTGGTAATCGCGCGCTTAAATTACGCCGAGCTCAGAAAAGTGAACGTGGGCAACCGCTTCGGCTACCCGTTCGAGCGGGTGCCGCTGCTTGCGGAGGTGCTGGACCTGCTCACGCCGGCGGCCGAATGGATAAATTTCGAGCTGAAGAACGACGGGAACGTTTACCCAGGCCTGGAGCGTGAGCTTGTTGAATTCGTCGCCGCCAGGCCGGGGATCCGTGAAAAGTCGCTGTTCTCAAGCTTTGATTACGCCACGCTCAAGCGCCTGCGGGAACTGGATGCGGGCGCAAGGCTCGGCTACCTGGGGCATAACCTCAAGACGGCGCTGCTGCTGCCGGCCATAATGCGCGCCAAGTCCGTCGGCGCCGTGAACTTCCATATGCATCTGCGGCTTGCCTATAAGCTCCATGTCGCGATGATACACAAAGCCGGCATGAAAGTGTGCGTCTATACGGTCAACAAAAGAGAAGACGCCTTAAAGATGGAGCGCATAGGCGTGGACGGCATCTTTTCTAACTACCCGGATATTCTCAGCAAGAAGATAATAGTTTAGTTGCCGGTAGAACGGCTATTATTCTGTCATTGGTAGCCGCAGGCTTTAGCCTGCGAATTAACGCAAACTAAAGGTTGCGGCTACAACACTAGTGTAAATGAATTATAGCGATGAGTTAAGCGAAGAAATTAAACGCCTGACGGCCAAAGGCCTTGCCGGCGGCTGCCTGGCGCGGCCGCTCTCCGACGCGGCCGACCTGACTTTGAGGATAAACAGGCTTAAAAAAGAGAAAAATGCCGTCGTCTGCGCGCATGTGTACCAGACGCCGGATATAATCTGCGGCATTGGGGATTTTGTCGGGGATTCATATAAGCTGGCCGATGATTCCCGCAAGACCGACGCCGATATTATTATATTCTGCGGCGTGCATTTTATGGGCGAGACGGCCAAGATACTGAATCCCGGCAAAAAAGTTTATGTGCCTTCAAAGAACGCGGGCTGTTCGTTAAGCGAAAGCATTACGGCTTCGGATGTGCGCGCGTTGAAAGCCAGTCACCCCGGCGCGCCGGTGGTGACTTATATCAACACTTCTGCCGGGGTGAAGGCGGAGTCGGACTGCATTGTGACGAGCGCGAACGCCGAAAAGATACTGCGCAAGATATACGCGGCGCATGAAAAGGTTATTTTCATTCCCGATAAATTAATGGGCACCAATCTAAGCATAGCCCTGGGCAAGACGCCCGGCAAGGATATGATACTCTGGCGGGGAACCTGCGTGGTCCACGAAAAGTTCGACGCAGGAACGATAGAGATCTACCGGAAGCATTATCCGGGGCTTGCGGCGCTGGCCCACGCGGAATGCCCGTCGGACATCATCAGCGCGGTGGATTTTATGGGCGGCACCGGTGATATGATGCGTTATATCGAGAGCACCAACGCTTCCGCGTACCTGCTTGTGACGGAATGCGGTTTCGGCGAGCTTGCGCGGGTAAGGTTCCCGCAGAAGAATTTCATCGCGATGTGCCGGTTATGCCCCTACATGAAGTCCATTACGCTTGAGAGCGTGCTGGACGCGCTGGAAAACCAGAGGCCGGAGCTTGAAATAACCGTCCCCCCCGAAACAGCCGCCCGCGCCAAAACCGCCATAGAAAAAATGTTCGAACTAGCCGCCTGAGCCGAAAAAGGTAACGCCGGGCTGGTCGGTTTTGAGTTCAGCACCGCCCGGAGTTTCTTTACACTGGTATTGACTTTTCACTATATTTATGTCATACTATATGTAATGAAGATTGAACTTTCGCTTATACAAAAAACGGACGGGGCGCTATTCCTTGCGAGCGGGGAACGGACCAGGGAAGTGCGCACAGTCTCGCAGGCCGCGCGAATCTTAAGGCGAACGCGCAGACAGATCTACCGCTACATTGAGACCGGTCTTCTCAAACCGGAGGCGAAACTTCTGGGCGAATGGCTTCTGGACGCCGCCGAAGTGGAAAAAACAGCGCAGAGGCCCCTGGCCGTCCAGCCTTTGCCGAAAAAGCTCAAATTCCTGTTCCCTGAATACGACATATCAGAGCTCAACGCCGGCAGGGACAAAACTATCGTGATTTCCCGCGTGCTTGAACGCGGCGGACGAGCCGATATAAAGTGGGCCTTTAAGCGTTATAGCCGGAAGGAATTAGCTGAATTTATAGAAGAGAACGGCCCCCGGCTTTTAGGCGCCCGCTCGCTCCGCCTCTGGTCGCTTGTTCTGGGAGCGCAGCCAAAACCCGCCCCGGCGTGGAGAAACGCCGGAATCTGGAGGAAATAAAAATGTTCTGGCATGAAAAAGTTCTGGATAAATCAGGGTTTAACGCGGCCCGGCGGCTGGCTTCCCTCGCGGGCGGAAATTTTTACCTGGCCGGGGGCACGGGCCTGGCCCTCCGGCTGGGACACAGAATATCGCTGGATCTGGACCTTTTTTCAACGGACTGCCTTCTGGACCATTCGGACAGGCTCGCGCTTAAAAAGAGCCTTGAAACCTCCGGCAAAGTGGAAATTATGGAGGAAAAAGACGGAACCTGTCATTTGCGGCTTGAAAACACCGCGGTAAGCCTTTTCCACTATCCTTACAAACTGCTTAAACCACCGTCAAAATGGAGCGGGCTTAAGATCGCCTCCGTTGAAGACATTGCGGCCATGAAGCTGAGCGCTATAATAAGCCGGGGCGCAAAAAAGGATTTTATTGATTTGTTTTTTATCTGCCGGTCGCACAAACCAGCCGGCTTCTTCAAATGGGCGGAGCGGAAATTTCCCGGCCACCCGAATTTCGCCGTTCAGGCCGCGAAAGCGCTGGTATATTTTGAAGACGCGGAAAAAGAGCCGATGCCCAGAATGCTCATCCCCGTGAGATGGTCCGCAATAAAAGCGTTCTTCGAAAAAGAATCCATCCGTTCCCTGGTAGACCATTGTTAGGGGCGGGGTTTTTTATAGAGTATGGCTATGCAGCCGGGGATAAAAGTTACGGGGTTCCGCCGTGCTGTTATTTGCGGAGATGTCGCCTTACACAGATAATTTGAACCTGTCTATTTTTCTTTTCATCACCCCGATGTTCCTGTTCAGCGGCGCCTTCTTCCCGCTTGACGGCATGCCGGCCTTGGTGAAGCCGGCGGCGAACCTCCTGCCGCTTACCCACCTGGTGAACATTACCCGCGCGGCCACTTTCGGCCGCCTGGCCCCGGCCCTTCGACTGCGCTCAGGGTGGACTTTTCGCCGGGATGACGACCGTTGCGGGCTAGGGTTTTTGGGCTAGGGCGATAAGACGGTTGCGCTTGTCGGAGAGTAAGGCACCTTGGAAACTGCCCCAGAATTTCAGGGGGGTCAGGCCGGCTTTTTTCAGGGCGGCGGACAGGGTTTTTCTTGAGTAAAGACGGATGAAGAATAGGCGGCTGACCGGTTTTTTGCCCGCTTTCAGGAAAGTCCAGGCAACTACAATCCCGTCTTTTTTATAAACAGTTTCATCCAGGCGGTATGAGCCGTCCGGCATTCTGGTCCAGCTGCGCGGGTGAAATTTTTTTCTGACGAATTCGCCGTTCATCGTGTCCAGCATAAAGCGGCCGCCGGACTTCAACGCGCGGGCCGCGCCTTTCAGCGCTTTAAGATCGTCAGGAAAGTTCTGAAAGTAGCCGAAACTGGTAAAAAGATTGACGACGGCGTCGAATTCATCCTTAAATTTCAGTTGCCGCATATCCCCGCGGATAAGGCGGAGCGCCGCTTTTTTCTTTTTTGCCCGCCGGGCGGCTTCCCGCAGATATTCCCCCGAAAAATCGTAGCCTGTAACCGCCAGCCCTTTCTTTGCGAATTCCACAGCATGCCTGCCCGGCCCGCAGCAGAGGTCAAGGAGCTTTGCGCCTTTTTTTAGCTTCAACTGTTTCAGGACGAAGCGGGCCTCTTCAGGCGCTTTTGTGACAGCCGCGGGCGAGGCGGGATTGTAAAAGGAATTTTTGAAGAAATCTTTATGCCACTCGTGTTTGATCTTCATGAAGATGAATTTTAGAAGTACTTCTGATTTCTGGCTTCTACAATTATTCTTTGATCAGGTTCTTATATACCCCCGGTTCGGAACCCTCTATGATGGTTGCGCCTACGGTCTTTTTGAAAAAATCCACCGGGCCGGCCCAGCCGATGACCGCGTAGCCGTAACCGGCTTCGCGCATGGCCTCCAGCGTCCTTATCAGCAGGGCCTTGCCGAGCCCCCCCGCCCGGACTTTCTGGTCCACGCCTATGGGCCCGAAAAAGCCTTTGGCCGTGGTGTCATAACAGGCAAAGCCTATGATGGCCTTGCCCTTGACGGCCACAAAGATGGCCGGCGGGGTCCGCGAGAAAGCCGCATCGGCTTCGCTGGCCCAGGGTTTTGAGAAGTTGGCCAGTACCCAGGCCACTACGGCGTGTTTTTCCGGGCCGATGGCGCGTTTTATCTCTATGCCTTTTTCAGCCAGCGCGGCGCAGGCCTTGCCGCTTTCGGGCAGGGCGTAAAGCTTGACCAGAAGGTCGGACATTAGAAGCCTCCGTCTTCGTCGCCGGCCGGCGGAGGAGCCGGGAGTTTTTTCTGCGGGATCGGGTCGCCGGGCGGTTCGCCCGTATCCGGCGGCGGGGCTTCCGCTTTGACGGCCTGTTTCTTTGCCGTTTTTTTCTTGGGCTTGGCATCTTTTATTATGGGGTTGGCCCGTTTGTCGAATTTATAGGTCGGAACGCTGTTTTCCTGCTTAAATTTATATTCGGAGGCCGGAGGCGCCGGCTTTTTTTTAGCCTTCTTTTTAACCGGTTTCTTTTCCGCGGGTTTTTCAGCGGACTGGCGTTTTGCGGATTTGTCCGCCGGCTTCTTTTTTAGAGCGGCCGGGGCCTTTTTCCCCGGTTTTAGAGCAGCCACGGCCTTTTTTACGGTTTCGGTTGAGACTTCAATCTCGCCCTGGGCGTAAGCGGCAAACGCCGACGCCGTGAGAAGAAACAGCGTGAGGGGCCAAAACATTCTTTTCATAACCATATTATATCCTCTTTTCGGCGGCTTTGACCGCGGCCGCCAACAGGCAGGCGAGGGTTACAGGCCCCACCCCGCCGGGCACCGGGCTTAAGGCGCCGGCCGTTTCCTTTACGCTCTCAAAATCCACGTCGCCGCACATCTTCCCCGCCTCGTCTATATTGGTGCCCACGTCTATTATTGTGGCGCCCGGAGGCAGCATTTCCGGTTTGAGCCAGCGCGCCATGCCGGCGGCGCTTATGATAATGTCCGAGTTTTTAAATATGGAGGAGATATCCGGCGTTCCAGTATGGCACAGTGTTACGGTGGCGTCAAGGGCGGTCAGCATATGCGCCAGCGGCTTGCCGACCATGGCCGAGCGGCCCGCCACCGCCGCCTTTCTGCCATTGACGGGGATATTGTAATGGTCCAGCAGTTTTATGACGGCCAGAGCGGTGCACGGGACGAAAAACCCCGCGTTCTCTATGTCGGCCATGGTCCTTGAGATGAACAGCCGCCCCATGTTGACGGATGACAGGGCGTCCACGTCTTTTTCCGGCGGGATGGCGTCCCATATGGCTGGAACTTCAAAGTCCGCAGGAAGCGGGCGCTCTATCATTACGGCGTCTACGGCGGCGTCCGCGGACAGTTCTGCCAGGAGTTTTAAAAAACCGGCCATGCCGGCTTCGGCCCCGGGGTTTATGAGCCCGGCGCGGATGCCGAGCTTCTCGCAGGCCGCCAGTTTTCTTTTCACATAAAAGGCCGAAAGCGAATCCGCGGAACAATTGACTATCGCCAGCGCAGGCTCCCGGCCGGTCCTGGCGGAGACGGCGGCCGCGCGCCCTGCCGCGGCGTCCAGTATTTTATTTGAGAGCGTTTTTCCTTCCAGCAGGAGCATAAACTACATGGTACAAAAAATCCCGGGATAAAAAAACCGCCCCCCCAAGCCTGGAGGGACGGTTTTCGGGTTGTTAGGAGCCGTGAAGAAGGATTATTTCTTCTTTTTGGCTTTGGCGTTGACCATCTTCGCTTTCGCCACGTCGCCGGCCTTATCGAGATAATAAAGGAAGCCGGCTTCTTTTATTACGCCGACTTTCATGACTTTCTCGGGTTTTCCGCCCTTTTTGCCGCCCCGGGCCATTTTGGCCTTTGAGACGTCGCCGGCTTTGTCTATGTAATAGAGAAAACCGTTCTGTCTTTTAACGCCGCATTTCTGAACTTTTTCACCCATTGTTTAACCCTCCTCCAGAATTAACTTCACCGCGGTTATGCTTTGCTATCGACGCGATTCCCGCCCCAACCGCCGGCGGGCAACAAACCCCGCATAGAAAAAGTATATATTATATCGTCGGAGAATGCAATCCCTATACCCTAACCCCTCTACCCTATACCCTGCCTTTAAAGATTCTCCGTGAAGAATTTGGAAACCCTGGTTTTATAGACTTCGCCGCCGATCTCGGCGCATTTCCCGTGCGTGGAGCCCGTGATCGCCCACATCTGTTTCTTTTCGGAGCGGCACAGGCCGTAGAGGATCTCCGCGTCGGCAAGCGGGACCAGATCGTCATGGTCGCCGTTTATGAACAGGGCGGGAACTTTGACCGCGGCTATATTATGCGCCGGGCTGAATGGTTCGGGGTCGGCGCCCAGTTTCATCTTGGCGAAGAAAAGGGTCATGGGCACCAGCGGCCAGTACGGGACATTCATACGCAGCCAGCTGAAGTTCGAAACCACCCGCCTGTAGGAGAGAAAGGTGTTCTCCAGGAGCAGGCATTTGAGTTCCGGGTATTTGGCCGCGGCGTAGACGGCCACCGAGCCGCCCATAGAGGCGCCGAAAAGGCCCGTGTGTTCGCAGGCGTGCGGGCGGTTGTGTCTCAAGAATTCATAGGCCGCGTCAAAATCGCGGGTCTCAAGATAGCCTACGCTCGATATGTCGCCGCCGCTTTCGCCCGAGCCCCTGAAGTCGAAGTAAAAAAGGTTGAAGCCGTGCCCGGCCAGGAAATGCGTGTCGCGCATCAGATCGCCGCGGTTGGCGCCCCAGCCGTGGCAGAGGATGATGGTTTTCTCAGTCTCGCCGCCGGCCGCGGGGATGAACCAGCCTCTGAGCTGCAGGCCGTCCGCGGTGGTGAAGTCGATGACTTCATAAACCAGGCCGTACTGGTCCGGATGATAGGCGACGAGCGTGCGCCTTTTGGGCGGCTGCGTGATATCGCGGCTTTTGAAATAAGCCGTTGCCGTCGCCAGTGTCGTCAGCGCCAGAACGGAGAATAAGAACCAGTTGAGTATTTCTATAGCGGTCATATATACCCGAAAATTGCAACAATTTTTGGGTGTTCGTTCGCCTGTCAAACAACTATTGCTATGTGTTTTGCCTATAAACGCCGGTGAAACTTCCTTACGCCGGTCAGGAAAGAAACCGAACAAACCAATTTCAACCGAAGCTTTCAAGCTGTCGCCGCAAGTTGTGTCATCGCAATGCTACCAGGTTATCCTTGAGATCCTTTCCGCGGCTTCCGTCAGTTTTTTTTCCGGCGCGGTCAGCGAGAACCTTACGTATCCTTCGCCCGACGGGCCGAAGCCCGAGCCCGGAGCGCTCAGCACCGAGGCTTGCGAAAGCAGCCGGCACGCGCAATCGAGGGAGCGCTGTTCTACCGGGGGCCTGGCCCAGACAAAAAATGTGGCGCCAGGGGCAAATACCCGCCAGCCGGCCTTTTTAAGCGCCCTGGTGAAAAGCTCCGCGCGCGAGCGGAAGGTGTTCCTTATGGGCGGCGCGAGTTTGTCATGTTCTTTGAGGCAGAACGCGGCGGTTTCCTGGATGGCGTTGAACTGCCCGGAGTCCATATTGTCTTTAAGCCTGGAGAGAGCGCCGACGGCCCTGGAATTGCCGATAATCCACGCAAGCCTCCAACCGGTCATGCAGTAAGTTTTTGAGACGGAGTAGAATTCCACGGCCACGTCTTTGGCCCCGGGCGCCTGCATGATGCTGGGGCCCGGCCTGCCGAAAAATATCTCGGAGTAAGCGGCGTCCTGGGCTAGCCAGAAACCGTGCTTTTTGGCGGCGGCCACGGCCCCGGCGTAAAAATTAAGGCCGGCCACGGCGCCTGTCGGGTTATTCGGATAGTTCAAAAAAAGGAGTTTGGTCTCGTCCAGGAGCTTTTTGGGAACGGAGTCGAAATCGGGCAGATAGCTGTTCTCCTCCCTCAGGCGGAGCCGTTTTATTTTCGCTCCCGAAAGGACCGCCCCTGTTTTATAAACGGGATAACAGGGGTCCGGGATCAGCACGATGTCGCCGCGGTCCGTAAGAGCGAAAGGCAGATGGGCCAGCCCTTCTTTTGAGCCTATCAGCGCCGCCACTTCCGTTTCCGGGTCCAGCGTTATGCCGTGCCGTTTTTTATGCCAGCCGGCTATGGCCCGTCTTAGTTCGGCCGAACCGCGGCCGTAAGGATAGCGGTGATTGGCGGGTTTTAAAACCTCTCTGGCGGCGAAGCTGGCCGCCGGTTTCGGGGTGGGCAGGTCAGGGTCGCCGACGGCGAGAGAGATCACGTCCCGGCCCTTTTTTATCTCTTCCTGTTTCTTTTTGTCCAGGTCCTTGAATAGGTAGGGCGGGAAAGCGTCCACTCTTTTGCTTAAAGTCGGTTTTTTCACGGGTGTTCCCCAAATTTTTTAAGGCCCAGCAGGTCAAGATAATCGTAAAGCCCGGGTTTGCGGTCCGCGAGCCACAGCGCCGCTTTTACGGCGCCCTGGGCGAACACGTCCCGCGAGTGCGCCCGGTGGATGAGTTCCACCCGCTCATAAGGCCCGGCGTACAAGACGGCGTGTTCCCCCACTATGTCGCCGGCACGGATGCTGGTCACCGTCACGGAGCCGTCATACGCCTCCTTTATATGGGCCAGGTATTTAAGCGCGGTGCCGGAAGGGGCGTCTTTCTTGCGCTTATGATGGGTCTCGCTGATATGTATATCAAAACCGCTGCCAAGTTTCCGGGCCATAAGCTTTGCCACGGCAAACGTTAAGTTGACCGCGGGGCTCATATTCGGGGAAAGAAAAACGGGGATGGTCTTTGAAAAGTTCTTAATGGCCGTAAGCTGCGCCCCGTTAAAACCGGTGGTGCCTATTACCAGGGGCTTTGCGAGCTCCGCGCAGATCCGGGCGTAAGCGGCCGCCGCCTCCGGCGCAGTGAACTCTATGGCCGCGTCGGCCTTTTTCAGCGCCGTCTTCAAGTGGCCCGGCGGCTGTATGCCGGGGCCCGGCGCGAGATCAAAGGCGCCGGCAAGGATGCAATCAGGAGAACTTTTTATGTGCTCCAGGACCTTTGTGCCCATTTTACCCGCGGCGCCCAGCACTATTAGGGACATTCGTGAAGCGCGCATATAGCTAATTATATCCATTTACTGGGCCTCGCGTAAACCCGTAATCCCGTCCGCCTCGGGGGACTTTCAAAACATTAAAAGGTTTACCCCTTGAAAATCGGCGCGGGATGTGCTACAACATATAGTAGCCTATTTGACCCCCCCAGCTTTTAAAGCGGGGAGGGCGTTTTTGGTTTGCCTTTTTTTAATACAGCGCCGGGTAATGTTATGAAAAAGTGGGTTATACTGGTATTGGTTTTGCTGGGCTGTCTGCTGCTGGCAATGCAATATCTGATGAACAAAAAGGCGCCGGGACCGGTTCCGCCGGGCACAACCGCGCAGGGAGAGCCGACGGGCGTGCCTTTGCCCCCGTCTGCGACCGGCTATGGTATGCCCGAAATGCCGCTCCCGCCGCCCGCTGATACTCTCGGCGATCCAAACCAGCTCAATCTGCCGGACGTGGTGACGGCGTATAAGGGAGCCTGCGACGGAGGATCGCTTGCGGAAATGAAAGCTACGCACAACAGGTATTGGGGGCTGAGAGCCAAAGAAACGCCCTTCAATCCAGACGATACAAAAAAGATGTATGGTTTTGTGGCCGATTATATCGGCTGTGTCGCCGTGGCGCGCGAGAGCCCCGTGCTATGCAACACGCTCCCGCCCGCAAAGCCGCCGGAAAAGCCTGAAGCAGCGGGCCGGCCGGAGCAGCAGCCCCCGCCGATGGAAAAGGACGGCCTCCGCCCTAATTGCAGGAGAAAAGTCAATTCCGTGATGTTTATCGCCTATGTGGCGGGCAAAAGCAAGAACAGCGACGCCTGTCGCGCCGTGCTTGCCGGCTGGAAGCCGGAGATTCTGGCCAAGGTATCCGAGACGGAGTTCTGCGCGGCCGCCGCAAAGGGCATGGACGCAGTAAATGATTATATGCAAAAGGCCGTGGGGAAGAAGAAAAAGAAGATAGTGAAGAAAGATGAGCGGGCCCGGCAGCGTTTCTCCTCCTCCGAATCAGCCTGCGAAGGGAACGCGGAATGTCTTAACGGCGTCAGACTGTACAACGCGATAAAAAGCGGCGACAGTTCCAGGTGTCCTCCCCTCCTTCCGCGCAAAGAGCAGGGCGGGAAAAGCCCGGCCGGCGCGACAAAAGGCGCCGACAGCTTCTGCGAGGCCGCGATAACCAAATCCGCGCAATCCTGCGAACCGATAATAAAGGAGATGTCCAAATTTTACTGCGCGGCCATGGAAAAAACGAAAAAAAAGACCGGCGGATTTATAGGCATGTCCAAAGCGGAGATAGACAACGCCATAGCCCAGAAGAAGCTGCAGATAGCCGAGGAAGACCGCCGGAGGAAAGAGTCTGACAAGATCGGTATTGAAGTAAATCAAAACGTGAGGAAAATTTTGAAGAAAGAATAAACGGGGGCAAAGGTTATGAAAAACAAACCGTCAAAAATAAGGAAAAACATTAAATTATTTTTTTCGAGCGAAGAGGGAAAGATGCTGGATTCCGACATCGTTAAGACGGGGCTGGCGCTGGGAATACTCGGCGCGGCGATGGTGGACCAGGCCAATGCGTCTACGGATATCCATACCAATTATTTTGGGGCTAACTATCACACAAGCCATACAAGCCACGGCTCGCACGGCTCGCATGGCTCCCACGGCTCGCATTCTTCCCACGGCTCCCACGGCTCGCACGGCTCCCACGGCTCGCACGGCTCCCACGGCTCGCACGGCTCGCATGGCTCATATTAGTGAAGGGTTTGAGGGTCTAAGGGCATTAGGGTATTGTGTTTTTATGCCCTTTCTTTCGGCAGCCACGGATCGTTGCCGAAATAATTTCCGCCGCCGGCTGCAGCCTGGAAGCGGCTGCCGCCTAGGCACTTAAGCAGCCAGTCGCAGGCCCTGCAGCGCGGCGCCAGCCAGGAAAAAGACCTTAAAGCCCTCATGTAATCCGAATTCCATGCCTGTTCGATCCCATCGCCGAGACGCTCCTCTATATAATAGCTCGGCTTAAAAAAACCGCGCGGGTCGTGGACCAGCCTGGTATGCCCGTCGTCAAAAGCCGCGCCGAGCAGATTTCTCCTTTCGGCGGCCGGCATCAGGCAGAGCGGCATCGGGTTGGCCAGCAGCACACGCGGGCCTGCCCGACAAAGCCCCGGAGAAGGCGGGCCGCCCGGTTCCAGCGCCGCTATCGCCGCGGAAAGGCGTTTCATATCCGCCGCTTTCAGGTCGAATTCCGAACCGGCGGTCATTGTTTCTTTACCGAATATGGGGCGGCCTGTCCCACCATGCGCCGGCATGGGGCGATAAATTTCCCAGACGTCGGCCTTGAGGCTTACGGCCAGCGCATGATAGGCTTTAAAATTCCGTAAAAGGCTTTTAGATGCCACCGTGCCCAGTCTGAAAGCGCGTATTCCCGCGCGCAGTCGGCGCATATTGGCCAGCTTTCTGGAAAATAGACCTTTAACCCCCGCGGCCCTGCTTTCACTTGCGGCGTCATAACCCTGCAGGGAGACCAGGACATTGTCTATCAGCGGGGCGGCCTTGTCCAAAAGAACGCTGTCTGCGCCGCAGGCGTTGGTGTTGACCAGCGTGTAGAACCCCAGCGCCCTGGCGGCTTTAAGCATCGGCAGCAGGTTGCGGCTCAAGGTAGGCTCGCCACCGGTGAAGCGGACATCTTTTACTCCCAGCCTGCGCGCTTCGCGCAGCGCGGTCATAAGCCTGCTTAGCGGTTGTCCGCCTCCGGTCCTGCCGGCGAAACAGACGCGGCAGGCCAGGTTGCAGCGCCTGGTCAATTCAAACACGATCTCGTTGGGGACGGCGAGGACCGGCCGGAGGGTGCGGCGCAGTTCCCGGTAGAAAACGCTTCCGGTCTCTATCCCGGGGCAGAGCGTTCGCAGCGCGCAGGCTTTGCATTGGCGGATAGCGCCGTAAGAGCGGCCTGCCCCGCCAGGCAGTATGTGGAAGCCCGCCCGTCTGCGGTAGAGGATATGATCCCGGGCATCCGGCATGAAGCAGAAAGGCATTCCCCTGATGAAGACCGTGAAAAAAGGCTCAAGGCCGTTGAGCGCCTTGTACAGGATTTCCCTGGCGATCAGCGGTTTTGCCGTCCCAAGGAGGCTGAGTTCCACGATATTATCTTTGGCATGCACGGAGACGCCCAGCCCGTTTGCGCGCAATTGTTTTTTGATGTCGGTCATTTCCGTCACACTAAGGGCTTGTTAAAAAATAACTGGCGCGTTTTTGAACGCCGATGCATCTCGCCGGGCTGCGTTGCTCGTCGCTTACATGCCAACGGGCATGCTCGCTCCTCGCGCCTTGCCCGGCGAGCGCCTCGGCGCCCAAAATTCACGCATTTATTTCCTAACAAGCCCTAACCGCCAGAAATATTTTCCGTTTTTAAACACCCTTTTAACGCGACCTTTCTTTATGAGCGCCTCCCCCGTAGTGAGCACGCCGGCGCCGTCTTTACAGTCGTGGCAGAGCGCCAGCCCCCTTGAGAGCGCGAGCACCCTGGCGGTGGGGATGCCGTCCTGCTTTTTCAGCACTTCGATGAAGCATTTCTCCAGGCTGTTCAAATAACCCGGCTCCGGTTTAACCTGTTTAATCCTGGGAAGTTTGAGCGCCGGCCTGAATCCTTTCCAGCCGAAAAGTTCCAGGTAATGATAATCCACGCCCGGACAGCGGCGCCTGAAAATGCAGGCGGCGCATATCGGCCCCGCCGCCTTGTCCGCGGCGATATTGGAGTCCAGGTCCCAGCTCAGGCCCAGCGGCGAGGCCACCGTTGTGTTGAATTTATACAGGTCCACGGCTTTGTCCCCGTGGCCGCTCAACAGGCAGGGCGGCATGTTAAGCGCCTTGACGTCCTTAATTCCCAGCCCGGCGGCCTGGGCGAAATCCAGCGCCGCGACAATCGAGCCGGAGGCTTCGGGCATACTGACGCCGAGCGCTTTAAAATTTTTTCTCATATTGCCGACGTAAATGGGATAAATGAGCGTGAAATTAGCGACTCCGCGGTCCATGAAAAATCTTAAAGCCGCCGGCAGCCCCCTGTAATTGTGTTTTGCCACCGGAATATTTACTCCGACGGCGAGTTTTAAAGCGAGCATGTTATCAAGGCCCCGCAGGCTTTTTTTAAAAGAGCCCGCGGCGCCGGTCAGGCGGTCGTGGACCGGGGCGGTATGGCCCGGGAAAGTGAACTTACAGACGTTCAGGCCGGCGGCCGCCAGCCTGCGGCACAGCGCGGCGTCGGCAAGCCTGACGCCGTTGGTCTGCAACCTGACGGTTTTAAACCCGACTTTTCGCGCCGTGGCCGCCAGGAACGGCAGGTCCGCGCGCAGCAGGGCTTCGCCTCCCGAAAAGCCGAGCCGTTTGTAGTCCAGTTTTTTGGCCGTATAAATATGGCGCACCGCGTCCTTCAGGCCGCTTTTTATTTTCGGGTCGAAATCACTCTGCGAGCAGAACCCGCAGGCCAGGTCGCAGTTGTGATTGAGAATAATCTCGTAGCAGTCGTTGGGCATAAAGTAGAGTAAAGGAAGTCTAAAGTGTAGAGTCTAGAGTGTAAAGTGCGGAGAAAAACACGGACCCGTTTCTTTTTATTCTTTACTTTAGACTTTCGACTTTAGACTCTAGACTTTCGACTTACGGGGACAAATTCCTTCCAGCCGTAAAGCCGGGGATATTCCCGCCAGGGGCCCTCGCAGACCTCAAAATATTTGCAGCGGGGACAGCGCGGCCCCCTGGTTTTGCCCTCTGTGCGCCTGTAAATGCCGTAATCTTTAATGAAGCGATCTGCGTCCACCACGGGCCCGGCCGGGATAATGCGCTCCGCCACGCAGGCTTCATAACCCTTCATCAGGCAGAAAGGTATGGCCTCCGTATAGCACGGGACGCCGTTTTTCACGCCGAGGTCCAGGCCTTTTTTAACATAAGGCATCACGGCTGTTTTCCGCGGGACCAGCCGAGCGCTGTTCTCCGCCGCCGTGCCGACTATATGGATGAAGGCAAACTGGTACTGGCTTACGCCCAGTTTTATCAGCAGCGCCGCCAGGGCCGGCAACTCCGTATAATTGGCGGAAGTGATCACGGTGTTGGTTATCACGGCCAGGCCGGTTTTGACGGCGTTGGCGATGCCGGCGACGGTCTGCGTGAAACTGCCGGCCGAGCCGGTCAAAGCGTCATGCGTGGCCGCTGCGGCGCCGTGGAGGCTGGGGCCTATTTCGGTCGCGCCGGCTTTTAAAAGTTTTCCGCAAAAGTCCGGGTAGGCAAGCGTCCGCCCGTTGGTCTGGAGCTGTATGCTTTTAAAACCGGCTTTTTTAGCGGCCCGGATAAAGTCCAGGATAGCCGGGTGGAGGCTCGGCTCGCCTCCGGTGAATACGACGCCGCGGATGCCGCCCGAATAGGCTTTTTTCAGCTCCGAAACGACGTTTTTCGGGGTCCTGTCGGGATACAGGTCCCGCTTATGTCCCTGCGCGCAAAAGCGGCAGAGGTTATTGCAGCGGAAACTTATCTTTATGTCTATCCGCTTGTCCATAACAGTTACGAAATATTATACAATTAAGCGGTAATGACGCACGCAAATAACAAATCCCCCTGCGACCCGTACGAGAGCGTTCTCGGCCGCCTGGCTGGCTCCCCCGCTCCCCCCAAAAAGCGTCGGGGGGGCGAAACGGTGGCGCTTGTGATCCCGCCTTCCCCGCAACTCCCCACTCCCGGCCGCGAATTTTTGATAACCGGGCCGTTCGAGGGATTCACGGCGGTCGCTACCGTCATAAAAAAACTGGGCTACAACCTGAAGATCGTGGATACGAGGGCCCCGGGCAGGGATAAGATCGACGCGGTGCTTGAGGAAATAGCCGGCGCGGATATCGTCGGCATTGCCGCCTATTGCGATTCTTTTGTTTTCCTGGAGAACGCGACCGCCGCGATAAAGCGGGCTTTCCCCGGCAAGCTTATCTTCCTGGGTGGCCCGCTGATTTCCTCCCTGCCGGAAATAATCCTTAAGAACACGTCCGCCGACTGCGCCCTGCTGGGAGAAGCCGAATTAACCCTGCTGGAATTGCTGGAAACCGTTTTTGAGCGCAAGCAGCGGGATCTTTCGGCCATAAGGGGACTGGCGCTGAAAACCGGCGACGCCGTAAAAATCACCGCCCCCAGGCCGCAGATACAGGACCTGGACAACCTGCCCTTCCCCGATTACACGATCTGGCCCAACTACGAGAGCATCGTGAAAAACGGCCAGATAATCATTTCTTCCACCAGGGGCTGCCCCTGCGCCTGCACTTTTTGTTTCAAGACCATCCCCGCGCTCAGGCTGAAGAGCCTGGAAAGATTTGAGCGCGAGGTAGCCTATCTGAAGGAAACCACGAAATTCGACTATGCCTGGCTTAACGATTTGACCTTCAACGTGAAAGTCCCGCGCGCGATGAAAGTCTGCGACATCCTGTTCAAACACGGGGTGAAATACCACTGTTTCGCCAGGGTGACGAATATCACGGAGGCCTTCGCCCTGAAGCTGAAAGCCACCGGTTGCCGGGGAATCTGGTTCGGCATTGAATCCTACGACCAGAAAGTCCTGGACCTAAGCCGCAAGAACATCACGATAGCCGCGATAAATTCGGCTATACGCGCCGCCGCCGGGGCCGGCCTTGAGTCCAGGGGGCTTTTCATCGTGGGGCTGCCCGGCGAGACCGGGGAATCGCTGAAGCGCATGTTCGACTATATCCGCAAAGGCGATTTTATCCCGCTGGTAAAATACCTGGTCCCATTCCCCGGCACCGCCCTCTACGCGGATGCGGTAAATTCAGGCAAGATAACGGACACGCCGCAGTTCCTGAGAGCGCTTTCCAAACGCCGGGTCGGGGACCATGACGACGCCATAACCAACCTTACCGATATGGATGAGGACCTGCTCAGGGATTATTTCCACAAAATATGGGAGCTCACCCGGGAAAAGGCGGAGGGCTGAAGGCTGAAGAATGAAAAAACAATCCTTCTTCAGCCTTCAGCCTTCCAAAAATTGCCGTAAGGCAATTTTCGGGATACTGGCGCTTTTGCTGCCGGCGGTCTTTATGGGACCGGCGTATTGCGGAGAAAAAGCGGCCGGGCTTTACTGGTTCGTGCCGGACGGCATGAGGGCGGACCTGGGCGGAAAAACCGTTTTTGAACTGGCCGAAGAGGGCAAACTCCCCAATATCCGCAAAATGATGGAGAACGGGGCCTACGGCTATTCTGTGCCCGTCTACCCGTCCCATACCCCGGTAAATTTCGCCACGCTGATGACGGGCTGCTATCCGGAACTGCACGGCGTGGCCGACGGCCAGATGCGCCTGGAGGGCTACGGCCTCGCCAGGCCTTCCGTGTCCGGGTTTTCGTCCACCGCCAAAAAGGTCCCGCCCGCCTGGAAGATCTTTGAAGACGCCGGGCTGACCGTGGCAGTGGTCTCGGTACCGGGATCCACCCCGCCGGAAATGTCCTCAGGTCTTACGATACGCGGCCGGTGGGGTTCCTGGGGCTCCGATTTCTGGGCGGTCAATTTTGAGCTCTCACCCAAGCCTGGAGAGGGCGGCTCCTCTCAGGCCGGGAACTCCACGCGGCTCTTTTTCGCGGGGCCGCAGCTTACCCGGCAGGTGAAAGCGTCCCCGGCGCGGGACTGGCTTAACCCGCCGGCCTCGTATTCTCCCGCCCTTGACATGGAGCTGGCCGCGTACGGGACCACAGTATACGCTTACATCTACGATAATACCGATGACAAGGCCGAAAATTATTCGCGGGCGCTGTTTTCTTTCGATAAAAAGTCCCCGCTGGCGGACCTGGACAGGCCGGATTCCTGGAGCGGCTGGTTCCCGGTCACGCTGACCTGGGGAGCCGCCTCGCTGGGGTCCAGCTTGAAAGTCTCGCTTATACGCCTTGAGCCGTCCGGCGCCATGAAGGCGCGCCTGCTGTTTGACCCGATGAACCGCACTACTGTTTCGCCCTCCGATGCCGTGCCCGGCATGGAAAAGGAACTGGGCCCGATGGTGGACTTCCCGGACAACTGGCCGGCTCAGCTTAACAATTATCCTGAAGAGAAAGCCGTTTTCCTTTCAGAGGCCGGGATGTCCCTGGACTGGCACGGGTCGCTGGTGCCTTTCATTTATGCCACGCTGAAACCGGATATTTTCATACAGGACATCTATACCCCCAACCAGATGCTGGAAAGCAGGTGGTGGCTGCCCTACGCGGACAAGAACAGCTCCCGCTACGCAACCGCCGCCCCGCAGCAGCGGGCTTTGGCCCGTTCCGACCTGGAGGAGCTGTACCGGCGGCTGGACGCTATACTTGGCGAGGCCATGCATAGCGCCGGAAAGAACTCGCTGATAGTCCTCAGTTCCGACCACGGCGTCGCGCCGCTGAACCGCTACGTGATGCTGAACAACCTGTTCGCCAAAGAAGGGCTTTTGAGGTTCAGCGCGGACCCGGCGACCGGCATGCCCGCCATAGACTGGGCCGATACCAGGGCGGCCCACCTTAAGATGATAGGCGTCTATCTTCGCCCCGACAATCTTGCCGGGCAATGGAAGCGCGGCAGCGGCCCGCAATACGAAGCCCTGCGGGAAAAAGTCAAAGGCCTGCTGCTTAACCTGAGGGACGGGGAAACCGCCCCCGTAGAACGCGTGGTAAAATGGGAAGACGCCGGTGAACTAAGGATGCCCAAAGACCGCGTTCCGGACCTGCTCCTGGTAATGAAACCCGGCTACGGCCTGACCGAGGAAATGTCGGCTGGGCTGGACGTGTTCCGCGATTCAAGGGAGGGCGGCTATAAACAGGCGCTTGTCGCCGATAAAAACCCGGCCCTCTGGACCCCGTTCATCGTTATGGGGCCCGGCGTGAAAAAAGGCCACAGGCTGAAAAGCAACATAAGCAACGCGGACCAGCTTCCCACCCTGCTGAAACTTCTCGGTCTCCCCGTTCCGGAACACATGCAGGGAAAAGTAATAACCGAGTTGCGCAGTAATAATTAATCAGGCAGCGGATATTTAAATAAAAGGTAACTACTCAGGTTCCAGATTCGTATCTACCGGGGCGGGGTATTCTTCCACACAAACGTCCGCTGTTGTGACGCGGCCATCAAGCAAGTCCTGTGCCGCGTTTTCCTGCGCATCAATCACATAAAACAGCAGTCCGTAAGAAACGTTCCACTGTTCTCCGTCGGCCAGCCGGATTGTCGCTGTTTTGCGGTTGAGTTTGAGCACGACGCCGTAAACTTCGCGCTGGCCGCGGCTTTTGTAACCGACAGAATCCCCAACCCTGAGCGAATCGCGATGAACCTTCGGGTGCGACCGGGAGCAATGGATGCCGGTATCCGCGCCCTGAAAATTGATCATGTAAAACGGCAGGCTCCATATCTTTTTATCGTGGTCGCGCCGGATTAAAGCGCGGGTGCGCTTAACAGCGACGATGCGGCCTGAAATCTCACGGTTTTGCCTGGTATCAAAATAGCGTACAGCCTGATCCACATATAATTGGGTTTTCAACGCTTCATTTTTGTGCGGGTCATCCAGCGCACGGGCAATGAACACGTTCAACCGCCACAAATCAAATAGGGAGGCTTTATCCAGGGCATTCAACAAGGCGGCGTAATCCATAACCCGATGCCGGATATTGTAGCTTTTTTAGAAGCGCTCCATGGCCGGCAGCGCGGATTTTAAGTCGGCGCGGCGGCATGAAGGGCTGGCCTGACATGGCGCCGATCATGGCTGCAAACGCATTATGGTCCTGCTTACGCGCGGTTGACGGATAACTGCGGACGCGGGCAAAATACTCCGCCCCCGCCCGCGCGCGGAATGTTCCGGAAATTTTCTGCTGCACCTTAACCATCCGGAAGTCCCGCTCGGCCTGGTTATTACTGAATGGCACGCGCAAATCATAGAGGAAAGCCAGGACATCGCGCCTGTGGTGTTGGAGCCGCCGGAGAAGATTGTAGGCCTTGCTTTGTCCGGCGCCGGTGCGCCGGTTCCAGAATTCTGCGAGTTTAATTGAAATGCGCCGGCGGCTCCAGTCGGGGTGCGCCGCTATCAGGCAGCGGATATCCGCAATATCCGATTCTTGCAGAAGCCGGCCCTGTATAAGGAAGGATTGTTCCATTCCTTATATAGAGCGCAAAGAAGGATGGAGGCGAGTCCGGCAAAAAAACAAAAATAAAATTTAACCGTCGCAATCGGAAAATGGTTAAATGACCTGAGTAGTTACAAATTTTTACGGCAAAAACTTTTACAATGCCCCGCTCTTTAGGGCGGGGAAACCTTTATTCTTTAGCCTTTATCCTTCAGCCTTTTTTCGGACGGAGTAACATTGGGGCAAGACGGTACTTAAAATGTTGTGGTGTCTACGTTTGCGGCGGCTATTTCTAAAAGCGCTTCGGCTGAACTTCTTTTGCGCCTAACCGGCCGAGCGCTTCGGCTGAACGGGCTCGCATCCAGTCGTCTTTATCTTGCAGTAATTTAATAAGTTGCGGAACAGCTTCTTTTGCGCCTAACCGGCCGAGCGCTTCGGCTGAACGGGCTCGCACCCAGTCGTCTTTATCTTGCAGTAATTTAATAAGTTGCGGAACAGCTTCTTTTGCGCCTAACCGGCCGAGCGCTTTGGCTGAACTGGCTCGCACCCAGTCGTCTTTATCTTGCAGTAATTTAATAATGTTTGGGATAAGCTTGCCGGCCAATGGCGTATTGGCAAGCGCGCTAAATGTTGTTGCGCATAATTCCGGTAATTCCGGTATTCCCGCTGCGCGGCTTATTACATCATAGATGAATTTCATAATCTTATTTTCAATATCGGGATTCAACGAAACCACATCCGCCGCGCATTTAGCGGCCAGGTATTTATTCATATTAAGCTTTGTCGCGCGCCAGTCCCGGGTGTTGGAAAAAATCCGGTCAATAAATTTGCCTGCCGCTGAATCTCTTTTCTGGACGACGCTTAATACGCCGGCCGTAAATCTGATAACCTCCTCCCACCGCGGATGATAAATGCGGTTTAGCAACTTTTCCTCAAAAGAGTCCTCTTTCGCGAGATAAAACGCGGCAAGATATTCCTGAAAAGTCTGGTGCAAAAACCCCCATTGGCCGGCGCCTTTTTCAACTAAAATAGACCCCGCGTTGTTGAGCCGCTTAAGAAAATCTTCTGCCGGACGGGGATTTGACTTCGGAAGCCGTTTTGAAATAAACCCGAGAAGGTCTTCCCCCTGGATAAGGTTTCCGGGACAGTTTTCCTGCATGAAGAATGCGAGCTCCGGTAAAACCGCCAGGCCTTCGGTTTGATAATCAATTGTCCGCAACGGCGACGCTGAATCAGCGGCCAGGGGCGTCCGTGCTTTCGCCCAGGCGGAAACAAGCGTTTCAACGGCTACTTCATAGAGTTTTGCCCGGTAACGGGGAAGTTCGCCCAACTGCAGATGAACAAGAGCCGCCAGCGTGATCAAAAGCGGATTTTCGGTGAACAGGGCCATGCCGGCGCTTTGCGCCAGCCGGCTGACCAGTTCTTCGCCTTTTTTTTGTCCCTCGCGCGCGGAATAAAGTTCGTCGCATTTTGAGGAACGGAGTACTTCCGTATAAAATTCTACGGCTAATTTTTCTGCCTGTCCGGTGTTCAATGGCTCCAGCGCGTATTCTTGCGAACCGGGGATATTGATTCCCGGATAGCCTGTTAAACGGCTTGCGACGATAAATCTGCATTTACCGAAACTGCCGGCGATTTCCTCAACAAGCTGGGCAGCCGCCTGCCTGTCGTCGCTTTTCGCCATTTCATCCATGCTGTCAATAAGAAAAATGATTTTGCCCGCTTTCGTCATTTCCGACAAACCTGTCATGATAACGCCGGCCGAGGCTTCTTGCTCCGTGCGGGCGGCATAAAGGCGGGAAAAAACCTCAAGGAGGCTTTTTTCGCTGTGTTTGCGTCGTAATTTCAGAAGTTCGGCGGCATTCGCATAGAGCGGGAAAAGCGCTTCATCCAGACCAAGCCTCCGGCGCAAACCGGGCTTTCCCTGGGAGGCGGCTATGGCCGTATATCTAAGCAAAGTGGTCTTTCCCGCGCCCGGCCCGCCCAGGATGATAAGCGAGCGATTCTTTTTTAATGCGTCCGGAAACGTTTCCGGCCGGGATTCAACGCCTTCAGGCCGGAAACGGGCTTCTTTCGCTTTGTTTTTTAAATCCTTATCCGCGGGCGCGGGCTGTTCAAACGGACGCCTCAGCCTTAAATTCAGGGGAACAAAAACGCGCAAAAGCTCAAGCGTGCCCATAAAATTGAATTGCGGCAGGGTGTAGAACCGGAGCAGGGAAAAGGGCGGTTTGCAAAAGTATGCCCTGACCTTTGTAATAGCGGGATAATAATCACGGGGGACATCGCGAAGACCGCCGGGGTCGGCGGGCGACGCCCCTCTGGGATGGACAAAAACAGGGGCGTTGTCTTGCGTTGTCATGCCGAGGTATGAAAACTTTTCCGCCAATTCCGGGTCGCTTTGCTGGAGGTCAAAGTATACGTCCTCAGTGACGCATACGCCCGAGCGGGGACAGACATTGGCTTTCTCCAGGTGTCCGGCGAGATTCCAGTTATCAGGGTTTGTTTTGGCCGGTTCTGAAATATCCGCGAAATCAACGCCTACCGCCGCTCTTAATTCAAACCGGAATGACAGGTTATCAGGCTTGTAAATCAGTCTTACCCGTCCAATGGCGTCAACGGCGGCGCGCACCGCGCTCAGCGCCGGTTCTTCATTATAAAAGTATGCAGCCACGCCATCGCCGCCCCATTCCCCCAATCGTCCGCCATAGCTATCAACGGCGAATTCAACGGCGTTATATACCTCTCTCATGCCGCCGGCTTTTTCCTCTTGCGGGAGAAGCCGGGAAAGTTCCGTGGAACCGGCAAGGTCGCATTTCAGGATGGCGGCAAGCTGTAAGCTCATTTGTTGAATGGAAATATTACGCGAAATTCGCTTGCGACAACAGCAAACTCCGGCTCGGGAAAATTGCTTGCCCGGAGAACGCGCAGCATGTTGGGGATACCTCGTCCCGCGTCGGTTACAAACCTGCGCAGGGAAAGATACGAAAACACGATTTGGTTTCTCACGGTATGACAACCCAGCCGCATCGCTTCAGGGGTGACAGTGTTCAACAGACGCCCGGGGCTGATGATTTCAATACGGTTGTCATAGATGAAAATCCGGATTTGCGCGTTCAGCGAATAGTCCCGGTGGGCAACGGCGTTGATGACGGCTTCGTCAAACGCTTCAAACGGCGGCGGGTATATTCCGGAAACTGCCGGCATGTTTTTACGGATAAACGCCCCGGCGGCCTGCAACTGTTCCTCAACCGTTGCGACGATTTCTTCGCGGTCGTAAAAATTCTCGCTTGCCTCAACGCCTTTTTGCCTGATCGCCGTGATTCGCGCATACGGCCTGAATTGCTGGGGGTTTCTTCCGTAACATAAAAGCCCCCCAAGCGTGGGATGTCCGTCTTCGGATAGTATTTTCGCGTTTATCATTGAGCGGTCTTCTACGCGGCCGCGCGGCCCCGCCATCTCGGGGCGTTTCTCAAGCAAACGGCCGGCGTCAATATGCTCTACTGCCGCCTCTTCCAGCGGAATTTCGTCCGGGAAAAGGGAGCGGGCTGACTGGAAAAGATGCAGCAGTTCCTGCCGAGTCGCCCGGCTTTTTCCCGCCAGGCTGCGCACATAATGAACGCCTTTATTTGTTTGATAGGGGCGTTGAGGCCCTCGCGTGACATTTATGACAACAACGACCCTACCGCCGAGATTATGTTTTTCAGCCGTAATAAATCCTGAAGGCAAAGCCGGTTCAATATTATTGCGGCTTACATCGGTTATACCAAGTAAAGTTTTGTCGGAATCTTCCACCCCCGAGATGGAGCGGTCATCGTTCACGCCGATAATAAGCGCGCCGCCGGCGCTATTGGCAAAAGAAACGATGGCGGCGGCGATTGCATCAGGCTGAGCCTTCCCCGATTTAAATTCAGTTTTTAAATCCTCGCCAAGCTTGATGCGTTCTTCCAATTCTTCCGTGGTCATAACGTAAGCATAGCAAATTACATTAATCCTGGCGAACAAAAAACCGCGGCTATGAAAGCGTTTTTCACAGGATGAGATGGACTGTAGTGGCGAACAGGTTGATGAGACCGATTTGTAGGCAACATAAGACTTGTTACCGCGGAATCTTTCCGGACTTGAAGTCTCCGGCCTCCTGAAAAAATCCGCAAAAATCCCCACCCACAATTATAATACAAAAATCCGAGGCGTTTTCCTGAAATTTTTAAAACTCCGCCGCGCCCGGTGGTTGCCCGGCGCTCGGAGATACGGGAATCTATCGGTTCAGTCGTCGGCCGGGGCGGGTTCTATTACTTCGTACAAATCCCCTTTCGGATCCGGCTGGCAGTCTTCATCCGGCGGGCCGCAGGCGTGTTCATGCAGCGATGCCTGAGGGGCCGGCTTAAACTTCGGGAATTCCGCAGGCAGGCCCAGATGGGTTAAAACTCTTCGTGAGGGACCTGGTCCGGGCATATTCCCCGCCAATCGCCCCGTCCGACCGGCGAGCGGGGCTTGCCGTCTTTATCGGCAAAACCGCCGGCTCCGCGTCGTCTGGAACGTCCCGGCGCTATCCGATCCGCCTTGCCTGGCGCACCGCCGCCCTTTCTACCGCCGCTTCCGGCGCCCGGATGCGCCCGCCGGCCATGCCCGTTCCGGCGTCACAGCCCCCTGAATTCTGATATAATTCCCATAGGGCGAAGCGGCTTCGCTCAATATGGTCTATCAGCAATGCCGACGGCCGCACTGCCGATAGACCTTTATACATTATGTTTCCTACAGATAGGGAGTGCCATCCGGGCGGGGAAACAACCAGGCAGGCGCGGTGTGTTGAAGGGAGTTCAGTCGTCCGGCGCGGGCGCGTCTATGTTCTCCGACGATAATAATTTTCAAACAGGTCCTTTGGCCCACAAAACGACTTACCTTTTGGCCCTTGTTCAGGCCAAGTTGAGATGATAGACTATAAATGTAGCAGTAGTATCCTTGTAATCCAGGGGATTGGCCCCGGAGTATCCACGACCGGACATTAATCCGGTGTAGCCAGGGAAAACGAAATCAAAAATCGTTTCCCCTTTTTTGTTTGGGAAAAAGGAAAAACCATGAAAAGAAATGAAATAATTGGAGGGGTTTTGGGAATGCTGTTTTTGTGAGGCACAGCGGCTTATGCTACAGAGGCCGACATAATGGGAAACCTTACAAAAACAAGCGGTAAATTATCTTCAATTGACATGGATAAAGACTTCGGCGAAGCCGGGAAAGTGCTGGATGGCTTTTATACCGGAGGAAAGACAAATGGGGAATCAGATTCGCCTGCAGTTTATGCTGAGTCTGCTGGACAGAGAACCCTTGCTCAGGCCGAAAAAGAAGTTTGTAACGCCGCCGCTATGAAAATCGGCGACCTTTCCTCTAAAATTCCCCCGCTTGATTCCGGAAACGATAACAAGCAGGGAAATAGCGGTATGCCTGTCGGCGCCGGGTTATTGGCTTCCGGGGCGGTTGCTCTGGCTATCGCGGGCCGGAAAAAAGGATTTTGGGATGATGTCCAGACCGTTGGAAATGCAATTACTCATCCCGTGGACACCTATAATGATTTCCAGAACGCCAATGCTTATAACCAGAGCCAATCACATCAGCAAAGTCAGAGCAATTCAACAGGCTCTCCAGAGGAACCTTTTGCAGCGCATCCTACCGATGGAACGCCTGTGTGTGTAAACGGGCAATGCGGATTACCCTAGGTTTTAAGGCCTGATGAGCATAACTCGAAATTGGTTTTATCGTATCAGGGAGAATGTTAAATATTCTCCCTTGGCCTATTTTATAGTATTTCTCTTTATTCTTCTTTTATTGCAGCTTTTTTACATAACAGTTTCCAGGCTGCACACGCCGATTATAGATTATTTCGGCAGACTGGGATATGGTCTAGGATATACCAAATATAAACTTGAATTTGTCGTTACAACTCTAAAGTATGTTTTGATAATAATATTTCAATTGTTACTGATAATGCTTGGAACCGGATTTTACGGCTTAAATCTGCCCTCTATCGGCTGGAGAGTTCCCGATAGCGTGAAGAAAATCCTCGCAGCAGTTGCTGTAGCGCTGTTTTATAAATTTGTACGCGAGGCCGTTTTTGCGTTTTATTATAAAAGCACACCGTGTTTTTCTATTATCCCAGGGGAACTATGGTCTAAGCTTCACAATCCTCTCTCCTACTATTTTTTATTTATAATCCCATTCGCAATTCCTATCTTTGAAGAACTTTTTTACAGAGGTTTTGTTTATAAAGTTTTAGAGGAAAAAACCGGCTGGAAGGGAGCCGTAATTGTCTCGGCTTGTTTATTTTCGATATTTCACACTGAAAAATTAATCTCGATTAACTTTGAAATTTTTTTAAAAGGGTTGATTTTCGGCTTATTGCGGAAGTGGGACGGTTCCATATGGAGCAGTGTCGCCGCCCATTCAACCGGTAATCTTCTTCTGTCCTGGTTCTCATTTCGAGCATAGATACAGATTTGCCCGCGAGATATTTCAGTTAATTAGGGCATAGTGAGACTCCCCCGACGGGAGTCGGGGGCAGATATTTGAGGGGTTGTTGCAAAAGTCTATAACTGTCTTTAAGGCGAAAAAGGAATCAATACAGGATTGGTATTATTCTTGAGAGTCCCGACTTTTTTTGTAAAAACCGCGTGTATACTATCAATAAGGGGTTAAAGGGCGCGATACGAGCCGGGGAGATTTTTAGTGCGTTTAAATAAATGTTTATCCCGATTCAATCTTTGTAGGCAACATAAGACTTGTTACCGCGGAATCTTTCCGGACTTGAAGTCTCCGGCGTCCTGAAAAAATCCACAAAAATCCCCGCCCACAATTATAATACAAAAATCCGTGGCGTTTTCCTAAAATTTTTAAAAACTCCGCCGCGCCCGGTGGTTGCCCGGCGCTCGGAGATGCGGGAGTCTATCGGTTCAATCGTC
>JACQYT010000110.1 GCA_016208085.1 Elusimicrobiota bacterium | reverse complement strand
TTGGGGAAGTGGCATAGTGCAGCGGATAGTTCTGAGCCAGTTATTCATGGCCCTTAACTTAGCCCGATACCTCTTGCCGCTGGTTTTGCGTCCTACCACGAACCTGTCGCCGCTAAGTGTGGTTGTGCAGTAGTGCGTGAAGCCCATAAAATCGAAAGTTTCCGGCCTGCCGCCACGCTTCTGGGCGTTGGCTTTGGCAAACCGTCCGAATTCGATTATCCGTGTCTTCTCCGCCGACAGCTCCAACCCGAACTTGGCCAGCCGAGCTCTTACTTCCCGCAGGATACGCTCCGCGTCGCCTTGGTATTGCGTGCAGACAATGAAGTCGTCGCAGTACCTTACCAGCTCCGCGTAACCCCGCAACTCCTTCTTGGCCTTCCTCTCGAACCAGAGGTCCAGAATATAATGCAGGTAGATGTTCGACAGTATCGGGCTGATTATTCCGCCTTGCGGCGTTCCCTCATCCGTCCCGCTCTCCCTGCCGTCTTCCAGTACTCCGGCTTTCAGGTTGCGCCACACCAAACTTAAGAAGTTGGGGTCGCTTATCCTTTGCCTCAGGCATTCCATAAGCCATTTGTGGTCAACGTGGTCAAAGAATCCCTTGATGTCCACTTCCACCACATAGCTTACCGGTCTGCGCTTGATTACCCGGTCCAGCGCATGCAGCGCCTTATGACAGCCCCGCTTGGGCCGATACCCGTACGATACGTCCAGAAAATCCCCTTCAAAGACGGCCTCAAGGATTTTAGCCATTCCCTTCTGCACCACCTTCCGCGGTCTTCGACCCCGATGGAGCGACGCCGGTCTTGCCTTAGCGACCGTCGTCATGCTGCCTTCCCGAATCCTAACACGGTCGGCCTCCATGATTGTTATTTTTCGGAGCTCAATCCCTTCACTTGCGTTGCGGCCTGCCAACTCCTTTCCCCACGCTTCACAGCGCGCGTTACCGCGCGCCATGCAGGGTTCAGTATCGGGGCGACGGCTCATCTTTCCCCGGTCCGGATTCTCACCGGCGCGAACCTGCAAGTTTATCCTGGCACATTAGGAAACATAAGGTATTATCGTGAGTTAGGCACCCAAAACACCCAGCCTTTTTTTGCTGGATCCGCGTGTTAAAGGTTATAATACAAAAAAGGCGGTCGGAGAGTCAGTCTATCGTGGTTTTTAACAATGCTGACCGGGTCCGAACCCTCCTTAATCCCCCTCGCATAACCGGGCGCTCCCGCCCCTGTATGCGGGTCCATTGCCGAAAACCTGTTTAAAGGGGACCAGGCGCCTCGCCGGAAATCGGCAATTTAGTATAATTAGACGAGCTTTATCAGGTAAGGAACCGGCTATGACAAGCTGTGAAATACGGAAGGGGTTTCTTGATTTTTTCGCCGGGCACGGGCATCCCGTGGTCAAATCCAGCCCGCTTATACCGGAGGGCGACCCGACGCTTTTGTTCACCTCCGCCGGCATGGTGCAGTTCAAGCCGTATTATTTAGGCCTCAAAACCGGCATGAAACGCGCCGCTTCCTGCCAGAAATCTTTCCGCACCACCGATATCGACAATGTGGGACGCACCATCCGCCATCTGACTTTTTTTGAGATGCTGGGCAATTTCTCTTTCGGCGATTATTTCAAGGCCGAATCCATAAAATGGGGCTGGGATTTTCTGACGAAAGAAATGGGCCTCAAGCCCGGGAAATTTTATCCGTCCGTCTACGGGGGCGGCGTGGCCCCCAGGGATGAAGAAGCCCGCAAGATCTGGGAAAGCGTGCTGCCCGCCAGCCTGCGCCCGCACATAGTGGAACTCGGCGACGGCGACAATTTCTGGGCCATGGGCGACACCGGCCCCTCGGGCCCCTGCTCGGAGATCTACTGGGACCGCGGCGAAAAATACGCCCACCCGGGCTGCCTGGGCGCCGGCTGTTCTTGCGACCGGTACATAGAGGTCTGGAACCACGTCTTCACCCAGTTCGACAAGCAGCCGGGCGGCGTTTTTAACCCGCTGCCCAAAAAGAACATAGATACCGGCATGGGCTTAGAACGGCTGACCTTCATAGTAGAGGGAAAGGAAACGCCTTTTGATACCACGCTTTTCTATCCCATAGTGGAAGCCGCTTCCAAAATGCTGAAAGTGGAATACGACTCCTCGCCGGAGGCCGTGTCCGCGTTCCGCATAATCAGCGAACATCTCCGCGCTTCCGTCTTCCTGCTGGCCGAAGGCGTCATCCCCTCTAACGAAGGGCGCGGCTATGTGCTGCGCCGCCTCATACGCCGGGCCGCGCGCTACGGCCGCATAATGGGCGCCAAAGACCCTTTCCTGCACAAGCTGGTCCCTTCCGTGCACGGGATATTCAGCGGCGTTTATCCAGAGATAATCCCGGCTGAAAAACAGATAAAAGACGCGCTTAAGTTTGAGGAACAGGGTTTCATTGAAACGCTGGAGACCGGCGAGCGGTTCCTTGCGGGCCTTGTTGAAAAATACCCGCGGGGCATACCCGGCGCCGAGGCCTTCAGGCTCTATGAAACCTACGGCTTCCCGCTGGAGCTTACCAGGGAGCTGGCGCTCAAAAAGAACATCCCGCTGGACGAGGAGGGGTTTAACCGCGCCCGGAGGTCCGCCCAGGAAACGGCCAAGGCGAACTGGAAGGATTCCGGAGAACAGAACGCCTTCGTTTTCCAGAAAGCCGAAGAAAAATTCCCGCCGACGGTCTTTGCCGGCTACGAGGCCGCCCAAGCCCAGGCCCGGATCGTGGGGCTGCTGGACAAGGCGGGCGAGATCGCGGCGGCTCTTAATCCTGGAACGGAAGGCTGGGCTGCGCTTGACTGCACTCCTTTCTACGCCGAATCCGGCGGCCAGGTCGGCGACCTCGGCCTTTTCCTTTCCGGCGGCGCTGTCGCCGCGGAGGTGATGGACACCCGCAAGCCCGCAGAAAAAGTGTTTTTTCATCATGTGAAAGCCGTGGGAAAGCTGAAGATCGGCGACGAAGTCAAAGCCGTCGTGTCCGGCCTGCGCTACCGCACCGCCTGCAATCACACCGCCGTGCACGTCATAAACGCCACGCTCAAAGAAGTTTTCGGCCCCGCCACGCGCCAGGCCGGTTCCATAGTGACGCCGGAAAAGTTCCGTTTTGACTATACCACCGTCAGGGCGCCGTCCAGGGAAGAGCTGGCGAAAATAGAGGCCCTGGCTGACGCGGCCGTGCGCGAAAATTACAGGGTTTTCAAAATGGAACGTCCGCTGAAGGATGCCGAAAAATTCGGCGCCGTCATGCTTCTCGGGGAGAAATACAAAGACCCGGCCCGGTTCGTGCTTATAAACAGGGGCGGCTGGGACGACGCGCTGAACCGTTGCAGCCTGGAACTGTGCGGCGGAACCCATATAGACGCCTTGAGCGAGCTTATGCTGGTGAAGATCCTGAAGGATTCTTCCGTTTCCAGGGGCGTGCGCAGGATAGAGGGCGTGGCCGGCCCGGCCGCCCTTGATTACCTGAAATCTATTTCGGAAATAGCCGAGAAAGTTTCGCGGCGCCTGTCGGTGTCTCCGGAAGAACTCGCCGGCCGGGTGGAGCAGCTGCTTGATAATATCAAAGAGCTGAAAGTCCGGCGCGAGCAGGCCCCGCAGGCGAAAGATTTGAGCCGGAACGCTGAAGTCGTAGATTTGCCGAACGGCGCCAGACTGGTCACAGCGGGCTTTTCCGGTTTTGATACGGCGGCCCTGCGCGGTTTGTCGGACAGCCTGCGCAAATCCTATCCTGACGCCGTTTTATTCTTATATTCGGAGAATAAAGGCAAACTCTCTTATATAGCGGCTGTTTCTCCGGAATTCAAGAGCGGGGATTTCAGCGCAGCGGACGTGGTTAAAAAGATTTCCGGTATGCTTAACGGATCCGGCGGCGGCCGCAGGGATTTTGCCCAGGGCGGCGGTCCCGCGCCCGCCGACCTGGGCCGGTTTAAAACCGGAATAATAGAGATAATAAAAAGCAGTATCGGATGAAGGGCGGCAGGCAGTCCCAGATGCGCCCGTGGTGAAATGGATATCACAGGAGCCTCCGAAGCTTCTAGTGCAGGTTCGATTCCTGCCGGGCGCAAATAAAATGTTGCAGGACAACATTTTATCCTGCCCGTCCGCATCAGGCGGACGGCTTATGGTAAAAATTTTTGCCGCAAAAATTTTTAATGAACTTTGAAACCGAAATCTCCCTGCTGATAAAATCCAGGTATTCGCTGGTGCTCGTGGACACCATAGACGAGGACTTTGTCGCCGGGCAGCTGTTCTCGGTGGCCGCGGCAATGGGCTTATGCGTTTACTGCTGGTCCCTGACCAAAGGGCTGCGGGCAGGCAAAAACGAAAATTCTTTCTATCAGACCGGTCCGCCGGTTAATATGCTTAAGACCGTCGCCGACCTTACCGAGGACAAAGCTCCGGCGCTTTTCATTTTCTCCGATTTTCACAAATTCCTGCAGGACGCTGTGGTCGCCAGACTTTTTAAAGACATAGTGGCCGCGATAAACAATACCCGCATCACCATAGTTATCATAGGCGCCGATCAGCCGCTGCCGCCCGATATAGAGCCCCACGCCGCCCGCATAACCGGCGGCTATCCGGACGAGAAGGAGATACTGGCGGAAATAAACAGGACCCTGGCGGAATTCAGCGGGTCTTCGGCCAGGCTGCACATCTCTCTTGAACCCGTGGATGCGCGGCGCCTGGTAAAATCACTGAAAGGGCTGTCCATCCGGCAGATCAGGAATGTTATAAACACCGCCATCCTGAAGGACGGGAGGCTGGATAAAACCGACCTGGCAGAAGTGGAAAAATACAAAAAAGGCCTTTTTGACAGGGAAAGCGTGCTGGAGTATTTCGGGGCGGAGCAGCCGGCCGATATCGGAGGTTTCGCCAATCTGAAAAAATGGGTGTACGAGCGGAAAGCCGCCTTCTTCGCCGATGATTCTCCGCTGCCTCCGCCCAAGGGCCTGCTTCTTCTGGGAGTGCAGGGCTGCGGAAAGAGCCTGGCCGCCAAGGTCATCGCGGGGGAGTTGGGCATACCGCTTTACCGGCTTGATCTGAACCGCCTTTATTCAAAATACCTCGGGGAGACCGAGGAAAATCTGAGAAAAGCGCTCAAGACCATAGAACGCCTGGCCCCGGTCTGCCTGTGGATAGACGAGATAGAAAAAATATTCGCCTCTTCTTCCGGGGAAATGGACGGCGGCGTCTCAAAGCGCGTTCTGGGCTCCATGCTGACCTGGATGCAGGAGCGCAAAGACCGCTCTTTCATAGCCGCCACCTCCAACGACATCAACAATCTTGCGCCGGAGCTGCTGAGGAAGGGCAGGTTTGACGAGATCTTTTTTGCGGATCTGCCGCAAGTCCCGGAGCGCGCGGAAATTCTCAGGATACACCTTTTGAAGAGGGACCTTGATCCGAAAAAGTTCGACCTTGAACTTATGGCGCGCGGCTGCGAAGGATTCAGCGGCGCCGAGCTGGAACAGGCGGTTATCTCGGCTTTATACAGCGCCTCCGGTTCCAACGAGCCGATCTCCACCCGGCATATACTTGAACAGCTCAGACTTACCCGGCCGCTTTCGGTGATAAAAGCGGAAGATATAAATTTCCTGCGCGACTGGGCGAAAGACCGCGCCATATTGCCGGTGTAATATGGCTGCCATAGGCCGTATGCCATAGGCCATAAGCTTTTCAAGGAGTTTTTTAAGCGTAAACCATAAGATTTCTGCGTATGGCATATGGCTTAAGGCTTATGGCTTATGGCATTCTTATGAAAACCATCCTGGTTACCGGCGCCACGGGGTACATCGGGGGGCGGCTTGTGCCCCGGCTTCTTGAAAAAGGGTATAAGGTGCGCTGCCTGGTGCGCCAGCCGGACCATCTCCAGGGCCGGCCCTGGTCCGGCAAAGTGGAAGTGATAAAAGGCGACGTTCTTAGCGGACTGGGCCTGGCCCAAGCGCTGGCCGGCGCCGACGCGGCCTATTACCTGATACATTTAATGGCCGATGTGCCGAATTTCGAGGCCCTGGAGGAAACCTCGGCCAAAAATTTCGCGTCCGCCGCCGCATTGGCCGGACTGAAAAAAATCATCTATCTGGGCGGGCTCGGCCTAGAAGCTTTGCGCCTGTCCAAGCATCTTACTTCCCGCCACAGGGTAGGCGGGATACTCCGCGCGCCGGGCCTCAACGTCACGGAATTCCGCGCCGCCATAATCGTGGGTTCGGGCGGCGTTTCGTTTGAGATAATCCGCTACCTGGTGGAACGCCTGCCCCTTATCCCCTGTTTCCGCTATCTCAGGGATACCCGCTGCCAGCCGGTGGCGATAAGGGATGTGCTGAGTTACCTTATAGGCGCGCTTAACGCCCCGGCATCAGACCACAAGATAATAGAAATAGGCGGCCCCGGCATTCACACCTACCGTGAGCTCCTGCGCATCTACTCCGAGGCCCGCGGTCTTAAACGCGGCTTCTTCACGTTCCCTTTATGGTCGCCGGAGATCTCGTCCTGGTTCATAGGGGTGATAACCCCGGCGCCGGCGATGTTCGCCAAACCGCTGCTGGAAAGCCTTTCACACGACGTCGTCTGTTCCTCGGACGAAGCGCTTAAAATATTCCCGGACATCAAGCCGCTGGATTACCGCACGGCGGTGCGCTACGCCCTGACGCGCATCTCCGAGCACGCCGTTGAAACCGCCTGGACCGCCTCCTATACGCCGGCTTACGCCCGGCCCCGCTCTTTCATTGACACCGAGGGCCTTATATTTGAAGACCGCTATCTGACCGTCAACGCCCCGCCCGAAAAGATATTCAGGGTTTTCTCCGGCATAGGCGGAAAGCGCGGCTGGTTCTACGCCCAGTTCCTGTGGAACCTTAAAGCCTGGCAGGACCGGCTCGTCGGCGGCGTGGGTATGCGCCGCGGCCGCCGCCACCCCGACCTCATCCACCAGGGCGAGCCGCTCGACTTCTGGCGCGTCGAGCGGGTCATCAAGAACCGCCTGCTCCTGCTACGCGCCGAGATGCGACTACCCGGCAAAGGCTGGCTGCAGTTTGAAACCCTGCCTAAAGACGCCGGAACTTCCACCTTAAGGCAGACGGCCTATTTTGAGCCCAAGGGATTTTTCGGCAATCTCTACTGGTATTCGCTCTATCCGCTGCATAAAATAATATTCGCCGGCCTGATAGCCGAGATAAAGCGCCGGGCCGAATCGGGATTCAGAATTGAAGATTGAAGGTTATCGGGTGAACCCCCGCCGGGTGCGAAGCACAATTCAGAGAAAACAGGTGCGCCGTATCATCTATAGACAGAGGAACGTTTTTCGCAAATTTTTTGCCGGCTGAAAGCCTCAAAGAAAAGAAAAATTTACGATAATCCGCCTTACGTTTACTACAGGTTTCGGTTTGCTAACCCAACTTCCGCAGTATTTTCAGTTTTTTAACTATTTTTACGCTTCCCCAAAAATACCCTCCGTCGGACGTCGCTGATTCTATTCTCCAAAAACAGAATGTAGTGCTAACCTTAGGTCTTGCGCGTCTGCTAGGAAACTGTTATGAATATGACATGTACCTGCGGCAAGATATAATTCATAAAGACGTAAAGAAGCACACTTACTGGCGGCTGGTGCGTTCAGTGCGCATCGGCAATAAAATCCGGCAGGAAACAATCGCGCAGCTTGGCGAACTTAACGCCGCCGGCCGGCCTGCAGGCCGGCCACCCCGTATTTCCTGTATATCCGCAGGCTCTCGTTTATTATCGTGGTGCTCAGCCCGGTAAGCCGCGAGACTTCCGCGACGCTCAGTCCACGCTGGCGGGCGCGCACCGCCTCAAGCTTCGCTTCCAACGGCCATTTATGACATTTCCTTGCCATGACACTGCCCTCCTGTTATAGGGGCCGCGGCTGCCGGAACGCCGGCAACCGCACGACCTTTTGGGAGGCCAGAGTGTCAACAGATCTTGACCTAAGGATTATGTTTCAATTATACTGGACGGGATAACTGGAGGCAACGTCGGCATCGGGACGACGAATCCTGAGTATACTTTAACCGTTAACGGAACCGCCTGGGTTACTTCGGGCGCCTGGACCGGTTCCGATAGGCGCTGGAAAAAGGATATAACTCCGCTAAACGGCTCTTTGAGCAAAATTATGAAGTTGCAGGGAGCAAATTATAATTGGAAAACCAACGAATACCCTGAATTAAAGTTCTCCACAGCCCCGCAAATAGGCTTAATCGCCCAGGATGCGGAGAAGGTTATACCCGAGGTCGTTACCACCGACAATAACGGCTATAAAGGCATTTCCTACGAAAAACTGGTGCCGGTTCTGATAGAAGCCGCCAAAGAGCAGCAGAAAGAGATAGAAGAATTGAAATTAAAAATAGTAAAACTGGAAAAGAAAAACCAATGAAACCCCTGGACTGGATAACGACGCTTTTGATGCATTTTTGGCCCAAAAAAGTCACAAATTCCGTGGCGCGGTAGGAAGAAGAAATTACTTTTTTGTTTCCAGGAGGGTTATGCGGTTTTCGTGGTTTAAGAGTTTGTCTTCATGGCCCGTGAGGATAGCGCCATGGGTGACGGCTTTTTGGTCGTACATCCGGTTAAGGGAGGAAAAAAATGAGCCGAAAGATTGTTTTTCTTGTTTTAGCCCTTTTAAATTCGCTTGCGCCGGCTGCTTTTGCGGCCGGTGAGCGGATTGACTGGCGGACATTTGACCTGGGGGGCTCGGTTAAATCATTCCAGAATTACCGGATAGCGGAATCCTTGAGTTTCGGGGCCGTGGAAAAATCTGTAAGCGCGAATTACCGCCTTCAGCCAGGTTTCATCAACAAGTTTCTTTCGGTCGGTTCAGGCTCCACATACTTTATTAAAGGTTATGTCAGGTCTTCCCCCGGAAGCGGATTGAGCGGGGTGTCGCTCAGCCTGTCGGGCGCCCGAACAGGCTCCTATGACACGGGTTTAACAGGATATTATGAATTCACTGACCTTTTTTCCGGCCAGTATGTTGTGACTCCTTCACTGACGGCGTATGCCTTTGATCCGCCGAAGCGGAGCTATTCGCCCCTGAATGCTGATTTCAGCGATCAGAACTTTACCGGCGCGCAGGCTTCCGTTTCGGAAAAAGAGGTGAAGGTCGGGAGAAGCCTGTTTGACCCCAAGACAGGGCAAAGCGCCGGCATTTTTTACAATCTTGCGGCGAATGACGCGGTTACGATAAAAATCTATGACCTCGCCGGCCGCCTTGTAAAAACAATAGCCGATAATGTTTCAAGAAGTCCCGGCTTCAATAAAGACGAATGGGACGGGAAAGACAATACCGGAAGCGTCGTTCCTCCCGGCGTATATCTGCTGCATATCAAATCCGGCAAGCTGGATGTAACAAGAAAAATCGGCGTGAGAAGGTAACAGATGCGGAATTTATCGTCAAGACCAATTATCGGGTCTCCCGTAAAAAGTCCCTTTTACAGGAAAAATAAAATGTTGCTGCAACATTTTATCCCACCCGGCACGGGGTTTTATCATCCCAGTACCGGTATGGAGGGGGAAATTTCTTTCCCCCTCAAACTCCCCCTTGCCCCAAGGTTTCCCCGCCCTGAAGGGCGGGGAATGGGAAAAATTTTTGCGGCAAAAATTTTTATTCACTTTGTAGCCGCAGGCTTCAGCCTGCGTTCTTGTCGTGGGATGGCTTACTGTTTCCCGCAGGCTAAAACCTGCGACTACCGTCGGGGACTTTTTACGAATGAATCAATTATTGTCCTGATTTTGGTTTTCTTGACTGCATCCCGGGCGGTTGCGGAAATTTCCGGGGCGAAATTCCTTGAGCTGAACACTTCCGCAAGGGCCTCGGCCATGGGAGAGGCTTTCGTCGCCCGGGGCGGCGATCTGGGAGCGGTCAGCGGCAATCCCGCCGGCCTTGCCTTCGGGGCCGGCGGCGAAGCGTTCTTCACTTACGGCAGGAACTTTCGGGATACAAACCAGCAGTTTCTGGCCGGGGCTCTGGATTTTGCCGGCGGAACAAGAATCGGCGCAAGCGCAAACATCTATTCCACCCCGAAAACCGAGATTACCGATTTCGCCGGGGAAGGCACGGGGGAATATTTCCAGTACAAAGGGACGTGTTACGGGGTTTCAGCGGCGCAGAATATTCACGGCCGTCTTGGCTTGGGGATGACTTTGAAGATAGTGCAGGATGAAATCTTCGGCAGCAGGGAATCGGCGTTCGCGGCCGATTTCGGAGGTCTTGTTTCGCTTGGGGAATGGAAACTCGGGGCGTCGGTGGAAAATCTGGGAGGGGAAATCGGCGACGGGGTGAAGCTTCCCAGGACAATGCGCGCCGGAGCCGGTTACACTTACAGCGGCATTTCCCTGCTAGGCCAGTTCAGGCGCAGCCTGGTTGAAAAACAAAACAGCCTGGATTTCGGAGCGGAGTATGAGCTGGGAGATATGACATTTTTGCGCGCGGGATACCGGACGGAGGAAAATTCCGGCGGTTTCAGCGCCGGGCTGGGGGTGAAGCTTGGCGGGCTCAAAATAGATTACGCCTGGGTTCCGCACGAGAGCCTCGGCAGCAGCCACCGTATTTCAACAGGGTATAGCTTCGGTCCGGGCGACAGGAAACAAAAAGAAGCAATCGCAAAGCCGGTTGAAAAACCGGCGGAAAAACCTGTTATTCAGCCTGTTTTGGTCAAATCAACCGAAATGATAAATGTGGCCGTGGCCGAGTTCACCGGCAAGAACGTGTCGCAGGCGGACGCTTCAATCGTGGCCGACTTTTTAAGGACCGAACTGGTGAACACCAGGTTGTACAAAGTGATGGACAGGAACAACATGGACATCGTGCTGGCAGAACAGAAGTTCCAGAGCAGCGGCTGCACCGAGCAGCAATGCGCCGTTGAAATGGGTAAACTGCTTAATGTTAAGAAGATGCTGGTGGGTTCGCTCTCAAAGCTTTTGAACACCTACTATATTACGGTGAATGTGGTGGATGTGGAAACCGGCGAAATAACGGCGTCTTACGACAGCAATGCCACCTCTTCCATAGAGTTAAGGGACGCATGCCGAAAAATAGTGGAGAAATTGTCCCGGAAGTGACCCCGCCACCTGCTTGCCCGATTTTGGCGAGCCCTGCTGGTCCCGAAGCGGGTGGTGGGATGACACTGGCCTGCCGCGGCGGCACCCTTTCCGTGGATTTGCCACAGCTTGAACCCACATTCCGCTTATCCTGACCAGTGTTTTCCCAAATTATCTCCGACGGGGAATCGCGCCGCCCGCAGCCTGATCTGCTCCCGCAGAAGCCGCAATTCGCTGATGTGAAGGGCGCGAAGCTCGCGTAGTGCCTCCTTAAATCGCCGGTAGTTAAACGAGGTTTCCATCTGCACCTCGCTCGACGGCCCTGAAGACCTGCATAATAAAAACAGGATATTCACGGGCGGCGATTCGCACGGCGAAACCCTTAAATGGCTGAAATATTTCCAGAAACACCATGCCGCGCAGTCGCCGGATTACAGGGTGTTCAAGCCCGGCGCGCTGCTGACCGTGTCCAGGTATTCGCTTTCCCGCCACCGCGAGGTAATCGATGAGTATGTAAAAGCGGGCCTTGAAGATATTTTCATCAGGCCGCTGGCCCCCATAGGCTACGCCAGGAACCTCTGGGGCACGATAGGCTACGAGGCGAAGGACTTCGCCGCTTTCTATCTCAAAAGCCTCGACTATATCATTAAGCTCAACCGGGAGGGCGTCGTCATAAGAGAGAAGACGGCCGCCATGATGCTGGACAAGATAAGTGAGACTCCCCCGACGGGAGTCGGGGGCTTCCCCGACTACAACGGAAGCAGCAGTTGCCCCGAATCATCCTTCGCCTGGTACTCTACGTACCGCAAAATTTCCTTCTCGTTTAACCCAAGGCTGGTCACACAATACCC
>JACQYT010000012.1 GCA_016208085.1 Elusimicrobiota bacterium | reverse complement strand
ATGCGCTCTTTTCCGATTTCGGCTATTGTTTTATAACCAGCTTTAAAAGCCTCTGAATCCTCGGAAGTTTTTTCCGGCAATTGGACGCAAATAAATTTGCGAATACCGCCATCTTCGTTATTTAAAGCAAGGACTGCATGAGCACTTGTGGCGGAACCCGCAAAAAAATCCAACACAATATCTTCGCTATTTGTTACAAGTTGGGTAACTCGATTGAGTAGCCGAATGGGTTTGGGAGCATCAAAATAAACTTTTCCATCAAATAATTCTTTTAACTCCTGAACCGCTTCTTGGTTGTGTCCCACTTCACTATAAGGCCAAATAGTTAACGGAACGAGCCCCTCTTGAACTTCTGATAAAAATCTTTTAACCGCGGGAACGCTGTCACCATTTGGACCGAACCAAATCCTATTATCTTTAACCATTTCTCTTAAACCCTTTGGATCTTTTACCCAACTGCGTCCATTTGGTGGAAGAACTTTTCTTCCTGACGGTAGTTCTATCTCATAAATAGTATGCTGTAAAACAGCCTTTCGGGAAAAATCACTTGCTTTCCATGGGCCTCTTGGGTCATTGTCTGGATTTTTATAGCGTTCTTTTGATTCTTCAGTTCTTGGAAGCAAGTTCCGCTTAAAACTATCTATCCGTTTAGCATACGCAAGAATATAATCATGATTGTCTGAAAAATATCTCGCATCATTTTGCGGAGCATATTTTTTTTCCCATATTATATTGGCAACAAAATTTTCCTCTCCAAAAATCTCATTCATCAGAGTTTTTCCGGAAAAGGCCCTCTTTCAGCAGATAGCCGTCTTCATCTTTTTCTTCAATGCGCTTTAAATACTCTTCTTTGCTCTCCTGGAAGCGGTCGGGATAAATGAAACTGTCGCTGCCGGTATTATACGGCGGGTCTATGTAGATCATTTTGATCTTGCCATAGTAGGCCTTTTGCAGGACTTTCAGAACTTCCAGATTTTCGCCCTCTATAAAGACATTGCCGGTTTTCTCAAAATCAACGCTTTCTTGGGGGCAGGGCGCAAGCGTGGCGGTGGTCGGGGTCTGGAGGGCCTTAAAAGCCTCGGTCTTTCCCGCCCAGTCCAGGTTATATCTTTCGCCGGTTGAGATTACATTCTCGCCCAAAGACCGGCGCAGGGCTTCCACATCCACTTTGCCCTCGCTTACAGCCTCGGGGAAAAACTTTTTAAAATACCCGAATTTCTCCTGCGCAATCGCCGGAGATTCCTTCTCCACGGTTATTTTTTTAGCCATAGTTTTTCTTCCAATGCGCTTATTTACTAAACCCGCCAAGGATAAACTGAGAATCTGCCGCGCGGCTTGCCGTCCAGGCCCACAATCCTGTAATCTTTCAGGCCGTATTTGCCGTTAAAATACTTTATTGCGCCCGGCTCAAAACGTCCAAAATTCAGCTTCACCTCCATCGGCAGCGCCGCGCCCCGGCGCTTTAATATAAAATCTATCTCCTTTTTGTCTTTGCTGCGCCAGTAGAACACGCTGTCTTTGCCGTACTTTTTAACAAGCCCGGCAAACACCGAAGTCTCAAAAACATTTCCTGCAATTATCTTCGGCAGGGATTTCATCCACAGCAACTGCATAAGCCCCGAATCGTAAAAGAAGATTTTAGGAGCTTTAAAGAGTTCCGAGCGGATATTTCCGCTATAGGGCCTGACCAGTTTAAGAACATAGGTGTTTTCAAGTATAAAAATGTACTTTTCAACCGTCTGCCTTGCCAATTGGCAGGTATTGGAAAGCTCAAGCGAATTGAGCAGGCTGCCGCTCTGGGCCGCAAGCGCTTCAAGCAGGCGGTTGAATTTGCCCACATCCTTGACTCCGGCGAGATCCCGGATGTCCTTCCTGACATAAGTGTCTATTATCTGTTGCAGATATTTTTCTTTCAGCCCGGCGGAGCTGGCGAGAACCACTTTAGGATATCCGCCGTAAATGGCGTATTCCCTGTAGAGATTTTTCAGCTCTCCCGTTTTTTTAGCCGTAAACGGAGCGTCCAGCCCCGCCGCCGGCAGTCCCTTGAATACCAGGAATTCCTCAAATGAAAGGTTAAAAACCTCAAACTCAAGGGTCCTGCCCACAAGAGAGTCGCGGAATTTGCTTTTTATTTCAAAACTGGAGGAGCCGGAAACAATCAGCTTAAGATTTTTATAATGGTCGGCCGCCAGCTTAAGAAAGGACGAAGGGTTTTCAAGATACTGAATTTCATCTATGAACACAAAAACCCGGGCGGCTGTATCATAGCCCTCTTCCCGGAGATGCCTGACAAATTCAGCGGGGCCGGAGTCAAGCAGGGTCTTCAACCGCGAATCCTCAATATCCGCGTAATAAACCTGCCGCTTTTCTCCCCTTAAAATATCTATGAGATATTCCATTATGGAGGTTTTTCCCACCTGCCGGGCGCCATGCAAGACAAGCACGTCTCCGGTATGGATATATTTTAGCAGCTCATCAACGATAGTCCGTCTGAACAATGTGTTTTTAGTCATACCTATAGTTTACATTAAGTCCGACTTAATGTAAACACTAGTCTTCAAATAGTTGCCACTGGTTTCCCCTTCAGCGCACCACCGCCACGCGCCTGCCATATGCTTCTTTCTTTTTGCTTGAAAACCCAGACTCCACCTCATCATTAAGAATTCAGCCGCCTGCTGTTACACCAGGCTCTTATACAGCGCGTAAGTTTTTTTGGCGACGCCGGCCCAGCTGAAATTCGTCTCTACCCGGCGGCGGCCTTCGGCCGCGAAACGCTTTTGCAGGGACGGGTTGCGGAGCACGCGGTTAAGCGCCGTTGCGAGGTCGCGCGAAAACTTTTGCGGGTCGCGCGGCTCGTAGGCGCCGTCTTTCTTCGCTGTAAAAGGCACAAGAAGGCCGGTCTTCTCCGGCACGACCACCTCAAGTATCCCCCCCACGGCCGAAGCCACCACCGGCGCGCCGCAGGCCATGGCTTCCACATTGATTATGCCGAAGGGTTCATAGATGGAGGGACAGCAGAAGACGGCCGCGTTGCTGTAAAGTTCTATTACCTCTTTCTTCGGCAGCATTTTCTGTATCCAGACGACGTTCGCGCGTTTTTTCCGGATTTTGGCTACGCCGGCTTCCATCTCGGCCGCTATTTCCTTTGTGTCGGGAGCGCCGGCGCAGAGAACCACCTGCGCCTGGGGGTCTATATGGGGTATCGCGTTGACCAGATGTATGATGCCTTTCTGCCTTGTTACGCGCCCGACGAAAAGAACATAGGGTTTCTTCAGGTCTATCCCCCATTTGCTCCGGGCGGATGAAGAAGATGTCCGGCGGTATTCGGCAAGGTCTATGCCGTTGTGAATGACGTGAACCTTGGAAGCGGGAACGCCGTAGCACGAAAGTATGTCCTTTTTCATGCCGCCTGAAACCGCTATGATGGCGTCGGCGGCGTGCACGGCGTTTTGCTCTATCCAGCAGCTCAGGTCGTAGGCGCGGCCCAGTTGCTCGCGCTTCCAGGGGCGCAGCGGCTCAAGCGAGTGGGTCGTCATGACGAAAGGGATGTTGTGCAGTATTTTGGCGAAAAACCCGCCCAGGTTCGTGTACCAGGTATGGCAGTGAACTATATCCGCCGTGTTGTTCTTGCAGAACTGGAGGTTTATGCTGATCGCCTCCAGCGCCTTGTCAAAGCCTTTATGCGCGCCTTTGGCCAGTTCCGGCCAGGGCTTGTAGCCGGTGACCTGAAGACGCGGCTTCCCCCCCCGCTGGTTCCCGAAACAGCGCACCTCCACGTCCATGAGTTTGCTGAGTTCGCGCGTGAGATATTCTACCGCCACCCCCGCGCCGCCGTAGGTGTTGGGAGGATACTCGTTAGTGTAGAAAACCGCTTTCATAGCGAATCCCCTGCATGGTGAAGAATTTTTTTCGGCTTCTTTCCTGACCGGTGCGGCGAATTTTATAAGCGTTCATTGGTAAAATACATGGCTATAGCCGTTTGACAGGCGAACGGACATCCGAAAATCGCAGCGATTTTCGGATTACTGTTGTTTCTTCTGATGCGCGATGTTAAAAAGCTTCAGGTATTCCTGCGAGGACCTGGTCCAGGAGAAATCACACTTCATCGCGTTTCTGACCATCGTATTCCAGTTCTCTTTCCAGGCATAAAGCGAAACGGCGTGGCCCAGGATGGATTTAAGCGCCGCCTCGTCGGCGGAATCTATCGCGAAGCCGTTGGAATCTCTGGGCTCGTCCGTGCTTACGACGGTGTCTTTGAGGCCGCCGGTGCGGGTGACGACCGGGAGCGCGCCGTAGCGCATGGCTATCAACTGCGAGAGACCGCAGGGCTCAAATCGCGAAGGCATCACAAAAATATCCGAGGCCGCGTATATCCGGTGCGCCAGGCTTTCATGGAAGCCGGTCTGGAAGAACACTTCTTTCGGCCTGGCCTTCGCCATATCGGCGTAAGCCTCCGCCATCCCGGGGTCGCCGGCGCCCAACACCGCGAACTGTATCTTGTCCGTGAATTCCGACAGGACGTTGTATAACAGGTCCAGGCCCTTCTGAGAGTCCAGCCGCGAGACTACGCCGGCCAGTAGTTTCTCCCTGGACTCCTCAAGCCCGCATTCATGCTGCAGGGCTAGTTTACAGGCGGCCTTGCCCTTCGCAAAGCTGTTCTGATCGTAGCCCCTTTCTATAAAAGAGTCGCCGGCCGGGTCCCAGAGCTCGTCGTCCATGCCGTTAAGTATTCCGAACAGGTCCGGGTTCCTGGAGCGGAGCACCCCTTCAAGCCCTTTACCGAATTCGGGCTTAAACTGCAGTTCGCCCGCGTAAGTGGGGCTTACCGTGGTGATTATATCGGAGAAAACTACGCCGGCTTTCATGTAATTGATACCGCCATAGAATTCCAGCTTGTCCGGCGTGAAATCCAGCCAGGAGAAACCGGCCTTCAAAAGCGTCTCCCTGGGGAACATCCCCTGGTAGGCGATATTATTTATGGTAAAAACGACGGCGGTCTTTGAGAAGAAGGAATCTATTTTGTAGAGGGTCTTAAGATAGGCGCTTACCAGGCCCGTCTGCCAGTCGTGGGTGTGTATTACGTCGGGCTTGAAGCCTATGAATTTCGCGCCCTCCAGCACGGCCCTTGAGAAGAAGATGAACCTTTCATCGTTGTCCTCGTAATCGCCGAAATTGGCGCGGTAGATGCCGGGGCGGTCGAAATATCTGGAATTTTCTATAAAATAGACCGAAACCCTGCCCCACTGCACATGAGACATCGCGGCGGTTTCAAGGCGGCTGCCCACGGGTATCAGGAAACTGCCGGCCACTGCCTTTAACGAGAACGCGCCGCCGCCGAGGTTGCGGTACCTCGGCAGGAACAGCGCCACCTCGTTGGCCTCCGCGCGCGAGAAGACCTGCGCGAGCGCACCTACCACGTCGCCCAGGCCCCCGGTCTTGCAGAAAGGGAAAGCTTCGCTGGCCGCCACAAGTATTTTCATGTTGTTCTCCGGTAAAAATTTTTACCGCAAAAATTTTTAAAACTTATACTTCTTCCCTGTGTTTAAAATTTTTGCGGCGTCTTCAGGCGACACGGTGTTGATGTAAAAACCGGTGCCCCATTCAAAACCGGCCACCATGCTCATCTTGGGCATTATTTCAATGTGCCAGTGATAGTGCCCGACTTCCGGGTCCTGCACCGGCATGGTATGCACTATAAGGTTGTAGGAAGGGCCCGCGAGCGAACGCTTTAATTTGCCCAGAACGCCTTTTATTATGCCTGCCAGGTCCGGCATCAGCGCCGCGTCGGCGTTCTCAAAATGGCTGAGATGCTTCTTCGGCAGGATCCAGAGCTCGAAAGAAAACCGGCTGGCATAGGGCGTTAAGGCCAGAAAATTTTCATTTTCCTCCAGCACCCGCTTCTTCGAGCCAGCTTCTTCCCTGACTATATCGCAGAACACGCAGGAGCCCCGGTCCCGCCTGTAATTTTCGGAGCCTGTTATCTCCTGCACCACCCTTATGGGCGTCATCGGCATGGCTATGATCTGTGAATGCGAGTGCGAAATGCTCGCCCCCGCGCTAGCGCCGTGGTTCTTGAAGACCATCACGTACTTTATCCTGTGGTCTTTTTTTATCTCATTCACGCGCAGGATATAGGTTTTTAAAATGTCGGCTATCCCGGAAACCTCCATGTCTTCCATCTGCCGGGAGTGGACCGGGGTCTCTATCACCACTTCGTGAAAGCCCATGCCGTCCATGCGGTCATATATGCCCTCTACCCTGTTTATAGTGTCGCCTTCCGGCTGCAGGGCCGGGTATTTATTCCTGACCACGCGCAGGCGCCAGTTCGCATTTTTGCCCTTTCGCGCCTTTGTGCCTTTGTTTCTTTGCGCCTTTGCGCCTTCCCCGTTTTCCGCGGACAGGGTATAGATGGACGGCGGAGTTTCGGCTTCATTGCCGGGGCAGAAGGGGCAGTGATAAGCGTTTTTTCCCGCCACCTCCCTGAACTGGTTGGGGCGTAGGCTACGTTCGGAAGCTATTATGACCCAGCGGCCGAAAACGGGATCTTTTCTTATTTCAGGCATAATCGTTGATTAGCAAGACAGCTGGATAGCAAAACAGAAAGAGAGTCTTGCTATTATTTATCGGACTGTTTTGTATTACTCTCCGGCTCTCCCGCTGCCTCGCTATCCGGCTGTGAAAGTTCCACCGGCCGGCCGTCCGCGAACAGCGCGGGCCGGGCCGGCTCAACGGACGCCTCCCCCGCCGCGGGGTAGGCGGATTGGACAGCCATGGTTTCAAGCTTGGGCAGGTCGTCAAGCGAGTTAAGGCCGAACTGCCTCAAAAATTCCCCGGTGCTGCCGTAAAGTATGGGCCGGCCCACGGTTTCGCGCCTGCCCACCACGGTGACAAGCTTGCGCTCGGTCAGCGTGTCAAGCGGGCCTATGACTTCCACGCCCCGTATGCTCTCTATCTCGGCCCTTGTTATGGGCTGCCTGTAGGCTATTATGCAGAGCGTTTCAAGGGCGGCCTGTGACAGGCGCACCGTCATTTTGCTATGGTAAAGCTTTCTGACCAAGAGGCTGTTCTCCGGCCTGGTGGCCATCTGCCAGCCGCCGGCTATCTGCATCAGCTGAAGGGCGCTGCCGCCGGAGTCAAGCTCGTTCTTAAGCCCCACCACCGCGGTTTTAACGCGCTCCAGGTCCTTTATCTCGCATAGTTGCGCCAGCCGCTCCGGGGGCAGCGGGTGGTCGGTTATGAAAAGCAGAGTTTCGATCGCTTTTTTGAGTTCGGCGTCTTCCATAATTCACCTCAAAAAGACAGGGTAGAGGGTAGAGGGTAGAGGGTTTAGGGTTTAGGATATAGGGTTCAGAGTAAGGAGTTCCTTATTCCTCTACCCTCTACCCTCTACCCTCTACCCTCTACCCTCTACCCTATTGTCTCCGGGCTCGGGCGAATGGTAAATGCGCACCTCGCCGCAGACGACGTCCTGAACGACCATTATCGCGCGCTGTTTGATAAGCTCCAGAAGCGCTATAAAACAGGTTATGATGCCCAGCCTTTTGGTCTCCGACGCGAAAATCTCGTCTAAGAGCACCCACTCCCTGCTTTTAAGCAGGTCCATTATTTTTTCCACCCTGGATTCTATCGGGAAGCTGTCGGCGCGCACTTCCTGGGAGTCGTCCACCCGCTCAAACGCCCGCCTGACGGCGTCAAGGAGCGTAAAGAACTCAAGCTCAAGGAATTTCTCGTCGTTTGAGAACACCGGCGAGCCGCGGTAAAAAACATCCCTGAATAAGGCGTTGCGGCCCTCCAGTGTCTTTGAGGCCTGCTTATAGCGCTGATAGTCTTCAAGCATGGATACAAGCCTGCCTCTGGGGTCGGGCCCCTCTTCCGAACCCGGCTCGGCCCTGGACGGCAGCAGCATTCTGGATTTTACCTGCATCAGCGTGGAGGCCATCACCAGGAACTCGCCCGCCACCTCAAGGTTCAGGTTCTTCATCACTTCCAGGTAGGCCAGGTATTCCTGCGTTATCTGCGAGATCGGAATATCGTAAATATCCAGGTTATCCTTTTTAATAAGGTACATCAGCAGGTCAAGCGGCCCCTCGAATACGTCCAGGTGCACGTCCATGGCGTTGATAATGTTCATGCGAGCTTCACCGTCCTGTTGATTTGAGCCATCAGCGCGCAAGCCCTGGCCCCGGCCCTTTTCCCGCCCTCCGCCAGGATAGTTTCCACGCCGGCGGCGCCGCCCTCGTATGCCGCGCGGCGCTCGCGGAACTCCGCCAGCGGCTTTGACATCAACTCAAATAGGCGCTTTTTGCAGGCTCCGCAGCCGACACGGCCCTCTTTACACTCGGTTTCCCTGGTTTTCCAATCCGGGTTATAAAGCTTATGGAAAGCGAAGACTACGCAGCCTTCGGGATGCCCTTTGTCGTCAATGCGTATCTTGGCCGGGTCCGTGAACATTTTCTTAATCTTGGCTTCCAGGGACTTCGGGTCCTCTCCCAGCTCTATGGTATTGCCGTAGGACTTGGACATCTTGCGCCCGTCCAGGCCGGGCACTACCGGCGCAGGCGTCAAGAGCGGCTCGGGCTCGCGCAGCAGAGCGCCGCCGAAAGTCTGGTTGAACCGCCGCGCTATCTCGCGGGTCAACTCCAGGTGCGGAAGCTGGTCCTTGCCGACCGGCACATAATGGGCGCCGTACATCAGGATGTCGGCGGCTTGAAGCACCGGATAGCCGAGGAAGCCGTAAGTGGCCATATCCGAATGGAGCGCCAGTTCGTCGGCGTCGTGTCCGTGCGCCTCGGCCAGTTGGCGGGCCACGCCTTCGGCCTTCTTCATCTTGTCTTGCTGCCCGCGGTATTTCTGTTTGTAAAGCTCCTGCAATTGCTCTTTGAAAGTGGGGTTTCTGAGCAGCCAGCTTACCGGCGTTACCATGCCCAGCAGCAGGTAGAGTTCGGCGTGGGCTTTTATGTCCGACTGCCTGAACAGCACGCACCTGGCGGGGTCCAGGCCGGCGGTCAGCCAGTCCAGCGCCATCTCCCGGGCGCCGGCGCGGAATTCTTCGCTCTTTTCGTGGCCGGTGGTCAGCGCGTGCCAGTCCGCAATGAAGAACCAGCAATCGTATTTTTCCTGGAGCTCCACCCAGTTCTTCAACGCTCCCCAGTAATTGCCTAAATGCAGTTTCCCCGTGGGACGCATGCCCGAAAGCGCTGTTCTCTTTTTATCGGTGTCCATAAATCGTTATGACCGCGTTCAAGGGGACACACCTTGCGGCAAGGTGTGTCCCCTATATCAGGAACCTGGCGAACGCCAAGATGGGCCGGAAGATTATATAGTTCAGCGCGCCGCTCAGCATCAGGCCTATTATTATGTACATGCCGTACGGGATATGCTTCTCGTATATCTGAAGCCATTTGTCCGACATAAAACCCAGGGCTATATGGCTGCCGTCCAGCGGAAAGACCGGGAGAAGATTGAACAGCGCCAAAGCGAGATTTATGATTATGGCGAAATAGAAGGCTTTCATAAGCGTGACCGTGAGGTCCGGGCCCATAAAACCGAAAGCGGCTATTTTAAAGGCCGCAAGCGCCGTCGCGGCAAGCGCGATATTGGAGGCCGGGCCGCCCAACGCCACCAGGGCCATGTCATGGCGGGGGCGCGGCATGCGCAAAGGGTTGACCGGCACCGGCTTGGCCCAGCCTATGGACGGCAGGCCGGACATGATGCACATTGCCGGAAGCAAGATGGTGCCGACGATATCTATATGCGGCAGCGGGTTCAAAGTGAGTCGGCCTGAAAGATAAGCCGTGTCGTCGCCTTTCCTGAAAGCCACGGCGCCGTGCGCGAATTCATGAAAAACAATAGAGAAAAAAAGCACCGGCAGTTGTATCAGCCATTCCATTAAATCATTATATTAATATATGAATTCAACAAACAACGGGAATTCTCCAGCAATTCCGCAAACAACCGCGGAATTGCTGTATAGGGGAGGGAAAAAAGGGACCTTTTCTAATTCTTCACTTTGCCGGAAAATAAGCTATTATATACGAATAATTAAACCCGGAGTTAGTTATTTCCGCGCTGACGATCTGTCTCTTCAGGTTTTGAAATTCCCCGACTTTTCTATACATAACCTCTTCTGCCTTCGATGCACAATAAAAGCTCTCCTGGGCAGCATGGGTGCGCAAAACCATTGTTGAACGGAACCGGACCTCAAAACTGAAACCAGATCCGGAACATTCGGTTATTTTTTTTGATAAAACCTGGACGTTCTTCATGTTGTTTAAGTTATTCAAGGCTTTATTCATGGCTTGCTGCGCATGGCTTTTAAACCTGTAAATTACAGGGCTCTTATAAACTCCCGCTTTGCCGGCGTTGGCATTCGTGCCATTTACCGTAACGTTCACGTCTGCATCGCTTATCGCGTTGCCGGTATTGGCATTGCCTATATTAACGTTTATGTTGTCATCGGTGAACGCGTTATTATCCGTGTTGGCAACGTTAACGTCCGTGTCCGCATGAGCTATCCCGTTGTTAGCGCTGTTGTTGTTTACTGCAACGCCTATATTGTCATTGCCGGGCGAATTACCGTTCGCATTATGCACGTTGACATCCGTGTTCGCGTTGCTTAGCGCATTATGAGCGCTGTTATTGTTCACGCCGACGTTTATATTATCATTGCCGGGCGAATTGACGCCTGTGTTATGCACGTTAACGTGCGTGTTCACAGCGCTCGCGGTATTGTTGGTATTGGTATTATTGACGGCAACGCTTATGTTGTCGTTGCCGGGCGAATTAACGGCGGAATTATTCACATTGACATTTGTGTTCACGCTGCTTGAGCCGTTATTTACATTTGTATTGGTTATAACGACATTTATACCTTTATTTCCGGTCAAAGGCAACAGTTCAGGCAGGCTCATGCCGCTTCCTTTTATTGCTTCCAGCGTTATGGGCGCAAGCCCGGTGGTTTTGAGCCGTTCAATTTCTGAGGCGCTGACGATCCCTGAAAGGTTTACCAGCAACGCCGCTGCTATTAGCTTTTTCATCTTCTTTATCTCCTTTGCCACATCCTCTTTTAGTGTGCTGCGCTGTAAAACAGCGTAATACATTGTACCATATCGCGGCGTTTTTGTCATGGGCCTACCGGCCTATCAGACCCATAGGCCCTCCGGGCCAGGAATCAGGGGACACAATACCTGTTTCCTGACCCGTCATATTGGTATTATGCCCCCGAAGTAACTGCCCAGGTGGATAGGGTGTAGACTGTTTAGATTTGACTAACAGCCTTCAGCCTACAGCCTAAACGCCGCCCCTTGAAATCCCGGAGGCATCTGCTATAATATAAACGTCACTTTTTCCGGCGGAGGCCGGGGCATGAAAAAGAATTTTAAATCGCTTGCTTTGACCACGGATATTCTTCTCTTCTCTTCTCCTCTCTTGCGTTCTATTCCATTCCTCCAAGCTGCGAGGCGGCCGTTACGCCCGCGCGCATAGTCCGGCAAATCGTCGTCTTTTCCATGCCTCAAAATTGCGAGGCTTCCGTCATGGGCGATCTCTGTTCCCATGTTATAAGCCTGCTCGACAACGAAGAGAACAAAGCCGCCGTCGCCGTCAAGGGCTGTAAAAAAAACTGCCGCTGGACCAACAGAAAGCATGACCTTATCGAAGCCGCGCATAAAAAAGCCAAAGAGTCCTGCGCCAGGGGCGAGGCCCCGGACGTCAACGAAATAAACAAAGGGCTTGATGGGAATGCTAAGGAAAGGCTTAAGAATCTGTATGACCGGAACAGCCGGATGTTCGATGTCACCGCGAAACTTCCAGACAAAGACTTCAAACCAATCCCCTCCAAACAAGCCGCCTTATTAACCGGGAAGGGCGACCAGGTCACCGATTTAAAATTCTCGGAACCGGATATTCCCAAGTTAAACACCGCATCGGAATTCAGCCTGAGCGGCACGAAATTGTCCGGGGGGACGCCGGGCCAGGCGGCAACAAAGCAGTCCCCCGCTCTGTTGGCGTCGGCGTCATCGGCAAAATCCCCGGCTGACGCCGCCGCGTCCGCAAAGGCCGTTGTTTCGGCAACCGCAAAAGCGATTACTGCTTCTGCCGCTGGAATAGATCCGGGGGTAGACTGCGCGGGCACGATAGAAGCCTGGGCAATAACAAATCCGGAGTATGCTGCGACCTGTGATTGCCGCAACGGCCAGGGCGCACCACCGGTCTGCGGCTGTTCCGCCGGTAAAGTCACAATTGCCGGCCCCAAAGACTTGCTTCTATTCAAGACTTATACAAATTCGCCGAAAGTACCGTTTAAAGTAATCACAAGTAAACCCCTTTCGAAAATACAATGGTCGCTGTCCAACGCAAAAGTAAAATTCACGAGCGGAACCAACCAAAAGACCGTACAGGTCATTCCGACAGCGGAGAGCAAGCCTGAGGGTGATGTAACCATTACCGCCACTGTGGATAATTGCCCTCCGGTTTCACTTGCCCTCACCGTGAGACGCCCGGTAAGTATAGAGCATGAACCTTTAAAACTTAAGGTAGTTGCAAAGGGGGGATTTCTGCCCACCGCAACAACTGATGATAGATTTATATGGACTGTGAAGGATCAGTTCTTAAAGCCATTGGGGAATACCAGAGTAAGTGAAGTTGTTTGGTGCGACCCCATTCAAAGTAACGTGAAGTGTTGGAAAGCCGGCTTTTTCCGCGGTATTTGGCCCTGGCCAATGAGTATAACCACCCTAAGTGATGGTACGATGCGCGATGAATATGCATTCTCGATTATTCTCCTGCCTAGAATATTTAAGCTCGTTATACACCAAAAGTTAGGGTGCCAAGGTTACACCGGAACAAGCGATGTTGAATTCACACAGTCAAATCCAACTGGAACAGATCCCGTGGTATTAGGAGTTGGAACAAGTCCCATAGAGCTAAAATAATTATGAAACTAAAGTATTCAATAATTCTTTTCTTAATCATCCTGTCGATGACCATGATATTTCCTGCTGATCTATTCCTGAGCCTTCAAGGTGGATTCCGTGTTAATACTCCGGATGGGGATTATACAGGCTTGATGGCAAGGGATCTTGTCGTCGGTAATGCCGGCTATCTTCTCGCTTATATGCTTTCCGCAATCCTCTTTATTGCAATGATTGTGATGATACGAAGGGCATACAACCGACGCTTGAAAAGACTGGCCCTTGTCGCCACGCCAATATTACCCGCATTATTCTTTCATTATCTGCTGCGCCAGGAAATAGACGTCCATATTTATTATCGCAGCTACCGTGTTTTTTTTGACGATTTTTTTGCCAACCTGCCGTATGCAATTCCCGCATATTTGATAATAGGCCTGGTTCTTTTTCTTATAGTTATGCTTACTTGTTATCCAGTTGGTATGTTGATTGACAAACTCCTGCTTTACCTCACAAGCAAAATACCCAAGCACAGTCAGGGATAACCCACATTCCGCTTATCGAGACCGTACTACTTTGGAATTAGTGAATCCTGATTTTCCGACGAGAAACATTATCTGTAGCAAAAACCCCTATTTATAATATCCGCCCTTAGAATCGACAATTCCCGCTGATTGAGGGCGCGAATCTGCCGCAAGGCCTTCCTGAACGCTCTGTAGTTCTGCCATGCCAGTTTGACGCGCTCCTCATCTTTGCGGCGCACCAGCTTGCAGTGGCGGTGTCCGTTGCGCGTATAGATTAACAGCGTCTGGCGATGCCCCGGTTTTTCCGCGCAATGGCAATGCGGGTTGCCGCAACGCCGCATGACATCGTAAACGTTTCCAATCACTACCGGGCCGGAGGCAATCAGTTGCTCTATAAGGCCGGCGCGTTTCTCCAGGATGTCCTTGAGGGATTTCTTGAGCGAGGCGCTTGACTTTTTCATGGCTATTATGTATTATAGTATATATATGCATATTAGTCAAGGGGATGCCGTACATATCACACACCACCCGGGGCCACACCCCATCCTCGCCCACTTTTTACAGCGTCTCAACCTGCAAGACATCCTGCGCTCATTCGTAGGAACAGGGCGGGAGTGGACTATTGAGCATGGGGAAGCCCTTGCCGCGCTGGTCCACAACATTCTGGACTCCCCGGCGCCGCTTTACCGTATTGCGGAATGGGCCGGACCCATCGAGTCGGGAGCATTTGGCTTCACCCAGGAGCAAAAGCGCTGCCTCAATGATGACCGGATCGCCAGGATGTTCGACGCCCTTGTGTCGGAGCGCGGCCGGGGCATCTGGTTCCGTTCCAGCGCCAAAGCGGCACTGGATGGGCAGGCCAGGGAAAAACATATGATCCAAGCCCAGGCGGAGTTGGGTTTATTGGCCCAGCGGCTGAATCGGCGGCAACTGCGCTCGGCCGGCCAGATCCGCAAGGCCGTCCGGGAAATCGTCGAGAGGCGCTCGGTGAAGTCTTTGCTGCGGGTGCGGCTAAGGCGGCAGATACAGGAGCGGTTCAAGCGGTTGCACCGCGGACGGCCTGGCGCCCATGCTCCTGTGCGCGTTGTGCGGCGCGTCGTCTGGAGCCTTGAGGTCCGGATTGATGAGAAAGCCCTGCGGGCCGAGGAAAGGACGGACGGGGTGTTCCCCCTGGCTTCCAACCTTGACAAGAAGAAGTACCCCAAGAGAGAAGTTATTTCTATCTATAAATACCAACCCTATGTGGAAAAACGCTTTTCCCAGCTCAAGACAGACCTGGAGGTGATGCCGGCGAATCAAATCATCTAAAATGTTACCGAACTTAAGGCCGCTTTAACGGCGTTTTTTGACCTGCCCGGCATAGGTCCTTTGGGCCTAAAAAATCCGGGACCTTGAGACCTTGCCGGATCAATGATATCTGATATCCTATATTCATGCTGGAAAGGAGGCTG
>JACQYT010000011.1 GCA_016208085.1 Elusimicrobiota bacterium | reverse complement strand
TCTTTGAGTATCTCGCTGATCTCGTAGACCGAGTGATTGCGTTTGCGCAAGGAGATGATCAGGTCCCGTGCAGCGGATTTCTTAGGCTGGAAGTGGGGCCCTCGTTGTGGAGAAGCGAAGAAGGTGGGGTTGGGGTCTCGCAGGAAATGGTGGCAGAGCACACGGAAGGAGTTGACGGTGTAGCCGAAGAGGCGGGCGGCTTCCAAAGAAGGAAGGCCTTGGACGAAGAAGGCGCGCAGAGCTTCGTACATGCGCTGTTTGGGCGAGCCTGCGGACCCCTTCTCGCGACATCTCGCGGTAATCGACCTGGAAAGCGGGGAAACGACCGGAGAAGCGGAATTTATAAAGTTTCCGCAGGATGTTCGGCAAAGTAGTGTCGAACTTTATACCTTAACCTCCGAATAATTTAAGACGTCCGCCTCAGGCGGACGTCTTAAATTATTCGGAAGGGAAGGGATTCGAACCCTTGAGACCCTTTAGGAGCCTACAGACTCTCCAGGTCTGCGCCTTCAACCACTCGGCCACCCTTCCAAAACTACAGGGTATAGGGGGTAGGGTAAAGGGTATAGAACCGAATTTATCTCGGCCTATACCCTAAACCCTGTACCCTACACCCTAAATGGTGGTTGGGGTAGGATTCGAACCTACGAAGGGCGTTGCCCGACGGTTTTACAGACCGTTGCTTTTGACCGCTCAGCCACCCAACCGTCAATACTAAAGTATAGCAAAATTTGAAAATCTGTTCCCGCCGGAGTCCTATTTAAGCAGGTTTCGGCAGGAAGCCGGGTATCCGTCCATAAACCCGTAGAATTTATTTTCCTCTTTAAGGCTGTAGGGCCGCATGTTTTTAAGTTTTTTCTTCTCGGCCTCAAGGTCTTCCAGGCGCACTTCTCCAAGACAAAGCATCAACGTGGCGTTCTCAAAATCGCCCGGGCGCAGCGTCTGGAACTCCTGTTCCCTGAGCCACGCGGGGGCCGCCCTGTCGCGGCGCACAAAAATTACCGAGTATTCATCCCACCAGACAAGCGCCCATTTGCTTTTATGCATGTAAACCAGATAAGCCGGCCTTAAAAGCGCTCTCTCCTTGCCATTGCCCGTCGCGACCTTGAATTCCAGTATGTTGCGGTCCCTGTCCAAAACCGCGAGCTCAATGTCCCTGCGCTCAAAATAGCCGTTCCAGCTCTCAAAACTTTTGGTGGCGGCGTCTATTTCAGCCAGATATTTGTGGAAAATATATCTTCCGTCCACGAATACCTTGTAATCGGGGGAAAGCGCGAAACCAAGGTACCCGCCCCACTTCCACGGATTATAAAGCTTCAGTCCCGAGAGCCGGCCGGCGTTAGTTTTCAGGAACCCAGAAGCCCCCCGGGCCTGTTCACCCAGGCCGATGTTCATTCGCTGATAGCGCGGCCACACCGCCGAAAACAGGTAGAAAAACGCCGCCGCGGCGAGCGCCAGCCTGCCGTATTTGAATTTCCCGGAATTCCCGACGGCCGGGCAGACGCTCAGAGCGGAAAGGGAGAAAACAAGCCCCGCTGTGGTGAAAAAAACTATGTGGCGGGTGTGCGCGGAGGCGGAAAAGCCGAAATACGCCGCGGCCAGCAAATGCGCGGGGATTAGCTTCTTTTCCTTCAGAAAAAGCGCGAGCATGGACCCGAAAGCCGCCGGCAGGATGAAAGCGTAGGGCCAATGAAAAGGGTTGGAAAACCTGGAGGGTGACCATTCTATTATCTGGGTCTGGAGTTCCCCCAGGTCCTTGTAATGCGCCAGCAGCAGGGAATAGATCTTGCAGCCGAAGGGGTTGGCGAGCGCGGCCAGCGCGCATAGCGCCAGCGCCGTTGAAAGGAGTTTTATCCTGGCCGCCGATTCCGGGGCGCCGGGAGCGCGTAGGATTTTCACCTGGGCCGCTTCGCCCGCCGCGTAAAAGAAAATAAGAAGCAGGCCGTAGAGAAAGCCCGCGTGCAGGTTCGCCCACAGGGCGAACGCGGAGGCCGCGGCGCAGTAAAAAACGCGGTTTTTTATCCAGGCAAGGCCGCGAACGCGCATCTTTTCAAGAAGGTAAAGCTCCGCCGTGAAGAAAAGGACGGTGAAATTCTCCGGCCGGAGGTCGGCATTGGCGAGCAGCGCCAGTCCCCATAAAGGGAAGGCCCAAAACGCCTCTTCTTCCAAAGCATAAAGCTTCAGCAGTTTTTTGAAAATAAGCAGCGTGGGAGCCAGCACGGCAAGCTTGAGCAGAAAAAGCCCGCGCATTCCCAGCCAGGAAAAGACAAGCTGGTAAACGGCCTGCGCGAGCCATTCAAAATCCGTCCAGGGCGCGCCGTATTCGGTCCAGGACAGGAAGTCGGAAAAAGGGATGGCGCCGCGGGAAAGGATATATTTGCCGGCGGAAAGATGCCAAAAAATGTCGGGGTTCATCACCGGCATCAGCAGAACGGAAAAAGCGAGCGCCGCGCCTGCGGCGGCAGCCGACGTCAGAATTATTTTATTCCGGGATACACGGGGCATTCCGTAATTCTACAAAATCAGAAGCAATGTCATAAACCTGACGGGGGCCAGCCATAGTATGCTCTTTCGGCACGCTGGCCGTCCCGGCTTATTTCGCCGGGAAAATGTTGAAAGATGAGGGGGAGGCCGATCTCATGGGGGAGCATGGCGGCTTCCCGCCGGCCTGCCGGCGGGAGGACTTGCAATGACGCCCGTATTTTGGTAAAGTTAGTTTAAGCTAACTTTTAACCGCAACGGGAGACGTCATGCGCGAACTTTCCCCCAGTCTTGAGGATTATCTTGAAACCGTCTACGTTCTCAGCAAGGACAGGGGTTTCACAAAGGCCGGTCTTGTAAGCGAGCGGCTCGGGGTCTCAAAACCTTCCGTAAACGCCGCCATAAAAACCCTGGCCGGCCGCGGCCTGATAGAACACAAAAATTACGGTTCCATACGCCTGCCTCCCCGCGGGCTCAGGGCCGGGGCCGAAATAGCCGCGCGCCACGCCCTCCTCAAGGACTTTTTCATTTCCATCCTGGACATGAGCCGCGCCCGCGCGGAACTGGACGCCTGTCGGGCCGAGCACGCCCTCAGTCGGATCGCCCTGCGGCGGATAGAGGCGCTGGCCGGTTTTCTGAAAGCGTCCGGCAGGACGCGGTTCCTTTCCGCTGCCAGGGCTGCCGCAAGGAAAGGAGGGTTCCGATGAACGGGAAACCCGGGGCCACGCTTCTTTCAATGCGGGAAAACGAAACCGGCCAGGTGACGGCGGTCGCGGGCGGGGCGCATGAAGGCAGGCTTCAGGCCATGGGGATATCTCCGGGCCGCCGGGTGGTAAAGCGTTCCCCGGAAAACTCGGGGGGGCCTGTCATCATAGAGGTAATGGGCGCCAGGCTGGCGCTAGGCCGCGGCATGGCCGCTCAGATCTTCGTGCAATTGCGCCCGCGCAAAATACTGCTTGCCGGCAATCCAAATGTGGGCAAAAGCGTGGTTTTTTCCCGGCTCACGGGCCTGGAAGTCATCTCCTCCAATTATCCCGGCACCACTGTCGGCTATACCTCGGGCCGGACCGTGCTCGCGGGCGGGAAGTTCGACATAGTGGATGTGCCAGGCGCCTACAGTCATGAACCGGCCAATAAGGCCGAGGAAGCGGCCAAACGGATACTCACGGAGGAAGGCGGCGACCTCCTGCTCAATGTGGTGGACGCCACAAACCTGGAACGGAACCTTTTTTACACGCTGGAACTGCTGGAGCTCGGCTTACCGACGATAATCCTGCTCAATAAATGGGATATCGCCGGCCGGCGCGGCGTCAGCATCAACGTCGCGGGACTGGAGCGCCGCCTCGGCGTCAGGATCGTCCCGTTCGTGGCCACGACCGGCGAAGGCCTGGCCGGGCTGAAAAAGGCCGTGGAAGATTTTACGGCCGGCCGCCTGTCATCTCCCGCCGCGGCGCCCCCCGACGCGGACGGCAAATGGAAGCTGATAGGACGCATCTCCGCCGAATGCCAGAAAATAACGCATAAACACGCCACCCTGCTTGAGAAAGTGGCGGACATAACTTCCCGCCCTTCCACCGGCCTGCCGTTCGCGGCAGCCGTGATGCTCGCGCTTTTCTGGGCCGTGCGCGCAGCCGGCGAAGGCATGATAAATTACGCGCTTGACCCGCTGTTCAGGTCGGCCTGGATGCCGCTGGCGAACGCCGCCTTCTCGGGCCTGGCGGAAGACGGATTTCTGAAAACGCTGCTGTTCGGAACCTCGCCGCAGCCGATGGAAGCGTTCGGCCTGCTGACCACGGGGCTTTACATCCCGCTGGTGACCGTGCTTCCGTATATAGTTTCATTTTACGCCGCGCTCGGCCTGCTGGAGGACATCGGCTACCTTCCGCGGCTGGCGGCGCTGCTGGACGATTATATGCACCGCCTCGGCCTGCACGGCTACGGCACGATACCGCTGATGCTCGGGATGGGCTGCAAGGTGCCCGCAATACTGGCCGTCCGCGTGCTTGAGACCAGGCGCGAGCGCGTCATTGCGACCGCGCTCACGCTGGGGCTGACGCCGTGCATGCCGCAGACCGCGATGATCTTCAGCCTGCTTTCGCCCTATCCGCTTAAATACACGCTGGCCGCTTTCGCCGCCGTAGCCGCGGCGGGCGTGGCGAGTTCGTTCGCCTTAAGCCGCTTGCTGGAGGGAGAGGTCCCGGAACTGTTCCTTGAGATCCCGCCCTACCAGACGCCCTGTGCGAACGTCCTTGCCAAAAAACTCTATCTCCGGATAAAGGATTTTCTGCTGGAGGCGGCGCCGATGATAGTTTTAGGCGTGCTGATAGTGAACCTGCTGGACCTCGGTGGCGCGCTCAAGGGGCTTGCCGGCTTTTTCAAACCGGCGGTCGCCGGGCTGCTCGGGCTGCCGCCGGAAACGGTTTCAGTAATGACGCTCGGCTTCCTGCGCAAGGATATTTCCATCGCCATGCTGGCTCCTTTTTCGCTTGCGCCGGGAGCGATAGTGACCGCCAGCGTTTTCCTCAGCCTTTATCTGCCCTGCCTGGGCGGTTTCATGGTGACGGTCCGCGAACTCGGCGCCGGGGACGCGGCCAGGGTGTTCGCGATGAACTTCCTCTCCGCGCTGCTTTTCGCCTCGGCTGTGAATCTGCTCGTCGGATTGCTGTAAAACCGCGGCGGTTTCGCTGAAAAACGGGGCCGCGCCTGTGCCCGCTTTCACGGTGGCAAATAGTTGTATCATGATTATACGCGCATTGGGCCGGACAGCCGGGAGGAGCGGAGATGAATGATTCCCATTATTCAAGGTTCAACGGAGGCGAGCTTATCCTGCGTGACGAGCTTGCGATAGACCGCACACTGCTGGCGAATGAAAGGACCCTGCTGGCGTATCTGCGCTGCGGCGTGACTTTATTGCTCGCCGGCGTTTCCATCGTGCATTTCTCTCACGAGGGCTGGTTCCGGGCGGCCGGGTTCGCGTGTATTCCTACCGGTATCGTCACCGGCATAATCGGCATGGCGAGATACCGGAGGATGAACAAAGCGATTTCCATCGTCCGCGACAGAGCGGGGCTGGAGCCGGGAAAGGGAGCGGAAAGGGCCGAACCGTAATTCGCCCGTATGACCGGAGAAAGCGGACTTGTAAGGCGCGCCGGGACCGGCGACAGGCATACGCTTGGGGATAATCTTATGTCGCGGAAAACCGCTATGCGGTTTATCCGTGACATTCGGATTTTCCGCCTAAGGCGGACCCCTCCCTAAAAATTTCGCCTGTTTCGTTCCTTGCGGTTTTTTCCCCGGCGCTTTCTTAAAAATATAATTTCCCCGCCCTAATTACAGCTTAAATCAGCCGCATTGAAATTCGAAAGTATTGCTTTCGAATTTCATGGTATAATAAAGTATGCGAATAAAACGCCCCGTGTTGTTAAAGCGGTTAAAGGCTGCGGTAAAACGCAGCCGGGTAACGGTCCTTATAGGGCCGCGGCAATGCGGCAAAACTACGCTGGCGCGGCAGTTGGTTAACGCGGAGTCTGTTAACTACTTTGACCTTGAGGATCCGGCAAGCTTAGCCAGGCTTGCCGAGCCCGCTACCGCGCTGCGCGACCTGAAGGGGCTGGTTGTTATTGATGAAATTCAGAGAAAGCCGGAGTTGTTCCCCATAATCAGGGTCCTAGCGGACCGGACCCCGCTGCCGGCGCGGTTTTTGGTTTTGGGCAGCGCTTCACCGGCGCTTCTGCGGCAATCTTCGGAATCCCTGGCCGGCCGCATTGAAACTGTCGCCATAAGCGGATTCAGCCTGTGCGAAACCGGGGTTAATTTCCACTTGCGTCAGTGGCTCAGGGGCGGGCTCCCGCCGTCCTTCCTGGCCAGGACGGAAGCCGACAGCCTGGCCTGGCGGAAAAATTTTATACAAACATTTATTGAGCGCGACCTCCATCAATGGGGGATAGGAGTTCCCCCGGCCGCATTAATGCGTTTCTGGGCGATGCTGGCGCATTACCACGGACAGATATGGAACGCCGCCGAGCCTGCCAGGGCTTTGGGGATAAGCGAGCCTACCGTCAGAACTTATCTGGACCTCCTGTCCGGCATTTTCATGGTCAGGCAGCTTCAGCCCTGGCACGCCAGCCTTAAAAAAAGACAGGTCAAGGCGCCAAAAATATATTTTCGCGACACGGGCCTTCTTCATCAGATGCTCGGCATACGCTGCGAAAAAGACCTGTTTATGCACCCCAAATCCGGCGCGTCCTGGGAAGGCTGTGTTATTGAAGAAACCATAAAAGCGACGGAGCCGGATGAAGCATATTATTGGGCCACTCACGGCGGAGCGGAGCTGGACCTTTTGCTGGTTAAAAACGGAAAGATGCTGGGTGTTGAGTGCAAGCGCGTGGATGCGCCGCGCCTGACGCCTTCAATGACTACGGCGCTAAAAGACCTTGGGCTTGAGCAGATTGCGGTAATCTATCCCGGCAAAAAACGCTATTCGCTGCGCGGCAGGGTGCGCGCTGTGCCGTTTGAGGCGCTGGCGGATGGAATGAGGGGATTGTTCGGCAGGTAAATAATTCCCCGCCCGGATTTCCTGAAAAATCGTATTTTCATCCCGACAGCACGCTGTCGGGGTGGTCTGCTATGCTTTTAAAGGCATATTGTGGCGCGATGCCTCAGCGAAAACAGCGCCTATGCGTTGTTTGATGGCCGAATGACCAAAAGACTCTTGACACATATATATCATGTGATATAATACATGATATGGATGCATGTCTCGGCAAGGAGCGGTAAACTATGGAATTTTCAGAAGTTATAAAGGAAGTCCGCAAGAGAACCGGAATCAGTCAGCAGAAGCTTGCGGAGCGGCTTGGGCTCTCATACCCGACTATAAACCGCTGGGAGCGGAGCCATTTTGACCCCAGCCCCCGCATTTCCGTTATAATAAGGGATTATATAAAAAAGCTCGGCGCTGACTATGCGGATTTACTGGTTTTCTTTGACGCGGCGGAAAGCAAGAAGCGTAAGGGCGTCTTAATCAGCGAACCCCCTCAAACCAACGGCGGACAAATGGGGGTAAAGGACATGGAGTCCATGCTCTGGCAGGCCGCCTGTTCCATCCGCGGCGAGAAGGACGCCCCGAAATTCAAGGATTACATACTGCCGCTCCTGTTCATCAAGCGCCTGTCGGATGTTTTTGAGGACGAGGTCGCCCGCCTGGCGAAAGAATATGGCGGCGAAGCGCCCGCCCGCGAAGTTATAGAGGCGGATCACGGGATGGTCCGCTTTTATATTCCGGAAGAAGCCTCCTGGCCCGTGCTGAGCGGCCGCAGGGAGTATAAATATCCCGCCGCCAGAACGCCGAAAACCCTTGGCGAAAAAATCACCAGCGCCCTTCGCCTTATCTCAAAAGAGAACGAAACCCTCCAGGGAGTCATAGACACCAAAGACTTCAACGCCGTAAATAACGGCGAGCGTGAAATCAGCGACAAGGCCCTGGAGCTTATCATTGAAAAATTCAGCGACCCAAAGTACCGCCTTGGCATAAACGACGTTGAGCCGGACTTCCTGGGCCGGGCCTATGAATACCTGCTGAGAAAATTCGCCGAGGGGCAGGGCCAGAGCGCCGGGGAGTTCTTCACCCCCAGGGAAGTCGGCTGGCTTATGGCCAAACTTACGGTCCCCAGGCAGGGAGAAGAGGTTTACGACCCCTGCTCCGGCTCAGGCGGTCTGCTGATAAAGTGCGAGCTTGAGCTGCTGCGCCGCGAGGGCGGCGGCAAGGTTAAAAAGCCGCTGAAACTGCGCGGCCAGGAATTTACCGGTTCCAGTTTTGCCATAGCCCGCATGAACATGGTAGTCCACGATATGGAAGGCGAGATTCTGCGCGGGGACACCATGACCAACCCCAAGTTCCTTGACAGCGGCGGCCTTAAGCCTTTCGATCTGGTGGTAACCAATCCCATGTGGAACCAGAAGAATATTGATACGAATTTTTATGAAAACGATTCCTACGAGCGCTTTTCAGCGCGCGGCGGCTGCGCCCCCGGCTCAAGCGCGGATTGGGCCTGGGTGCAGCATGTCCATGCCTCGCTGAAGCCCAGGGGCAGGGCGGCTGTGGTGCTGGACACCGGCGCTGCCAGCCGCGGGAGCGGCAGCCAGGGCGATGACAGGGAAAAGTCCATCCGCAAGTGGTTCGTTGACAAAGACTGCGTGGAGGCGGTGATACTGCTGCCGGACAACCTCTTCTATAATACCACCGCCGCCGGGCTTATTCTGGTGATTAACAAGCATAAGCCGCCGGAGAGAAAGGGCGGGATAATCCTGATTAACGCCTCCGAAGATTTTGAGAAGGGCCGCCCCAAAAACTATCTGCCGGAAGCCGCTGTTGAAAAGATAGCCTCCTCAACGATCTCGGCAGGATTTCAGCCGAACAGGCCGGAACCGAGAAGGAGCTTAAAGGCATCTTTGCCAAAATGGGGTACAAATGGCCGTGATTATTTCCGCGAATTCGCGCCTTGACAAGCGTATTGCATTGTATTACACTATACTCAACATACCCGCCACGCCTCTTAGCTTTCGGGCTAACGCGCATTTTGGGCGGGTATTCTTTTTGGGGGGCGGTTATGCAGCCGTATAACAAGCCTCCGCTGACTTACTCCCAGCAGGTAGCCCTTCTTAAAAGCCGCGGTCTTGTAATTGCGGATTCAGCCGCGGCGGAAGCCTATTTAAGCCGGATCAATTACTACAGGTTCAGCGCGTATTGCCTGCCCTTTGAAGCTGTCCGCCATCAATTCAAGCCGGCCGCAACCTTTGATGACCTGAAAGCTCTTTATGAATTCGACCGATAACAAACGAAGAGGAAATTGAAGAAATTATAAAGGCACTTTCTGTTCCAGATAAATATAAACCGGCAAAAGATCATTTGGAAAAAGCTTTAAAACATTTTTCGGATAGGAAAAAGCCCGACTTCGCCAATTCAATAAAGGAATCCATATCGTCGCTGGAATCTTTGGCTCAAATTTTATTGGGTACTAAATGGACTTTGGGCGGGCTTACCAAGAAATTAAAGATTCATCCATGTTTTTGTGAAGGTCTAAACAAGCTGTATGGCTGGACATCTGACGCCGGCGGAATAAGGCATGGCAAATCCGGGAAAGAACCGGAACCATCGCTGGAAGAGGCGCGGTTTATGCTGACCTTTAGCCTGCTATAATATGTCCAAGAGTACCCGCCGGGCCTCTAACCGAAAGGTTAAGCAGGCGGGTTTTCTATTTGCGGGGGGATTGTGAAAATAAACTTTAAAGCACGGAGGATAAAATGAACAATCTGTTTTCCAGACACTCCATACCCGGCGCGATAGAGTATCGCATTGTCGAGAATAATCCCTGGTGGCATGGAAAGCCTTCCAAGGCGGCGCCTAAAATGAAGCGATGGCCGTTTAAACCGATTCTGGATAATTTTGAGAAAAAACTTGTCCCGGTGACGCTTTTAAGAGGTCCGCGGCGCGTCGGCAAAACCACGCTTCAAAACCAGCTTATTGACTATATGTTGTCAAACGGCCTCGCCCGGCCCGATGAAATACTTCATATCCAATTTGACGAGTTTCCGGACTGGAAAGAGTTTAAGTCCGCCACCAAGTCGCCTGTGCTTGACATCGCGTACTGGTTTGAGGAAAAAATTTTAAAGGTGCCGTTCAACCAGTTGGCGCGGCAAAACCGCGTCGCGTATATATTCTTTGACGAAGTTCAGAATCTGCCCAGTTGGGCCGAACAGATTAAAAGCCTGGTTGACCACAATGACGTCCGCGTGCTGGTAACCGGTTCCAGCGCGCTGCATATCGGGCTCGGAAAGGAAAGCCTTGCTGGAAGAGTCAGTCAGATTGATATAGGGCCGCTCCGCCTTTCGGAAATCAGCGAAATGTCCGACATAGCCCTGCCGCCGTTTGCCTTTGCCGGCGGAACAAATGGGCTCAACAAAATAGAGTTCTGGAAGGATCTGGCCGCGCACGGGAAAAAACTTTCAAAAGAACGCGATATGGTGTTCAAGCTGTTTTCCGACAGAGGAGGCTATCCTGCCGCGCAGGAACGGCTCGATATAGCCTGGGAAGACATTGCCCGCCTGTTGATAGACACAGTCATAAACAGGGTCATCCAGCATGACCTGCGGCTCGGAGAGGGGAAAGGCAAACACAAAGACCCGCGCCTGCTTGAAGAGGTGTTCCGCATGTGCTGCCGGTATTCGGGCCAGTATCCCGCGCCGCTGAAACTGGCGGAAGAAATCAGAAGGGTTTACACCGGTAATATCGGAACCTCGCGTATCCTGTATTATCTGCGGTTTCTGGACCAGGCCATGCTTATTAAACTAGTCCAGCCGCTTGAACTGCGTCTTAAAAGGCGCAAGGGCTATGACAAATTATGCCTGTGCGATCACGCCTTGCGCTCCGCCTGGCTGAACGAAAAAATTCCACTGGATTCGGAAGGAATTGACGCCACCCCCGACTATTCGCAGATTGCGGGACATCTTATTGAAGGGGTTATAGGCTATTTCCTGTCCGATATAGCTGAAATCACGGTGAATCATTATCCGGAAAGGGTAAGGGAGCCTGAAGTGGATTTTATTGTCACCGCCGGCGACGTGCGCATCCCTGTTGAGATTAAATACAGGAGACGCATTGACGCCATTGAAGACACAATGGGTTTGAAGCGTTTTATGGAAAAAGCCGACAATAGAAGCTGTTTCGGGCTTCTGATAACCCGCGACGATACCGAACCCGACCCTGATCCCCGCATAGTGCGGATGCCCGCCAGCAGTTTGCTCTTATTGAGATAACCGCTATTATGGACGATAAATGGAAACTGGGATTTGACATTGATAGGTCGACAGCGCTCTGCTATACTATTGGCAACACACCTGCCGCGCCTCTGGCCGCAAGGCTATGCGCAACCGGGCAGGTATTTATTCAGGTTAAAAAAGCACAGGTTAAAAAAGCTCTTGAAACCTCCCCTTTAGCCTGCTATAATATATCCAAGAGTACCCGCCGGGCCTCTGACCGAAAGGTTAAGCAGGCGGGTTTTCTATTTGCGGGGTTATTGTGAAAGCGCCATACAATAAACCCCCGATAACCGTTCCCGCCCAGATTAAACTCCTGGAAGACCGCGGTTTAATAATTCCCGACAAAACCCTGCCCGAAAAAGTCCTGTCCGGCGTTAATTATTACCGGCTGAGCGCGTATTTTAAGTGCTTTCAGACGGAAAAAGACAAATTTGACAAAGAGGTGAAATTTGGCGATATTCTGGAACTTTATGAATTTGACAGGAAATTCAGGCATTTATTGCTGATTGCGGTAGAAATAATTGAGGTTTTGATTAAAACCAGAATCGCACACCTGCTGGCTGTAACAAGCGGGCCTTACTCATACAGGGATAAAGACAATTTTAATCCCGGCAAGGCGATAAAATTTGAGGAATGGTCTGCGCAATGCGAAAAGAATATACGAAGGAACCCCGACACTTTTGTCGGTTACCATTTTGAAAAATACGAAGGGGATTTGCCTATATGGAAATTCGTTGAAGTCATATCTTTTTCCCTGGCATCCAAAATGTTTTCCAATTTAAAGTATGAGTTTCAATGTCGTATATCCGAAAATTTTAAATATTCCACCTCTTTCCTGGAAAACAGTCTTTATAAGTTGTCCAACATAAGGAATCTGTGCGCGCATCATATGCGGGCATGGAACCGGGAAACACGTCCCCGATTGTCCCTAAAAAACACAAAGTTCCTGGGGCTGGACGCGGATAAAACAGGGATAGTGCTGTATTTGCTAAGCGACATGCTGGAAAAAACCCACTTTGACAACCAGTTCACCGAACAGTGGCGAAAAGAAATAGAAAATCTGATAAACAGCCGCCCCTGCGTGGGGAATTTCTGGGCACATATCGGCCTGCCGGACAACTGGAAAGAGCATCCGCTTTGGAAGAGGCCCTGAGGTTATTTATGGATAGCGCAAAGATACTTTTTGACAAAATCACTTTGGATTATATTAAAGCCGAAATGCTGGGCAAGCAGTTCGAGAACAATATTCTCGAGTGCAAGCAAAAGGACAGCCCCGAAAACGGCAACATTGAAATGGGCGATAAGGCTAAATTCGCCAAATGCCTGTCGGGTTTTGCAAATACCGGCGGCGGGGTCGTTGTCTTTGGGCTTGATGCCAGAAAACAGGACGGCATAGATGAAATTACCGCCATTGCGCCGATAAGCGAACTTAAAAAGTTTGAAAGCGATTTGCGGGAAATAGAGTCGCGGGTAGTAGAGCGGAACATCCAGGGTGTTGAATATAAACGGCTTGAAACGGAATCGGAAAAAGGGCTGCTTGCAGTTTATATCCCGCAAAGCCTTACCCCGCCGCACCGCAGCCTTGTTGATCGTCATTTTTATATCAGGGCCGGCGGAACATTCCAGCCGCTGGACTTGCCGTTGATAGAAGATTTATTTCACCGGCGGCGACGCCCGGCACTTTCTTTTTTGACGCGGAATGTCGGGGATGGAAGAATATGGATTTACCTAAAAAATACCGGCGAGGGCACCGCCAGGAATCCATACCTTGTTTTTGAGCTGCCGGGCGGGTTGGAGTTGTCGAATTTTGAGTTAGATGGAAACACAAAGCAGACTTCTTGTGTACTTATGACATCCTTTAAAGAATTCCGTGGCTATTGTGTCGCCTTTAAGGCTGGCTTCAGTACACCAGTGCACCCTCAGGCGGAAGTTCCCATTGCTGAGCTCAGGCTGGCAGGGCATATTAGTAATGACCAAACTTGCATGGTTAAATACCAGATTTACGCGGACGATATGGAACCGGTCGAAGGAGAGTTTTCTATGTTGGTAAAAGGCTGGTAGTCGTATGGCAAAAACAATAACCAAAGAATTTAAACAAACCGAAATTGGAGAGATTCCTGCGGACTGGGAAGTGGCGACTATTCGCGATAAATATATTTTTACCGGAAAGCCGAATGATAGGAAAATATCGGAACATAAAAATGTTTCATTTTTGCCGATGGATATGATGCCATTTAATGGTCGGGATATTATTGAATATCTCCGAAAGCCAGGCTCAAAAATATCAAGCGGCACATATTTTGAAGAGGGTGATTTATTGGTAAGCAAAATTACGCCCTGTTTTGAAAATGGCAAGCAAGGACTTGTGGTTTCAGTTCCGGGAGGCTTCGGAGTCGCCACCACAGAGGTAATTCCGCTTAAAGCAATCCCGGATGTAAGCGATATTAAATTTCTTTCTTTCTATTTACTAGACCCAAATGTGCGCCAGCTTTTGGCCGGTAAAATGCAGGGAGCCACGGGCAGGCAAAGATTAGACAAATCATTATTGGAATTATGGGATATCCCATTCCCCGCTCTACCGGTTCCCCGCTCTACCGGAACAGGAAAAAATTGCCGGGGTGCTTTCAAAGATTCAGAAAGCGGTGGAGAACCAGGAAAAGATAGTGGCCGACCTGCGCGAGCTTAAAGCCGCTACAATAGCCAAGCTCTTCCGCGAAGGCCTCCGCGGCGAACCCCTGAAACAAACCGAAATCGGAGAAGTCCCAGGGAATTGGCAGATAAAAGCCCTAACAGCTTGTTGCGAAAAGCCTCAATACGGATATACCGAGTCCTCTTCAGAAAAACCGATTGGGCCGAAATTCCTGCGAATTACAGACCTCACAGAAAACGGAGTTGACTGGGAGAGTGTCCCATACTGCAAATGTTCGGAAGATGACTTTATAAAGTATCAGTTGAAATCTGGTGACATTCTCGTGGCCCGAATTGGAGCCACAACCGGAAAGAACCATTTGATTGTGAGCTGTCCAAAGGCAGTCTTTGCTTCATACCTTATTCGGTTACGGGCAAAACCAGACCTTGCTCCGAAATTCTTATCCAACTTTATGGATTCAGCTATCTATTGGAAACAGGTCCGGGCGACAAAGGGGCAGAACCTGAAAGGCGGCATGAGCGGGGCAATCTTATCTCAGATTCTTATGCCTTTTCCGAGTGAACCCGAACAAAAAGAAATTTCCGACGCAGTAACAATAATCAATAGGAATATAAGCTATGCGGTTGAAAAGTATTTACACGCTAAGGTTCTGTTTTCTTCAACGCTTAATCAACTTATGACCGGGAAAGTGCGGGTTAGTGTCCCCCTCGGGGATGGTTGAAACCCCTCGCCTTCAGGCGAGGAATATCCCCCGACTATGCTTCTTCTCGACGAGCAATGGGCCATAAGGAAGCAGGGCTGTAGTGATAGATATGTATCACAGCGAAGCATCTTGATCCAGGAGTTGCCCTATCTGTCGACGATAAATGAGTGCATGGCTCTGATGTAGTGATAACTCGATACTAAATCTGGGGTAGATGGCTGGCAGTTTGTCATGCAGCAATTGCAGGAAGACAAACTTGTCGAAATGGATGTCGTTCATAGCTCTATTCGCATTACTCCGAAAGGCTGGAATCGAGTTGCCGATATCGAGCGTGGAGCGGCCGCCTTACTTTATAAACAAGCGTTTGTGGCAATGTGGTTTGATGGCTCTATGGATCAGGCATGGGACACAGGATTTAAGCCAGGGGTCGAAGAAGGCACCGAAATTAAAGCTGTTCGGGTGGACCTGAAAGAGCACAACGACAAAATCTGCGATGTGATTATTGCTGAAATACGTAAAAGCAGCTTTTTGGTTGCTGATTTTACCGGGAACCGTGGTGGGGTATATTTCGAGGCAGGGTTTGCAAAAGGCTTAGGAATTCCGGTAATTTTTACATGCCAAAAAGGCGAATGGGAAAAACAACTGCATTTTGACACGCGCCAATATAATCACGTCATTTGGGAAAGTCCTGAGGATTTAAAGACAAAGCTAAAAAGTAGAATTCAAGCTACTATCCCGATGTTAACTCTCCCCAAAGGAGACAAAAAGTAATCGAGGGGACCTCTTTAAAGTTGGCGTGTTATGACACAGCGTAATACAAAGATGAAAATTACATTTGACACAAGTGTATGGAGAGCTTTGGGAATTAAAGGTTGTGAAAAATTAAAGAAGCATCTAAAAAATATTTTAAACTCCAAAGCTCAAAACATTGAACTATGGGAGACAGTCCCTGCCCTATTTGAAACCACGTGGGATTGGATTAAAGAATGGAAAGCAGGAGTTGCTGCGGAAATGGCTAAACAAAAAATTGCTTTATGCGCCAATAGAATTATCCCAGCACCTAAAACGGTAATTCAAAGAGCCATAGCGGACAAGTTCCATCTGAATAAATACGATATAAGGGAAGAGCTTAAATATTATATCGCCCTTATGATTAAATTTACAGACATCGCCTTTTTAAATAGCGATAAGTTTTGGACAGCTCTTCGGGATTCAGTAAAAATAGCAAGAGAGAGTTATGTGGAGGATTTGAAGAAATTGGCAGTAACATGTGAGGATATGCTTGGGACTGCTGCATGTGTCCCTGGAATCATTAGCTTGTTGCTTCAAAAGCCTGAAGTGCGTAATGCAATGTCTGTCGCATTGTGTGAGCGATTTGATTTGCCAATGGAAATGAAAACTCAGATGGCGTTATATTCCTCATGGGAATCCCTTGAGCACACAAATCGGGTGTTGGAATTCTATAAGACGCGGCTAGAAATATTAGTCGTAGATAAAAAAATGCCACTTCCACAAGATTATTTGGACTTTGAGATTATGATTTGCGGGACAAGAATGGATCGCCTTGTCACACAAAACATAAACGACTTCCAAAGATACAATCTGTCAAGCATGAAAGATAAGCTCTGGACTCTTAAAGAGTTTAAGGATTTTATTGGTTTGTCATAGAAATCAGGAAGGAGATGTTAAATGCCCAGCCTTGACAACGAAAGAGCCACCGTGCAGAATCCCCTGGTTAAGTATGCCGTGGATATCGGCTGGGTTTATTTGTCCCAGGACGAGGCGCTGACGCAGCGCCAGGGCGAGAGCGGGCCGTGGATATCGGCTGGGTTTATTTGTCCCAGGACGAGGCGCTGACGCAGCGCCAGGGCGAGAGCGGCCTTTTCCTGTATGAAACCCTGCGCCGCAAGCTCATTGACCTGAACCCCGGCATAATAACCATTGATAATGCTGATGCCATAATAGGCCGGATAGAGAGCGTGCGCAACAACATAGAGGGCAATTGCGAGGTCCTCAAATGGCTGCGCGCCCAGAAATCGGTTTATGTGGAAAGCGAAAAACAGGAGCGCAATATCCGGCTGATTGATTATGCCTCAACGGGCCTGACCAACAATGTTTTCAATGTGTCGGAAGAGTGGTCTTACACGAACGGCAAAAAGCCCAACCGCGCCGATGTGGTGTTCCTCATCAATGGCATACCGGCGGCCATAGTGGAAACCAAAAGCGCCGGAAAAGACCTGGAAGAAGCGCTGGTGCAGATACGGCGCTACCACAATGAAACGCCGGAGCTGATGACCTCCCCGCAGGTATTCGACATCACGCACATACTGGATTTCTACTACGCCCCGACCTGGAACTTTGACCGCAAGGCTGTCTTCAACTGGAAGGACGAGGAGCCCGGCAATTTTGAAAAAAAGGTGAAAGTCTTTTTCGGCCGGGAACGGTTCCTGAAGCTGCTGGGCGAATGGATAATATTTTTCACCAGGGACGACGAGCTTAAAAAGGCCGTCCTCCGCCAGCATCAGAGCCGCGCCGTGGAAAAAATAACGGCCCGCGCTCTGGACCCGGTTAAAAAGACCGGGCTTGTCTGGCATACGCAGGGTTCGGGCAAGACCTTTACCATGATAAAGGCCGCCGAGCTTATCTTGCGTTTGCCGGCCAAACCCACCGTCCTCATGCTGGTGGACCGTAACGAGCTGGAAGGCCAGCTTTCCGGCTGGCTTGTGAACCTGCTGGGAGAGGGCTCCCATAAACCAGTAGAGAGCAAGAAGGAACTGCGCGCCCTCTTAAAGAGCGGCTACCGCGGGCTTATTGTGTCCATGATCCACAAATTTGACCGGGCGGATGAAAACCTGTCCGACAGCAGGGATATTTTTGTGCTCATAGACGAAGCGCACCGCAGCACCGGCGGCGATTTGGGCAATTATCTTGTGGCCGCCCTTCCCAATGCCACATTTATCGGTTTTACCGGCACCCCCATTGATAAAACCGCTTACGGCAGGGGGACTTTTAAAATTTTCGGCAAAGAGGACGAGGCCGGCTACCTGGATAAATATTCCATAGCGGAATCCATCCAGGACGGAACCACCCGCCCGCTGCACTACTCGCTTGCCCCCAACGAGATCCGCGTGCCGCAGGACCGGCTTGAACTGGAGTTCTTCGCCCTGGCCGAGTCGGAGGGCGTCAGCGATATTGAAGAACTCAATAAAATACTGGAACGAGCCGTAAATCTGCGCAATTTTCTTAAAGGCAATGAGCGCGTGGAGAAGATCGCCGAATACGTGGCCGGACATTTCACCAATAACGTGGAGCCGCTCGGCTATAAAGCCTTCCTGGTCGCGGTGGACCGCGAGGCCTGCGCGCTGTATAAAAAAGCTCTCGACAAACATCTGCCCCCGGAATATTCACGGGTCGTGTACACAAAGGGCCACAATGACGACGAATTAAAAAAGGAATTCCATATATCCGAAGCCGAAGAAAAAAAGGTCCGCAAGGCCTTTCTCAAGCCGGACATAATGCCGAAAATCCTCATCGTCACGGACAAGCTGCTTACCGGCTATGACGCTCCGCTGCTCTACTGCATGTATCTCGACAAGCCCATGCGCGACCACGCTCTGTTGCAGGCTATCGCCAGAGTAAACCGCCCGTATGAAGACGCCTCAGGCAAGGCCAAGCCCTGCGGCTTTGTACTGGACTTCGTCGGCATATTTGAGCGGCTGGAGCGCGCCCTGGCTTTTGATTCCGACGTGGTCAGCGGCGTTATCAGGAACCTTGAAGTGCTCAAAAACCGTTTCGCCGCTTTGATGGCCGATACGGCTCCCAAATACCTGCCGCTTTGTCCCAAAAACGCGGACGACAAGGATGTGGAGCGCGCCATAGAAGCCCTGGCGGATAAGGAAGACCGCAAGGCTTTCTTCGATTTCTATAAAGAGCTGGAAATGCTCTACGAGATCATTTCCCCGGATATCTTCCTGCGCGGATACATGGACGATTATCTTAAGCTGGCGGCGCTTTACGCCGTGATACGCAAGTTCTTCAGCCCCCGCCCCATAGTCGCCCCGGACTTCATGCGTAAAACAGAAAGCCTGGTGCGCAAAAAGGCGGGCGCATACCTGGACGCGCCGGCCAAAACGGTAAAACTGAATGAGGAGATAATAACCGCCATAAAATCGTCGGGGACAGGCAAGGCCGGGGTTATCAACCTTGTGATACAGATAATCCGCATTATCGAGGCTTCCGGCCAGCCGCATCTGATCTCCATAAAGGAACGCGCGGAGGCCATACTGGAAGGCTATGAGAACCGCCAGCTCAGCGCCGAAGCCGCTATCAAAGAGATAGAAGAGCTGTACCGCAAATACCAGCGCGCCCAGGCCGAGCGCAGGGAAAAAGGTTTTGACGAAAACACTTTTACCGCTTACTGGGTTTTGAAAAACGAGAATGTCGCTGAGCCTGAAAAGATTGCCGCCGGCATTGAGGTGGTAATGCTGAAATATCCGCATTACAGGGATAACGCCGCCGAAATGCGCCAATTAAAGGCGGAACTATACAAAATACTGCTGCCCGCGGCCGGCAAGGAGAAAATGGTGCCGATAGCCGGTAATATTCTCGAAATGAGGAAAGCTTAACTCCCGTATCACCGTGGCATATCGCTGATGGAATGTTTCTCCCCTCCGCGAGGAGGGGAGTGGATTGAAACGTATGACTGCAAAACGCGACGGCATAGGCCCGGCGGACGCTGAGGCCGGATTCCGCAGGCTGGTTGCCGCATGGTCAAAGAAGGTTCATGCCGAACCGGCGCGCCTGCGTTTCCAAAAAATGTCAAGAAAATGGGCTTCCTGCTCCGCCGCCGGCCAGGTAACATTCAACACCGCGCTTCTTTCCCAACCCCGCAAATTCCAGGAGGCGGTAATCGTGCATGAGCTGGTCCACCTGCTTGTGCCGAACCACGGCAGGCTTTTTAAGAGCATGTTCCTGTCGTTCGTACCGGACGGTGCGTATGTTTTAAAAAACAACTTTGAAGGCAAATTAGGTATTTGCTGAAGTGGGGAACTTAAGTAATTATAGGGCGCGGGCGGATGTTTTAAGCCCTGATTTCGGCACTTCAGAAAATTGGCGCCCTCAAGGGGATTCGAACCCCTGATCTCTGCCTTGAAAGGGCAGCGTCCTAGGCCACTAGACGATGAGGGCGCAATTTTAAGCCCAAAATTTTGTAATATTTGAGCTGGGTTCAGCTACGGCCCTGTTGCGGAAGCGCTAGTGTAGTGTCCCGTAAATAACTGGACATTTGGAGGCCCAGGCCTGAGACGAGTTTTAGGCGCGACGATTGAGCCCCGAAGGGGCCAGCCGCTTTTGGCCTGCGCCTTTGCGCTGTTCGGCTTACAGGCCTTCAGGCCTGCGCGCCTCACATCGCTTCGGCTCGGCTCAAAATTGACAGGCCAAATGTCCAGTTATTTACGGGACACTACACTAGTTTATCAATTATGCCCGGGGTTGTCAAATTAAGCGGAGGAAGTTATGGAAGAAGAAAAAAAGGAAGAAGCCGGAAAAACCGGCGGATCCGAAGACGCGGGCCTGGCGAAAGAGCTTGAACGCATCCGCGGCCGGTATAAGCTGCTCAAGATCCTCACAGCGCTCCTTTTCGCGTTTTTCATAATTATCCTTTTAGCGGCGGCATTCATATATCACAGGATAGTCGGGCTTCGCGAGATGTTCACCGAAGCCCGGAATACTTCTTCAGAACCCGTTTTCCCCGCGCAGTACGCCTCTATGCCGAACCCCGCGGGAGGGAGTTTCGGCGGCATAACTTATTCCACTCAAAGCCTTGGTTCCTCGCTTGGGCTGGTCACCGGCCTTGGTCCGGTCCCCGGCGAAATCCCCGGTCTTTCCGGCGTTGACCCGCAAAAAATGATGCAGTTGGGCCTCAAATACGTCAATAGGCCCATAGTCAAGGATTTTATAGCCGAGCTTAACAAGGATCCTGAGTTTAAAAAAGCTTTTGACACAAAGGCCGGCAATCCCCTGGCCATGCTCTCCGCGCTTCAAAATCAAAAAAGCATGCAGAAACTGGCCATGAAATTCGCTCTGCGCCCTGATTTTATGCCTTTTATGCAGGAGCTTATGAACGACCCTCAAATAAAACCTCTGTTATCCAGGCTCCCGGTCGGCAACATGGGTCAGGCGGCCCGGATGTTTACGAATATGACAGGCCGGCAGACTGTCCCTGGCCCTCAGGCGGTGTCTTCCGTAACCGCGCTCGACCAGCAGGACGCGGAAGAAAACGGCGACGTCAAAATCGATCCTTCGGTCGTGGGAGGCGCTCAACAAGCCCCTTCGGCGCCGCTTAAAAAGAAACCGCCTCCGCCTATGTCCGACTGAGCCGAACCAGGGAATCAATTTTTTCTTGTTTGACAGTCTTTGCGATACTTAGTCTAATATACTTATATGAAATGTAAACGCCTGACCAAGGGCTGGAAAAGTTCGACTAAACCCATAAGCGTTTTTATTGTTCCGCATAACGGCCTGCCTTCTTTCAGACTCAACCTGCCTATCGTGGTTTTTCTGGCGCTGGCCATATCCTGGACCGGCTTTACCATCTGGGCCGGCTATATAGCCGGCCGGCATTTCGATTATTACGTCACCAGAATGGATAATAAGATCCTGCGCGTCAAGATGGATTATGTCTCGCTCCAGGTGGAAAAAGGCCTTGCTTATCTGGAAATGACCAGAAAGACCGACCGGCAGTTAAGAAAAATGATCGGGATGACGCGGGACGCGGCGGACAACCGGAGCGCCCTGGGCGGGCCGGACCCCTCGGAAGTTTCGGATTTCAGAAAACTGCTTTCCGACAAAGCTTCAGGAACCCGGGAAACCTCTATTAATAACGCGCTTTTGCGGATGCAGGAAGAGTCCAGTCGCCGGCTTTCAAGCTATGCCGAGATGACCTGGTATATCACCAATAAGTATAATAACGCCAAAGCTACGCCTTCCATCTGGCCCGCTGAAGGCCGTATGACTTCGTCTTTCGGATACCGTATCGCCCCGTTAAGGGCGGCCAGTGAGTTCCACTCCGGCATTGATATCGCGAACGAACCGGGTACGCCGATACGCGCGACGGCTGACGGCGTTGTGCGCTATGCTGGTTGGGCCAACGGCTACGGCATATCCCTGGTGGTAGACCATGGTTTCGGCTACTCCACTTTATACGGCCATTTAAGCGAACTTTCGGTAAAAGAAGGCGCCCAGATAAAGCGCGCTCAATTGATCGGCAGGATGGGTTCCACCGGCACTGCCACAGGTTCCCATCTCCATTACGAGGTCTGGGTGGACGACATGCCGAAAGAGCCGACGAGGTACCTGCAGGCGGGCGAAAAACGCAGCCATTTCGCCAATATTTTTGAAGGACTGTTCGCCGGGAACTAACATAGCGAAATAGCGAATAGCGAAGTGGCGAAGGAACGGGGAACTTATAAGATCGATAACTCCACCGCTATTCGCTAATCGCTATTCGCTGCTTCTCTAAAAAATGGAGGCATCAATGGGACTTTTTAAACACGCCAATATCACTTTTGAGGCCAAAAACTCCGATACGATAATCGGCCAGGATGCTTATTTCCAGGGCACGCTGACCGCCAAGGGCTCGCTGCGCATAGACGGCCGCATCGACGGTTCCATCGTGGACGCCAAGCTGGTCACGGTAGGAAAAACCGGCAAGATCAAAGGGGATGTCTCCTGCGATATCTGCACGCTCTCCGGCGAGGTTAAAGGCAATGTTTCCGCCCTTGACCATATAGAGGTGCTGGCCGGTTCCAAGATAGACGGAGATATGCGCGCCCCCAGGATCATAATAGAGGAGGGCGCGATGTTCAACGGCAACTGCTCCATGACCGACGCGAAGCAGCCAAAGGCGGAAAATTCCCAGAAGGTGAATAAATGATCTCATTTTTCTCCAAGCACAGAAGGATCATTTTCATAGTGACCGTGACGATATTCCTGATGGGCGTTTTCGTGGGCCTGGGCGCCTACATGTTCACTTCCGACTCCTTTGAAGCCGTGGCCGATGTGGGCGGCAAAAAGATCTCTTATCGGCGCTTTCTGCTGCTGGTGAACCGGGCGCTTTCCGACTTCAGGGATTCCGGCGCCGAAGTCACCGAAGTGGTGTCAAAAAGCGTCAGGCAGGAAGTGCTCAGGGAGATGATAATCGAGGAGCTTCTATCCCGGCAGGCGGCTAAAATTGGTATGCGCGTGCCTGATTTTGAGGTGGCGGTGGAGATCCAGAACACGCCGCAATTCATGGACGGAAAAGTCTTCAGTCACCGGGCGTACTATAACATCATTTCCAATGAATTTCATATGTCTCCCGCCGAATACGAGGCCTGGCGCAAGCAGGCGCGGCTGGCCTCCAAGTTCAAGCAATTCGTCTATTCCAACATCAAGGTGACCCCGGAAGAACTGCAGGTTTATTACCTGGCCGGGAATAAGGACCTGAAAAGTTTTGAGAAGGAAAAAGACAAATTTCTGGACGAACTCTCCAGGGACAGATTCGCCCAGATCGCCAATTATCTTCTGAAGCAGCTTACCGTGCAGTTGGAAATCAAAGACTACCTGAAACAGCGGGAACAGGGCAAGTAAAAACAGGGTAGAGGGTATAGGGGAGAGGGTAGAGTTATAAGGAGTTTGTTACCCTAAACCCTAAACCCTAAACCCTCTACCCTAAACCCTCTACCCTAAACCCTCTACCCTATTGTACCGTGATCAAAATAGAAAATCTCACCAAAACGTTCGGCGCCTTTAAGGCGGTGGATAACCTAAGCCTGGACATCGCCGCCGGCGAGATCTTCGGTTTTCTCGGCCCCAACGGGGCGGGCAAGACCACCACCGTTAAGATCCTTTCCGGCATCATGAAGCCCGCCTCGGGCCGCGTGCTGGTGGGCGGCTATGACATCGTAGAGAGCCCTTTGGAGGCCAAAAAGATCCTCGCCTATATTCCGGACGAGCCTTTCGTGTATCCCAAGCTGACGGGCTTTGAATTTTTGCGGTTTATCGGCGATCTCTACTGCGTGCCTTACGGCGAACAGGCCGCTCGTATTCCCCAACTCCTGGATATTTTCGAGCTTTCCGCGGCCGGCGGGGAACTGCTGGAGGCTTATTCTCACGGGATGAAACAGAAACTGCTTATCGCCGGCGTCCTGTTGCGCAAACCCAAGGCGCTGCTTTTTGACGAACCGACAGTGGGATTGGACCCGAAAAGCATAAAGCGGTTCAAGAACCTGCTCCTTAATATCGCCAAAAACGGCGCGGCCGTTTTTATGTGCACCCATATCCTTGATATGGCCGAGAAACTCTGCACAAGCGTTGGTATAATCTACCGCGGCAGCCTTATCGCCAAAGGCACGGTCGCCGAGATTAAAAACATGGCGCCCGGCGGCCCCGGCCGGTCCCTGGAAGAGATATTTCTGGAGTTGACGGAATAAGAAAACTATGTTCTACATCCTCCTCAAAAGAAAGGCGCTGACTTTTAAAAACAGGCTGGCCGCGCTCAGAGGCTGGCAGCTGGCCAAGAACCTAGCTTTTCTCTCAGTAGGGCTCGTGATGCTTCTCGCGCTTTACGGCGGCTTCCAGCGGCTGCTGAATTACCTTGAAGGGGTGCAGGTGATAGGGCCCATGCTTTCCTGGAAACTCACCTCCATGGTGCTGCTGATAACTTTTTCCATGGTCATAGTGTCTTCCATCATCATCTCCATGACCACTCTTTATTATTCTTCCGACCTAAAATTCCTTTTTTCCTGCCCTATAAATCTGCGCGTCCTTTTCCTGGATAAGGCTTTTGAAACCGTATTTTATTCCTCCTGGACGCTGCTGCTGGCTGTTTTCCCCTATATAATCGCCCTGGGCAGGGTAAAACAGCTGGAACCCGGCTTTTATTTTTCCTATATTTTCGCGATCGTTCCTTTTGTCCTGCTGGCCGGCTCGTTCGGCATTCTGTTCAGCATGCTGGTCATGTATCTGTTTCCTTCGTCAAAAACCCGGGATATAACCTGGCTGATGGGCAGCCTTTCGGTCTCTTTTGTCTATGTGGCGTTCCGGTTCACGAAACCTGAAAAGCTGCTGCGCCCCGACGCCCTGGAGATCGTGGCCCAGTATATAAACTATCTGCAGTCGCCCACCGCCCCGTACCTGCCGTCCTGGTGGGTCACCAAGGCCATGGTCTCCTATTGCGCCGGAAACTGGGGAGCTTTCTTTTCCTACGCGGGCCTCCTGCTCGCGGCGGCCTGCGCCGTCTACGCTCTGATGTATTATCTTTCGGGTTTTATTTATATGGAGGGTTTCAGCGGGGCGCAGACCGCGCCGAAGTTCAGGGGAAAACCCCGGCTGCTTGCGGAGCAAAAGCTCGCCCTCAAATACGCCGGTTCCAGGGATTTGCTGACCTGCTGCTGGAAAGACAGGCTGCTGCTTGCCAGGGACGCCCGGTACTGGTCGCAGGCGATACTTATCGTCGCGCTGATAGTGGTCTATCTTTTCAGCATCCGCCAGCTGCCGCTCGACACTCAGGACCTTAAAAGCTTCGTTTCCTTCCTGAACATAGGGGTGGCCGGTTTTGTGATGGCCGCCATAGGCCTCAGGTTCACTTTCCCGGCCATCAGCCTCGAAGGCAATAATTACTGGATCTTGAAGGCGGCGCCCGTGACCACCGTGCGGATAATGAAAGAGAAGCTGCTGATCACCCTGGCGCCGTCGCTCGTGATCGGCGCGGTGCTGATAACTTTTTCCAACCATCTTTTAAGCGCGGACCGGTTCATTTCCGTCCTGTCGACATGCACCATCGTCATCGCGGCTTTTGTCATTTCGGTCATGGGCATAGGGCTGGGGGCGCTCTTCCCCGATTTCAGGGTGGAGAACATCCACCAGCTTGAATCCTCCTACGGCGGTTTTATATACATGGCCTGCGCCATGGGCTATTTAAGCCTGGTGGTCGGGATCCAGGCCTGGCCGGTGCAGATGCATTTCGCCGAAAGATTCGGCCGCTTTCACCCGTGGGATTGGCGCGGCATCGCCCTTTGCGCCGTGGCGTATATGATTTTAAACGCGGCGGCCGTCGTTATTCCCTGGAAGCTCGGGCTCGCTAATTTGGAAAAACACGAAATTTAAGGTAAAGCGTAAATCGTAAAACGCGAAGCGTGGATACGGAAAGTATAACCATGAAAAACAAATCGCTATTCTATTTTTTGAGTTTTTTACTCTTTACGCTTTGCGCTTTACGCTTTGCGAATGCCGCCAATCCTTACGCCGGAAAGTTCTACGCCGACGGCCCGTCCTCAAAAAAAGAGTTTGCGCTTACCTACGACGACGGGCCGGGCTTTATGACGGAAGAGTTGCTGAAACTGCTGGATAAATACGGGGCCAGGGCCTCATTTTTTATGACCGGCAGCGCAGTCAGGGCAAATCCGGCTAAAGCCGCCGCGGTCGCGGCGGGCGCGCACCTCTTATGCAGCCACACCGACCGGCATAAAAATTATTTTAAAATCGGCAATGCTCCGGACCGTGAAAAAGCGCTTGAAAAAGAACTGGATAAAGCAGCGGAGGCGATCTTGCATGCCGCCGGGAAGCGCCCGGTTTTTTTACGGATGCCCAACGGCTATATAAAGGACTGGGTAAAAAAAACAGCGGCTCGAAAAGGCTATGTGCTGGTAAACTGGACTTACGGCAGCGACTGGACGAATATGTCCGAAGACAAAATGACGGGCGAATATCTTAAACACCTTAAACCGGGCGCCATACTGCTTATGCATGACGGCGGGGGGCGCATCCGCGAAAAAACCCTGCGCATCACCGAAAAACTGCTTCTGGAAGCCGGCAAAAAAGGCCTTAAGGCGGTCACCCTGGAGAAATTGCTGGACATGAGGGATACTCTTTTGGAATAAATATTGTAAAATCAATTAAGGTTGTTTAAGGAGGGTGGCTAGTGTAGCGCAAAATAAGGGACAGTATCCCTATCTACTACCTACCACCTACTATCTACTACAGTTGAAGGGCAAGTGGCGGAACTGGTAGACGCGCAGGTCTCAAAAACCTGTGATCTCACGGTCGTGAGGGTTCGACTCCCTCCTTGCCCAATCTGATATGATTGAAAACAGGCTCAAAGTGCTGGTCATAGATGACAATACGTCTTTTTTGGCTTTTATCAAAACAGCTTTTGAGGACGAATTCGACCTTACGATCGTTCAGGACGGGGCGGAAGGGGTCGCCTGGGCCGAAAACGGCGCCCCGGACATAATCCTGCTTGACGTGAATATGCCGGGGCTTTCCGGCATCGAAGTGGTAAAAAAATTTTTACGCTGCCCTGAGACCAGGCACATCCCCGTGCTTATTCTTTCAGCCACGGAGTATAATATCGGCACGGAAAGCCTGTTCAGGAGGGAAAAAAATGTAAAGGGATTTATCACGAAGCTTGCGCCCATCAGCGTGATAAGGGAAGCTATATTAAAAAATGTGCAGGACGGAAAAGACACCTATGACTGACAACAAAACCAAAGTCCTGATCGTGGACGACAATCTCAATTATCTCCAGCTCACGGAAATGGCTCTTGCCGGCGAGCACAATGTCGTCACCGCCGCGGACGGCCAGGAAGGAATGGAAAAAGCCAAAAAAGAGAAGCCGGACATAATTTTACTGGATGTGATGATGCCGAAAGTGTCCGGCCTGGAAATGCTGCGCCTGCTGCTCGCCGATGATGATACCCGCGATATCCCCGTCGTAATCGTAACCGCCAGCCATTTCGACCCGTCCACGGAGATGGCTTTCAAGGTCGAGATGAATGTCAAAGGCTTTTTGCGGAAACCCTGCCCGGTCAATGCCCTCAAGGAAGAAATAGCGAAAGCTATAAGAAGGTAGGTGGTACTACTTTAAGTGTACGGTATGCTTATCCTGGTGGGTTCCGGTTTGGGTTTCCAGCGGAATTCCGTTTCCTGCAGTTCCACCGCTATCTGGATTATCTCTTTGATGATGCACGTGACCGGTATCGCGAAGATAACGCCCCAGATGCCGCCCGCTGTCCCGCCCGCCATCAGGGCGAACAGTATTATGGCGGGGCTCAGTTCCACGGCTTTTTTCATGATGTACGGCTGGATGACCCAGTCATCCAGGAATCTTATTCCGCCGAAAAAGAGAAGGATCTTCACTATCGGCATGAACGTTCCGAACTGGAAATAGGCGACTATGGACGAGACTATGGCGCCGACGACGGCGCCCAAGTAAGGCACAAGGCTGGAAAAGCCGATCAGGATGGCTATGAAAGCCGCGTAATTCAGGCCCAGCATCACAAGTCCGACAAAAGTGATCAGGAAGATGATAAAGGCTTCGGTAATGATGCCTCTCAGGTAATTGCCCAGCGAGGCGTCTATCCTGGAGGTTATGTGCAGTATTATCTCGGTGTATTTCGAGGGGAAATGGTCCAGCAGGTAGTCTATGATGGCGGAACCGCCGAGCAGGATGAAAAAAGTGACGAACGGGATAATGAACGCCAGCGTCAAAACAGGCAGGAAGGAGATGATGTACCCGGGGATGACTTCCAGGATATGGCCAAGTTTCCCGGTCAGGTTGAGCGAGGCGGTGAACGGATAGTTCGCGATCAGCTTCTTGTTCAGATCCAGAACGACGGTCTGGATCTTATCGGCGTAAAGCGGCCAGGACTGCTGGAAAGTCTCGATCTCAAAGGAAAGGAAATGGAACACCAGGTAGATTATCAGGGAAATAACCACGCCCACCGTCAGATAAAGGCCTATCACGGCATAAGACCTTTTTATGCCCCGGACCTCGAAATATTTTATTAACGGGTTGAGCACGTACGCCAGCGCGGCGCTCAGGATGAACGGGAAAACCGCCGCTTTGGCCAGTACCAGGAGATAGGCGAAGCCCAAGCAAATCGCTACCGGTATGATGAACTCCCGGAAATTTGTTTTGGCCGCGGCGGATTCGGTCATACCTTATCCATGTAGGCCCTCAGCCTGGCCGACAGGATCTTTGCCAGCTGGGTGGCTATGACCACCCCTACCGCCGGCCGCGCGAACAGCAGCGTCTCCAGCTTTATCTTGAAAAGCATAAAAACCTTGGTGTCCTCCAGGGCGCAGGCGGTGGCGGTCCGGGGCATTTCTTCCAGCAGGGCCATCTCGCCGAAAAACTCGCCGGGGTGGACTTCGGCTATGACCGAACTTTTCTGCGTGGCCGGATCCAGCCGCGCCAGGGCGATCTTGCCGGAGAACACGATAAAAAGCGCCCTGCCGATATCGCCCTGGGTGAAGATGGTCTCGCCTTTGAGATAGGTCCGCTCCTGCAGGTTCTCAAGGATATGGATCAGGTTCCTTTTTTTGATGCCCTCAAAAAGCCCGATGTTTTTAAGGAAATTCGTTTTATTCAGGATCTCTTCGTCGTAAAGGCTGTCAAGCAGGTTGAACATTTTTGTTGTCCCTTAATGTTTGCCACCCTCTTTTAAAAAGAGGGGAGGGGGAGATTTTTACAAGCCGCAATTTTCGGTTAACTGCCCGCTCTTTTTGAGAAAAAGCCGTAAACGGCCCGGGCCACTCCGAACCAGCCGGCTGAAATTCCGTTGGAAACGGCTTTTACGGCGTCCACTATCGGGTCAAGCGCCGTAAGTTTGCCGTCGGCGTTTAAAGCCAGGAACTCCACAGCCTTCGCCGTATGCCTTATCTGCGCCAGAGTCAAAACGGCCTGGATGACCAACGCCACGAAAGCCAGCGTCACTATCACCGCGCACATGATTAAGATTGTTTGCATAAGATCCTCTTGCCCTTTTCTTGTAGTGGCAAAGCCTGCTTCGTTTCTTTTCCCTGTAGCGGTCGCATTTATGCGACTCTTTCTTGGGCGGATGGTAATCCGCCCGCTACAGGCAGAGCAAGCTCTGCGACTACAACGCGCCATAAACGGCGCCGCTGCATTGGGCTGATTTAAAGTATATAAAATTTCCAACCGGCTCTGCCGTTGTTCTCTATTTCTTAAGTACGCGCCGCTCCAGAACTTTCACCCTGGCCAGCAAAACGTCGTTGTCAAAGGGTTTCGTAAGATAATCGTCGGCTCCGGTTTCATAGCCCTGCACCTGGTCCTCGGCAAAGGCTCTTACCGTCAGCATCAATACCGGCATGTTTTTATGCTTTTCAGCGGCCCTGATGTTCCTTAAAAGCTCAAACCCGTCCATTTCCGGCATATTAACGTCCAGCACGGCCAGGTCGGCGCCTTCGGCCTGGAGCCTTTCCCAGGCGAGCAGGCCGTTCTCTTCCGCGATAACTTCGTAGCCGGCGTTCGTCAATACTTCAACTACGAGCGATCTGAATATTTTATCGTCTTCGGCCGCCAGTATTTTCATAAAATCTCCATTAACTACAGCGAATTAGCGAATAACGAAACAGGGGTGGAAGTTCAGAACCGACCACTTCACCACTTCCCTGCTTCCCTGGTTATCAGCCATAAGGCGAATTTGAGCATTCCACTCATTCTATAATAAAGGGCGTTATTTAACAAACTGCTTCGTTGTTTCTACTTCGTTATTTCTTCAGGATTGGGCGGCGGCCGGACGTTATACTATTAACAATGAATATTATAGCGGTTTCTGTAATCTTTTTGTTTGCCGACGGCGCCGGCGCTTCTCCGGTAAGCGGCGGCGGTTATGATATTGAAAGCCTGGTGGTTGACAGCGGCGGCGGGCTTGAGCTCTCGGGCGGCGATTATTGGTCCCGCGGCGCCATAGCCCGGGTTTCCATGCCGGAGAACATAGGTCTTACAAACGGCGGGGAATACGCCAACAGGACCGGTTTTTACAACCCGCCTCACTTCACATACCAGGGTGGGCTCCCGGTTGTTTTTTCCATGGCTTCGGGCGATATCCGGCTCACGCTGCCGCCGAATTCCGTCGATAAGAACGTTTTTGACATTACCATGAACAAAAACCCCCTCAGCCAGCCCCTGGCCGTGGACCCGGACAAAATCATCAACGCCAACGACAAAATGGTTTATAACGAGGGCGCCTGGTCCAAGTTGTTCCCTAACAACCTGTCCGAACTGTCCATATTCGACGAACAGGACTACCACACCGGCCCGCTGGCGAACAGGGGCGCTCTGACCATGCGCTACAAGGACGACAATAACGACGGCATCATGGACGGTTCCGATCCCCCGGTCCGCTCGTCCAGCCTGAACGCCTGGGGCCTGGACGAAGTCCACAATACCTGGGTGCAATTACCCGGCGCCGTCGTTGACGAGAACTCCAGGACGATCGTCTCCTGGTTAGACAGGCCCGGTGTTTACGCGCTGCTGGGCTCGCTGGTCCAGTCCATTCCCGGCACCTTCAAGGCGTTTCCCGTGCCTTTCAGGCCCAACGGCCCGCAGGCCGGCGCCGGGCAGGGGCAGACCGGCGCTGAAAGCCTCGGCATCACTTTTGAGGGCGTTCCGCAGACCGGGAACATAGAAATCTACACGCTGGACGGCAGGCTGGTAAAGAAGCTCTCCATCCCGGATAACCTCACATTTCCCTTTCAGATTCCCTGGGACGTCAGGACCGCTTCCGGGGAGAGGGCGGCCAGCGGGACTTATATCTGGCGCGTGGTTTCCGGCAGCAGTTCAAAAACGGGCAAGTTGATGGTGATCTGGTGAAGAGATTACGGCGATGAATAGAATAGATTGCGGCGATAAAGATGAACTAACAGCCAGGATTATTGCGTGTTGTTTTAATGTCCACGTTATCGTTGCAATCTCTTCAGTGTTATCGCTGTAATCGTTAGTCGGTATCGCAGTAATCTCTGTAGGAGGAGGAAGTATGAACATGAAGAAAATAGTAATCGGCCTGCTGGCGGCGCTGGCGCTGTCATGGGCCTCCGCCGTTTACGCGGCGGACAACGGCACCGAGTTCGGCATTGAGGACGACCTCACGCGGCATGTATGTCGCGGGAAGTTCCACCTTCACCGCGGGCTTATATGTTACGGATATTTCCAGCTTCGCGGCTGGTCCCGGCAGCATATACATCAAGGACGGCGCAGCCGGCCAGGTGCTTAAAAAAGTGGCCGGCGGCGCCATGGTGTGGGGGAACGACGACGCCGGGGTGAGCGGCACCGGCACACAATACCGCATACCGATGTGGAACAGCGACACAACGCTGGCCAATTCGGTTATGAACCAGGACGGCGGCTTAAACAGCATCACCCTGCTAGCCTCTTCCATGACCATTCAGGGCACTGGGGGGGACGGGTTGGGCGTGACCGGGGCGGTCAAGTTGGGTGGCGCTGTGTCAATCCTCGGCGCCAACACGTTCACCGTGGGAACCGGACTTACGACATTAGGCGGCGCGCTTAATGTTACCGGGGTTTCCACGTTGACGGACGCGCTTACTGTGCATAACTACGCGCAGTTTGGAAGCGGGGTTACCAAGTCAACATTCACTACCGGGGGTAATTTGAATATGACTTCCAACGGAGACATTGTCTTGTTGGGAGCGAATGCTCAAATTACTCTCCCGAATGCTCCAGTAGATGGAACTGACGCGGCTAACAAGAACTATGTCGATACTTCACCTAACGCCGGGCCATGGGACAAAAGCGGTATCAATGTACGCCTTGATACAATCACGGACATTGTGGGCGTGGGAATAGACTCACCGCTTGCGAAACTGCATGTTTCAAGCAATAATGCCGCGGCGGCTGATTACCTGTTCATCGTATCAAGCGGACCGCTTGCCGCTAATAACCGGCTGACAATCAAAGTCGATGGTCAAACGAACCTGTCCGGGACCCTGGGCGTGACCGGGGATGTTGACCTGGACGCGAAGCTGAATGTTGACGGCACTTCAACCTTCGTTTCCAGCGTGACCGCTAAAAGCAACATGGGAATCGCCGGGACACTGGGCGTGACCGGAGCGGCTGCGCTGAGCGATAACTTAACAGTGAACGGCAATACAACCCTGGGCAATGCGGCTACTGACTGGATAGTCGCGAAATCCAGCACAACGATAGACATAGCCGGCGGAGCGGTGGATAATACTTCCGCGCTTACTGTTAAAGGAACGGATAGTTCGGGAATATATGCCGCCAAATTCTACAGCGGTGCAAACCTGGCGGCCTGGATAAAGAAGAAGTAAGAACAGCAGGCTTAACCTTAACCTTGCTATACCAGGCCGGGCCTATGAAACCGCTAAGGAATAATAAACCGTTAAGGCTTATGATAAGGCATATAAAAAGGCGCCTTGGGGCTCCTTTATGCCTTATTGTTCCTTTAGTATTCTTTATATGCGCCGGCCTCTCGGCCAGTCCTCCTCAAAAATTCACCTACCAGGGAAACCTGAGGCAGTCCGGCTTTCTGGTCAACGGCTCGCGGAGCATGGCGTTTAGCATATATGCTTCCTCCGACGCCTTAATCCCCCTGTGGACAAGCGCTCCCTATAACGTCCGGGTCTCTACCGGCGTTTTCAGGGCGGCGCTTGAGCCCGCGGGCATTGACTGGGAAGCCGGAAGCCTC
>JACQYT010000010.1 GCA_016208085.1 Elusimicrobiota bacterium | reverse complement strand
ACAACCAAAAAGCAAGCGTTTTCCGATGTTTGCTCCAATTTGTGGTGGATTTGCCTAATCCGACGGGGAAATCAGGTTTTATGCAGAGATTGGCGATCGTTGGGATTTGTAATGAGTAAAAATCGCCCGGAATTCAGGTATAACACTTCCCTCCCGGCTAAACAGACCGGTTCCGGCGGGCGCGTCATTAAAGTATATTATGGCCCGGAAGGCAGACTCAAGTCTGTAGCGTTTCGGTTTGCGGAAGACTCTTTCAGAAAAAGATAGTCAACAATGACATCCCCCCGTCGGGCTATCATGTCTTGGTTTGCGGAAGGATTCGGGATAATATCGCGGATACTCGCAAGCTTCTCAAGGGCAATTTTGGCTATCGCGTCTTGGTTTGCGGAAAACTTATGGTTTTTATAGGCCTTACGCCGCCTTTTGTTGTCCGCGGCGACATAGGCCGGGTGCGTTTGACGGTAATAGCGCCAATAGCCGCGCCCGCGCGCCCAGATACGCTTCTTGCCGGCGCGGGATTTATCGTAATCGGGGTTATTGAGCCGCCAGCGCCTGTTTGCCGTAATCTTGCGCTGTTTGCGGCATTCAGGCTTTTCACAGCAGATTTGGCGCTCTGTTCGTGGATCGTGGGGAAACCAATTGCGGCAGAATCGGCAACGCTTCTTTTTGATAGTCATAGCATGCCTCCTGCTATAGCCTATCAGTAAATCGGTAAAAATGCAGGGGTTTTAAAAATCGGCGCGCGCTGACTGGGGAAGATCTAACTGCGGTATTCTGGGGAGAATTAAACTGCTGTTAACAGCATTTGGCTGTTCGATGCCCATAGGCCTGCCGCGTTCCGGGCAACCGTCTCCCGCTACCTGCCCGGCGCAGGCCCTGTTAGGCGTTTTTTAAAAGTGCATAGTTTACAGATTAAAACTGCATACCTGCCAGATCGATAGTCTTGAGCCGTTGGATATCCAATAATTGATCGTCTCGCCAAAATCTAAGCTCTGTTGCGCCACCGGTCATTGGATAGAAGCGAATAATGAGCTGGTCGCCAGGGTTGACTTTGTTGACCGGAAGCAGCTTATTGTTGATAGAGACGCGGCGGTAAGAATCCACCGTTCGTTCTGTCCTGAGGCAGAAGATATCCTTAACGGATTGCAGAGGCGGCTTGATTTGAAATTGCCGGAAAAGGGAGCGCTTTTCTCGAAGTGCTTTCTGCAATCGGAAGTAGGGAATCTCCAGCGTGGTGGAATGAACCTGCCGGAAATTATATCGGTTGACTTCCTGCCGCAGGAAAGTCCGGGCCCTTCGGATGTCGGTCGTATTATCGCGGACACAGGTTCTTACCAGCCGATCCTGAAGCCATTGATAAGGGCGTTCGATTTTTCCCTTAGCCTGTGGCGAAAGCGCATATATGACCTTGACGCCACAGTCCTGTAGAACCATTTTCCACTGCGGATCCACCTCGTCGGTCAACTTGTGATGGTCCCGCCAGACAGAATCGCGACCCTGGACAAAGCGAAAGATGGAATGTGAGTCCACGTAGTATGAGAAAGGGAACCCATATTTAAGGAAAACCGATTGCAGAGCGAAAATATGTGCCCACGAGCTTTCGCGACGGAGGAGTTCCGCATAGAGGAGAAAGCGGGAGTGGTCGTCGAGGGACGTAATCAGAGACCATTTTTCCCTGGCAGCCGGAGCCCATAGGTGGAGGGAAGCATCATGTTGAATCAACTCGCCGGCGTAATGGGTCAACACTTCCCGATCATGCGATGCGTGTTTGGTTCTCTTGAGATAGAAACCATGTTTTTGGGCGCGGTCTATAATTGTTGATAGGGACACTGAACGTTCGTGATTTTCAGCGAGGCGGTCTTTGATGTAACTGTAATTGTAGCGACGCACAGGGTTTTCCTTATCCTCGATGATTTTCTTTTCAATAGCCAACTCCCTGAGGATGGCCTTTTCAGTCTGTGCCGAGATTTGATGCGGTGGTTCTTGGCGCTGATACTCTATTGAGAAGGTATGCGGATTCTTTCTGTATCGTTTGATCAACGCGAAAAAACGACGTTCTTTGATTCCCAAGACCTCTTGGATATAGCGTCTTGGAATCTCGCTTTTACAGTAGCGGGCGAACAATTCTTTAACTTGCGCGTCAGTAAACTTCTTGTGTAACTGTGACATGGATGGGACCTCCGTTTTTATCCCATCATATCACGTCCCAGGAAGGAATAGCGGTTCCCTCTAATAAAGAGCGTGTGAATCGCGCCGCTCATGTGGACTTGTGGACTGCCTTTGGCAGCCCACAGTGCCCACAATCGCTTGGACAGCGCTTTGCGCTGCCCACTCGATTCACACGCTGATAATGATTTTGAACTTGAGGGGTATGCACGACTGGGGAAGATCTAACTGCGGTATTCTGGGGAGAATTAAACTGCTGTTAACAGCATTTGGCTGTTCGATGCCCATAGGCCTGCCGCGTTCCGGGCAACCGTCTCCCGCTACCTGCCCGGCGCAGGCCCTTGACATTCTGGGTTTTATCGGCCATCCTATATACAGCGTTTAACCGGTTAAGGGTTTTTTCTGCGGGGAATATGGGAATAAAAGCCAATTTTATATTACCAGTAGTTCTCGCCGCGACCAGCGTGATATCATCTCACGCTCCTAAAATAGCCTCGGGAAGAAATCCGCTCCTGACTGCTGCGCCCATTGTTGTAAGTTTATCTATCCCGTCAAAGTGCGAGGCGGTTCTTACGCCCGGTCGCATGGTTCAGCAAATCGCAGTCTATTTCGCGCCTCAAAATTGTGAAGCCTCCGTCATGGAGCAGCTCTGCTCCTCGGTTACAAGTTTTCTGGACGACGAAGGTGCCAAAGCCGACGCCGACCTAAAATCCTGCAAGACTAACTGCCGCTGGAAAAAAAGAAAAGACGACCTGATAGACGCCGCCCGGAAAAAGGCCAAAGAATCCTGTTCCAAAGGAGAGGCCCCGGACGTCAATGAATTAAGCAAGGGGCTGGATAGGAACACAAAAGACAGGCTTAAGGATTTGTACAATCGGAATAGCCGGATGTTCGACGGCACAGCCAAACTTAAAGCAGTTGATTTTAACGTGGTTTCTTCAAAAAATGCGGCCATAACAGGCAAAACGGCCTCATTGGGCAAGGGCGGCAATGTCACCGATTTAAAATCCTCAGAACCTGCCGCCCCGAAATTCAGCCAAGTCACCGAGTTCAGCCTTGCATCCACGAAGACCGCCTCCGCGGCTGCTGTGAAAGCATCGCCTGAATCCTGCTATCCGGAGGCGTATATAGCGAAATGCACGTGTTTACCTCCAAACGACAGCATAGTTTTGGGCTATGACATGTGTTACGGCGCCTGCGCAGAGAAAATATTGACGCTTGGTAATTGTCCTGTCGGGGGGATTGGATTCGGCGCATGGTTTGAAGAAAATGTGAAAAAGCCCTGGAATATCGCCGTTAGAACGGTAAAAGACCAGATAACAAGTGTTTTGAACTGGCTTGGCGGAAACGTGGAAAACATAAAAGACTGGATATCAGATAACCACGAGCTTAAAGGCGACAAACCATGCGGTACGACCTGGTATAATCCGGATAAAGAATGCTGCTCCGGCGGCGCGGCATTCCCGGAACAGGGGTGCACAACGGGCTCCATCGAGATAAGCGGACCGTCTCCCGAACTAATTTTATACAAACCAGCCTCCGATTCAAAACCTGCGTCGTTGCGGATAACGGCAAAATGCTGCCCCGGCAGTATTCAATGGACGAAATCCAGCGATAAAATAAAATTCACGGGACCGACCAATCAGGCAGTTGTCTATATTACCCCGGTATCGGAAAGCGAAAAACCGGGCGATGTCAGCGTTACAGTCACTATAGCGGGCGGCGCTACTGCGACCAGAAAAATAACGGTAAGACGCCCGAAATATTTATCGCATCCGGATTTAAATTCCTTATACCAAGTAATACCTGTGACCGGCGGTTTTAACGTTGGAACCAAAACAACATTCCCTTGGACATTAACAGATCAGCTTCCAACGGCTCAGTTTCCCCTAGGGCAACCGTTGGCCGGCTTAGAAGTTGCTGAACAGGTTACCCTTGATTATAAAAAAAGCCAGCTTACTTCCGATCAAGTTACTTGGGACATTGGCGCTGTAATCACGGGTAACAAAACGACCAATGCAGCCGGCCAGGTGGCAGATCAATATGGCCTCCATGTAAATCCCCCGACTCCTCTTTTTAAGGTTTATGTTTATCAGGTGTTACAGTCCGCCGGTTATAAAGGAACGACGGAGATAGTTCTTTCTCACCAACCTCAGGAAATAACTACGACGCCCGGAATACCGACGAATCCCGTGGAGTTGCGATGAAACGCTTTAAAAAAATAATTACCATACTGCTTTCTTTCCCTGTCTGCGCATTTGTTATCCTTCTTATAATCGGGATTTTCTCCGCAGGTCCAGACCGGGAGAATATAGAGGACCGGGTCCTGGAAAATCTGAAAATTGATTGTGACCTTATGGATTTAAGTGACATTGCATGGTATTATTACAAAATCCCCATTATAGTCGAAGTCGGCGGCATTTTGCATGACGGTTCGGTAAAAATATCTTATTCAACCCCAAAAACGACCATACGAGAATTATTGGACGCAGTCGTTCCCAAAAAATCTTTCGTGTGGCGAGCGGAAGGAGATGTTATTCATATCATTTCAAGACCATTAGATATGCGGTCCGATTACCAATTAAATGTGCCGATTGAAAAGTTTTCCGAAAAAGGGAATTATAACAATTTGATTCTGAAAGCGCTGGAACAAGTGCAACAGCGTAATTTCCCGGAACCAATTCTTTTTGAGCCGTTCTCATATAAGGATTGGAATATTAAAAAACAGTTATGCCCGTTTAAAGTCAAGGCGCGCAATACGACGCTCAGGCGGCTGCTGGACCAGATAGCCTTAAAAGGGGGGATACTATATTCGGTCAGGCGGCTCCAAAACAAGGACGGCTCCTACTTTTTCTGGCTGCCTTTGAAGGAAGAAGGCATGTTCGGCCTGAGTACGATCAAGGATCCGTCCGAACCGGAACCGCCCTGCCCGAAGATTTAAACATTAACGCGCCCTCGCCGGATCGCCAAAGAAAAATCTGACGCCTGAAATAAGCGTTTAGCCGGGGCGGCGGCAAAAACCAAGGGGAGCACTCGGGAAGACGCCCCTTGAACCGCCCTATAATCGGGCATGATTTGACCTCTTTTTCCGACCCCAAAAATACCCCCTGAAACCGCCTATTAGCCCGTTTCAGCCGAATAAATGTTTCAAACAGCCATATTTGGCTGTCCAATGTCCACAGGCCTGCCGCATCCCGGGCAACCGTCTCCCGCCGCCTGTCCGGCGGGCATAAAAAAAATTCTATTGACAGAAGGCCGCCGGCAGGGTATACTATTAGTAGATATGACCCCCAAAGGAGTGCCCCAAAAAGGTTCCTGCGGGGTTAATTTTTTATGGCAGATTTAAACCTCCCCCAAAAGCCTTCGATAGCGCGAGTGCATGCTTTCTTTGATGGCCAAAATCTATATCATTCTGCAAAAGAATGCTTTGATTACCCTTTCCCAAATTACGATCCCATAAAACTCGCTGAGGCCGTTACCTCCCTGGCGCCGGGGCGACGGCTTGAGAAAATACACTTTTATACGGGAGTGCATGACATTAGACACGATCCCTTTTGGCACGCTTTCTGGTCAAATAAGCTGGCCTTACTTCCTACTAAAGGGGTTAATGTTGTCACACGCAAGCTAAAATATTCAGACGTGCCTATCTCAATGGAAAGCGGCGGGACCAGGGTTATTAAAATTGGCCGTGAAAAAGGAATTGACCTGAGACTTGGCCTGGACCTAGTGCGGTTGGCCCGCAAAGGGGAATATGACGTAGCCCTTATATTCAGCCAGGATACCGACCTTGAGGAAGCAGTCAATGAAATTTATGATATACGCCAAGAGTTCAAACTTTGGCTCTGGCTGGAATGTGCTTTTCCCATCAGCTCCACTGCAAAAAATCCAAGAGGAATTTCCAGGACTCAATGGCGTACGATTGACAAATCACTCTATGATTGTTGTATTGACCCGAGAGACTACAGACCATAGATTGAGTTTGAGCGGAAAACAGACAAAAAAGAAACAACAGTCCAGGAGGAACTGTCGTCGGAGAATGGCTCTTTGAAATCTTGGAGCGGGCGACATGCGAGCGGCAGCGAGCTTTCTGTTATAAGGAATGATTCCCTTCGCAGCGGATTAAAGAGAAACGGCCATCCTTATGAATGGCCGTAAAATTTATGGAGCGGGCGAAGGGAATCGAACCCTCGTCTCAACCTTGGCAAGGTCGTGTTCTGCCACTGAACCACGCCCGCGTAAACTGCCCCGGATATATTTTATCACAAAAAAGCGCCCCTTTCAATTTATTAAACCCGCAAAAATCTCCCCCGCCCCCTCTTTTGGAAAGAGGGGATGAAAATAATTTTTATAGAGGTTTTAGAACCTGTGGAGCAGGCCGGGGCCTAACGTGCCGTCGGACAGCGCCACGGGACAGAATCTCAAAGCGGCGGAAGGGGGGTGCGCCGAAGCGGACTTGTTGACGGCGGTTTTACCGTTCGCCGTGATGACTTTGCCGATGGAATAGCCTGCGGCCAGGCCCAGCGGATAATCGCTTATCCAGTGGACCCCGTTATTGACCATCTGGAAGCCTAAAAGCCCCAGAAGCCCGTAGCCGAGCGGCTTAATGAATTTTTTCTCCGGATAGTTAGCGGCCAGCACGGTGATCGTCATCATGCCGGTGGCCATATGGCCGGAAGGCATGGCGTCGTAGCGGCTCCTGTGCCCCTGGAAATCGGCGAAACTTGGGAACGGCCTCCAGACCCCGCGCGGCGAGTGGGCTGCGCGCGGCGTCTCGCGGCCTGTCGCTCTTTTAATCAGTTGGGTGGTGAAGCCCGTCAGGAGCAGGCCCTCCACAAGCTGATGGCCGGCGGTAAGCGCGCGCCAATCGTCTTTAAGCCGGCCGTAGACCTCGAAATAGCCGCACAGCCCGATATTGATCCAACCGTCGCCCAAAAAATACATGGCCGAACCTACGTCGGTGGGACCGCGCAAGATCGGCACGCCGTTTATCGTAATGAACGCCCTGGTCTTGTCCCTGGTGGAAATGCGCATCTTCTTCCCGAAGCGCCGGGTATTGTCATAGATCTTCTGGTCATATTCTATCAGGATGACAGTGGCAATCCCTATGGCCCCCAGCCAGGGCAGGCTTTTCTTTGAAAAACTGTTCCTGGCGAAAGTCAGCCAATCCCGGGGGCCGTCGGCTATGTTTGCCCAAAATGCCGGCTTTGAATAGGCCAGTTCTTCGGCCCCCGCCTTGTAAATCCTGACGGAAGAACCGGGGGCCGGGGCGGAAGACGCCGCCGGAGTTTCCCAAGCCATGAGCAGGGTTTGGTTATTAAGGAACTGCAAAGAAATGAACAGACAGAAGATCGGAAGTCCGGCTTTCATTTCACTAGTGTAGCGATTCGCAAATAGCATTATAATTGACTGGCCGATTTTGGAGCGAAACAAGGAACGCGGAGCGCGGCGTAGCAACGCTACGCAAGCGAACACGTAACGCAGTTGCAGCCCAAAAGCGGCCAGCCCCCAGGGNNAAGCGAACACGTAACGCAGTTGCAGCCCAAAAGCGGCCAGCCCCCAGGGGGAGGCTCATCTTTGGCCGGCTGCTTCGTTGCTCTTCCTCTGCATACATGTAGTATGCCATCGTCATCGCGCCTCGCATCCGGCTCAAATCTGAGCCTTCAATTATAACGTTATTTGCGAATCGCTACACTAGCTTCCAGCGGGAGCCGGCGGGGGTGTCTTCCACGGCCACGCCTTTTTCAAAAAGCGCCTTGCGCAGTTCGTCCGACTTTTTAAAATCCCTGTTTTTCCGGGCCGCTTCCCGCTCCCGGACCAGCGCCATAAGCTCCGGAGCGAGCTCGAGCGCGGGCGCGGGCGTTTTCATAAGGTCCAGCGCCAGGACCTCGTCCGCTATACGGATAAAAGCCAGTTTTTCCGCGGGGCTTAAAGCGGGGTTCCTGACCGCCCCCCATAAAGCGGCCAGGGCCTGGGGGATGTTCAGGTCGTCGGCAAGGGCTTCGGTAAATTTAAGGAAACCGGCGGAATTCACTTCGGCCGGAGGAGGAGGGCCTTTTTTAGAGAGTTCATCCATAAGCCGCGCCGTCAATTCCCGCAAAGCGGTCAAAGCCCTGGCCGAGGCGTCCAGCGCTTCCCAGGTGAATTCCAACTGCTTGCGGTAATGCGTGAGAAAACAGTAATAGCGGTAGGCCAGCGGGGCGTAACCCTTCTCCGGCAGCATTGAGACCGTAAGGAATTCGCCGGCGGACTTCGCCATTTTGCCCGAGTCGCCCATTACCAGAAACCTGCCGTGCAGCCAGTAATTGGCGAAGGGTTTGCCGGTGGCGGCCTCGGACTGGGCGATCTCGTTGGTGTGGTGTATCGCCACGTGGTCTTCGCCGCCGCAATGAATGTCTATGGTCTCGCCCAGGTGCTTCATGGCCATGGCGGAGCATTCTATATGCCAGCCCGGGAAGCCGGTCCCCCACGGGGACGGCCATTCCATCTGTCTTTTCCCGCCGGGCGGGGAAAACTTCCACAGCGCGAAGTCGCAGGGATTGCGTTTTTCGGCGTTAACCCCTACGCGCGCGCCTTCCTTTATGCCCTCTATGTGGCTTTTGCCCGCGAGCTTTCCGTAATCCGGGAGTTTGGACGTGTCGAAATATATGCCGTCGCCTGTGCGGTAGGTAAAGCCTTTTTTCTCCAGCGCCAGCACCAGCTCCGTCATTTCTTTGATATATTCCGTGGCCGGGCACAGCGCGTCGGGCATGAGGCAGTTTAGCGCCTTGTAATCCTTAAAAAAAGCCTCGGTGTAGAATTTAGCGATATCCCGGGCGGACTTGCCCTCGCGCCGGGCGCCGACCTCCATCTTATCTTCGCCTTCGTCGGCGTCCGAAACCAGGTGGCCCACATCGGTAATATTCATGACGCGCTTTACGCCGCAGCCGAAAAGCTTCAGCGAACGCGCCAGGATGTCCTCAAAAACGTAGGTGCGCATATTGCCGATATGCGCGTAGGTATAGACCGTCGGACCGCAGGTATAGATACCGGCCTCCCCGTCCTTTATCGGCTTGAATATTTCTTTTTCCCTTGTGAGCGAGTTGTAAAGCCGCAGTTTCATATTTATCTTAGTAAGGGGGACACACCTTGCAGCAAGGTGTGTCCCCTCGCAGCAGGGTCACTGCGCGGCGATCTTTTTTAGCCGTGAATCTATTACCCTGAAAAAATCGGCGCAAAGCTCGTTGCCGGGGCCGGCGGCGTAGGAGGCCTGGATCAGGCAGGAGACTTCCACTTCCGAAAAAGAATAGACCGCGCCTTTGGGCGTCAGGGAATAGGAGAACCCTATTTCCATGGGCTTGTCCCCGGCGTGTTTTTTCGCCGCCTGCGCCTGCGCCGAATCGAGAAGCTCCTGGAAAGCCCGCTCCCTGTCCTGGTCGGGGACTTTTCCGAGCGCGTACCTCCTCGTCTCGTTGATCACCGCCTGCCGGCGGGGCGGCGGCGGCGCCGGAGATGCCGCCGGACTTTTAGCGGCCGGACCAGCGCACCCGACAATGGCGGCGCAACCGGCTGCAAAAAAAAGCTTTTTCATAAATATCCGCCGTCTTTTCCTTCAGCCTTCAGCCTTTGTCCTTTATCCTTCAGCCTTGCCCCTACTTAAGCACTCCTGCCACCGCGTAGCAGGCTATGGCCTCGCCGTGCCCTATATCGCCCAGCCCTTCCCGGCTCTTGGCCTTAATGCTTACATTTTCGAGATCAAGCTTCAGGATGCGGGACACGGACTTTCTGATGTTCTCGTAATGGGGTTTAAGCTTCGGCTCTTCGGCCAGTATGGTAGCGTCCACATTGACGATGGCGGCTTTTTTCGCTTTCAGTATCTCCAGCACTTTTTCGGCTATCAGGGAACTGGAAAGCCCCATGATGGTAAGATCCGTGGGCGGAAAATAGACGCCTATCTCGCCCGCGGCCACGGAACCAAGCAGGGCGTCGCATATCGCGTGCAGCGCCACGTCGCCGTCGGAGTGGCCCAGCAGGCCCTTCGGGTGATCTATCTTTACCCCGCCCAGTATCAGGGCGCGGCCTTCCACCAGCCGGTGAATGTCGTAACCGAAACCGAACCGCATCTGTCGGCGGGCCGGCTCAATGTTTTTTTTCTCTTTCATAAAGGCCTCCGCCACAATAAGGTCCTCCGGCGTGGTTATTTTTATGTTGTCATAGCCTGAAGGGATGACGGCCGCTTTGAGCCCCAGGCTTTCAAGCACCTGGGATTCGTCGCTGTAATCGGCCCCCTTCTCGGCGGTTTCAAGTATCTTCTGAAGCACTTTTCTCTGGTAGCACTGCGGCGTCTGGGCGGCCAGCAGGCGGGCGCGTTCAAGCGTGCCTTCAAAAAAAGCTCCGTCCTTTGAAATCGTCTTTATCGTGTCTTTAAGCGGCGTTCCGGGCACGGCGGCGCCGGATGCGGCAGCCGCGTTCAAAGCTTTAACTATCACTTCCGGGTTTACCAGCGGACGGGCCCCGTCGTGCACGGCTACAAGGGCTATGCCGCCGGACAGGGCCGCAAAACCGGCTCTGAGCGAATCCATGCGCGTGGCGCCGGCCCGGGCCGTTTTAAAACCCCTGGCCGCCCAGCCGGCCCCGTAGAGCTTGAGATTTTCCGGGCTCAGCACCAGCACAAGCTCTTCAAAACTTTCCAGGCCGGAGAACGCCTCCGCTGTCCATTCAAGCATGGGCCGGCCGGCGAATTCCAGGTACTGTTTTTCCCGCCCCATTCTTCGAGCCCTGCCGCCAGCAAGGATGATGGCGGCGCAGTGTTTCGGAATAGATTGTTTTCTAGCAGGCATATCTGCTTCTCGGTTACCGGTCACTTTCTGTTCTCGCCGGCTTTCTGGCCTTTCACGCGGGTGAAGATTATGCGGCCCTGGGAGGTCTGGAGAATGGACTGCACGATGGCGTCCACTTTCTTGCCGATAAATTCCCGGCCGTCTTCCACTACTATCATCGTGCCGTCGTCAAGGTAGCCCACACCCTGCTCCTTTTCCTTGCCTTCCTTCATGATAAACAGCGACATATCCTCGCCGGGCAGCACTACCGGCTTAAGCGCAATGGAAAGGTCGTGAATATTCAGCACGGTGACATTTTCAAGCGCGGCCAACTTGTTGATGTTGAAATCGGTGGTCACGATGGAAGCGCCCAGTTCCCTGGCGACCTGGACCAGTTTAATAGTATTGTCCGTTACCTCTTTTATGTCACGGTCCAATATCCTGAAAGGCACCGCCTTTGATTCCTGCAGCCTGGCCAGGACGTCAAGGCCGCGCCGGCCCCTGGCGCGCATCAGGGGCTCCTGGGAATCCGCCAGGGCGTGAAGCTCGCTGACGATGAAGCGCGGCGTCACCACGCCGCCGGTTATGAAATGGGTTTCGCAGATATCCATTATGCGCCCGTCCACGATGGCGGCGATATCCAGCACCTTCATGTTCCTGCCGGAGCGCTTGCCGACGGACAGAATATTCTTGTCCAGGTCGTCCATTTCCGGTATCTTGCGGATGCTCACCATCATGCCCAGCAGCGCCAGCGCGTAGCGAATGATGGTGTTATACCTGTCCCAGACATCGTTAAGGCCGGCATTCCCGATATGGAAGACCGTATAGTCCAGCAGCTTGGCTATGATTATGCCGGCCACCGCGCCGATGATGCCTATTATCAGCGTGAAGAGGCTGATGCTTTCCAGCAGGTATTCCACGCCTATTATGACCAGGCCTATTATGAGCCCGAACGCCGCGCTCTTCATGTCCCTTGAGAGGCTGAAGTACGTGATCACCGGCGTGCCCAGCAGGGCTACCGTCCTGAATATCCATACTATCATCGAGTTTCTCCTCCTAACGGCAGGGTATAGGGTTTAGGGTTTAGGGTTCAGGGTATAGGGTAAGGAGTTCCTTATTTCTGTAACTTTACCCTATCCCCTCTACCCTATTTTTACCCTATACCCTACTTTTTGCGAGGGCGGCGTAAAGTTCGGCTATATCCGCCACCGGCTCAACCAGCAATTGCGTAAGCTTAAGCGTTTCCTTCTTCAGATTAAGGCGCGGCGTGAAGGCTTTTTTAAAGCCCAGCTGTTCCGCCTCGGCCAGCCGGCGCGCCATGCATGCCGCCGGCGAAGTCTGCGCCAGTATCCCCACCTCGCCCAGAAAGACCGTGTCCGGCGCAAGTTCCAGGTCCCTGGCCGAACTAATCAGCGCCGCGCAGAAAGCCAGATCCAGCGCCGGGTCTTTAAGCTTTATTCCGCCCAGAAGGCTTGCGAACACGTCCATGGTGTCAAACCTGAGTCCCGTGTTCTTTTCCACCGCCGCGATCAGCATCTGCGTCCTGTTCAGGTCCAGGCCCGCCACCGTGCGCCTTGGATAGGGGTAGTAGGACCGGGAGGCCAGCGCCTGTAATTCAGCCAGCATCGGACGCGAGCCCTCGAAAGCCATGGAGAACGCGCGGCCCGCGAGCGCCCGGCTTCTGTCGGTGTTGGCCAGTATAGCGCTTGAATCCGTCACTGAAACAAGCCCCTTTTCCGTCATCTCAAACAGCCCTATCTCGTTGACCGGCCCGAACCTGTTCTTGTGCGGGCGGAGTATCCGGTAAACGTCATTTTTCTCGGAATCAAAATAAAGCACCGTGTCCACTATATGCTCCAGCACCTTCGGCCCGGCCAGGACGCCTTCCTTGGTGACATGGCCGAGCAAAAAAAGCGGCGCGCCCTTTGACTTGGCTATTTTAAGCAGTTCCGAGGCGCATTCCCTGATCTGGCCCACCGAGCCGGGGCTGCCCGTAAATTCCGGGTGGAAAGCCGTCTGTATGGAATCGATGATCAGCAGACCGGGTTTTATCTTGTTGAAGACGTCTATAACCCTGGCGAGGTTCGTCTCCGAAAGCAGGTAGACATTCTCCGCCTTGGCGCCCAGCCTGCGGGCGCGCGAACCCACCTGCGCCAGCGATTCCTCGCCCGACACATAAAGTATTTTTCCGTTCTTAAGCGGGCCCGAAGCCATGGCCTTTGAGACTTCAAGCATGATGGTGGACTTGCCTATGCCGGGCGGGCCCGCCAGCAGGATGACCTGCCCCTCCATTATTCCGCCGCCCAGCGCCCGGTCAAATTCCTGTATGCCGGTGGACATATATTTCGGCTCGATGCTTTCGGAATCCGAGAGCTTCACCGGCTCGGAGGTGAACTCCGTGAGCGCGCGCGACTTTGCCGCGGTTCTGGCTCTCGCCTCTTCGGCTTCTTCCACGAAAGTGTTCCACTGGCTGCAGGCCGGGCACTGCCCTATCCATTTGGCCGAAGCCTGGCCGCATTCCTGACAGCGGTAAATGGTTTTTAATCTGGTCATAAATTTATTTCGACGAACCCTTCGCGCCGAAGCTCATCAGCCCCAGCAGATAGGAGATATCCTTGTCCTCAAACATGACGTGCGCGGTATAATTTACCCTGGGGGCCTCGGCTATATCGCTCAGCCTGAGACCGACCGAAAAATAGCTGTTCAACAGATAATTAACCCCGGCGTCAAAGCGCGGAGCGTTGAACAAGCGCGACTGGATATAGCGGCGCCTGGTGAATTCCGAGGCCTCAAAAAGGAAGCGGATTTTATCCAGGGCGGAATTATAATGGAACGGGCTGTACCTGACGCCGAAACCACCCGAACCGCGCACGGCGCCGGCATAGATATCAAAACCGTTTATTTCCCAGCCCAGCTGGGCGTCTACGGTGTTCTTAACCTCATAATCAGGAGCGCTGGACCTGTCCCTGGTGTTGATGAGATTGGCGCCTCCCAGGTAATAATAGCGGCCTTCCCTTGGGTAGATTCTCACGCCCAGATCGTTCTTGGAGGTATTGGCCAGGGGGTCATATTTCCACCGCCAGCCCCAGTAGGTCCTGAACCCGCTGATGCGGCCCAGCATGTCCTTTACCGAGACGCTCGCGTCCTTGAGATTGGTTAAAGCGGACGTGACATTGTCCTTCATCTGCTTGTCGCTGACAAGGGCGCCCACGGTCCCGTCGCCGCGGTTTATTTTATCCACCAGTTCGCCGGTCTTGGCCAGCATGGCGTCGAGTTTGGCGGTTATTGAATCCAGCCTTTCCATGGCTTTCTCGGCATGCGGCTGGGAAGTGGAGATTATCTCGTTGATGTTGGCCGTGACTTCCCGAAGATTGGAGAGGATGTCGTTTAAGTCCCTGGTCATGGAACCGTCGCCCCTGAGCTCCTTGACAAGCCCCTGTATATCCTCCACCGCCCTGGCCATAGCGCGGTCTATGGGCAGCGTTTCCGAACCCGACACCTGGTCGCCCGGCGCTATCACGCCGGAGGAGGCGTCGCCCTGGTCTATCTGGAGGAACTTCGAGCCTATCAGGCTGGTAGAGCCGATCAGGAATTTAGAATTCCTGTATATTTCCACGCCTTCAAGCACGTTAATCTCCACCAGGACCTTGCCGCCTTTCAGGAAAATTCCCTTTATTTTGCCCACTTCCACGCCGGAAAGCTTGACTACCGATTTATCCGGCAGGCCGGCCACGTCCTTGAACTGCGCGTATACGGGGTAATAGGTCTGGAATGAATAATCGCCCAAAAGAAAGATAGCCGTCCCGAACAGGGCCATGCCTATCAAAACGAATATCCCCACCTTTGTCTCGTCGTTCATAAGATATACTTTATAGATTATAGCAAAAGTTTCAAAGACAGCCGGGGTTGTGGATTTATTACAAAAACGAGAGATACTTGCGCAGGGCGGAGATAAAAGCGTCTATGTCCCGCTTTGAGGTGTAGACGAAAAACGAAAGCCTCACGGTTTCCGCCAGGCCGCTGCTTAACGAGGCCAGGTCCGCGCAATGGCGGCCCGTGCGCACGGCTATAAACCGGTCCTTATAGTGAGCGTTCAGGAAAATATTAAGGTCCGCCGGCGAGAAACCGCGCCTGGCCGGGACGAACGGGATAAGCGCCCCGTTCTTAAGGTCTTCCGGCTCGCCCAGCACCTTTATTTCTTTGACGGCGGAGAGCCTTTCATAAGCATACGCGACTATTGCGGCCAGGTGCGCCCTTATGTTCTGAGGCCCCAGCGCCGAAAGCGTTTTAAAAGCGCCGGCCAGCGCGACAGCGCCGGCGTAATTTTGTATCCCCGCCTCAAAGCCCTGATAATCCCGGAGATATTCCACCTTAAAGCCTGAACCGGAAACCTCGACGTTTTTGACCACGCCGCCGCCCACCTTAAAGGGGTTAAGCCTGGCCAGCAGGGCTTTTTTCACCCACAGAACGCCGGTGCCGAACGGCGCGCCGAGCTTATGCCCCGAGAAGGCCAGCGCGTCCGCGCCCGAAGACGCCGCCCCGACCGGGTGCGTGGGGGCGTATTGCGCGTCGTCGGAGAACACCGCCGCGCCGGCAGCCCCGGCCGGCGCCGCGATGCGCTTGAGATCAATGACGCCGCCGAAGAAATTGGAGGCCCTGGCGGCGCAGACGAGCGCCGTTCTTTTGCTCAGCATCCGCTCGAACGCTTTTATATCCGGCTTAAAGCCTTTAAGCGGCATGACCTTCAATTTTATTTTTCCGGCTTTGGACAGGTTGTAAAACGGCAGGAATACGCTGTTATGCTCAAGCGGGGAGAGTATCACCTCGTTCCTTGCGGGGGTAAAGGGGAAAGCTCCCGCGAAAATATTGGCGGCCTCGGTGGCGCCGCTGGTGAATATTATCTCGTCCGCCGACTCCGCGCCCGTAAAAGCCGCCGCGCCGGTCCGCGCCCAGTCAAACCGCTCCTCGACCGCGCGGGCCAGCGCGTGGCTGGAGCGTCTGCCGCCGCAGCCGCCGAGATGGAGCAAAAGCTCATTATGCGCGACGGCGGCGGATTTCAGCTTGAGCGCCGTGCAGGCGCTGTCCAGGTAGATCATCCTGCGGCCGCCGAGCCGGCGACCCAGCGCCGGGAATTCTTTCGTAAAAGGGAAAACGGTTTTTTTGGTCATTTCAGACTTCCATGAACGGCTATATAATCTTTCCTGGGCCCGGGGCAAAGCATGAAAAATTCGCAGCCTTTGCAGACCGGTACCTTCTTTTTTTCCTCAAGATGAGGGCCCTTTCGGCCTTTCAGCATTTTGATGAGGTCGACGTTCCTGGCGTAATGCCTGCCGAGGAAACATGGCGGAATATGGTCCACCTCGCATTTAAGCGCTTTGCGGCCGCAGAGGTCAAGCGCTTTTATTAAATACGGGGCAGCCGCCGAATATTTGGGAATGAATTTCGGCCCCCTGGCCCGGCCGATGCCTTTTATAAAACTAAACTGCAGCCAGGAAAGCCCTTTAAAAGTTCCGGCGGCGAACGCGGCGAATTTGGCCGCGTTCTTATAATTGAGCGAGCAGACGACATGGGTCAGCCTCACCTTCGCGCCCAGGGCCAGCAGCTTTTTTACCGCTTTGGTCCGGCCGGCAAAAGAACCTTCGGTCCGGGTTATCTTAAAGTCCAAAGCGGGATTATCCGCGGGAAAATTAATATTAAAATAACCGCCGGCCGAATTCAGGGCTTTGACCAGGGTTTTGAGCCGCTCCGGCGCCAGAGCCGCCATAGCTATGCCGTTGGTCTGCAGTTCCGCCCGGCGGCCGGTCCTCGCGCAAAAGGCGAGGACCTTGATCAGGTCCTCAAAATCGGCGAGCAGCGGCTCTCCGCCGGAGATCTGCGCCAGTCCGGGCGGCATCTCCGAAATCTCTTTGAGCCAGGCTTTCAGTTCCGCCTTCCCGCCCGGCCCCGCTTCGGCCGGATAGGAGCAGAACACGCACCGCTGGTTGCATCGTCTGAACAGATGAATTAAGGCCATAAGTTCGTCTAATGAGTATACTATTAATATCCCGGCCTCCGAATCAAACTTCCAAACCGGGCACAGGCATAGTATTGTATTATATCCTGTAACTGCTCAGGTCCCCACGATTGTGGTAGCGGTCGCATTGCTATGCGACTAATAGCGGGATAGCAATCCCGCCGCTGCATTGTTGGCGGAAAAACACGCGGGGACCTGGGCAGTTACTATATCCTTCTAGCACAAGGATTCGGCAAAAGCATGTCCCGGCAGCCGGACAGCCCATGACGACACTTCTCATTGAAAGACTGGAAAGTTTGGCCGCCTCGGCCTGGATGCCTGTTTTCAGGGCGGAGCTCCTGCTTCTGCTCTTATGCGCGGCTTTTTTATGGCCGCAGGCGCGGGAGAGCCTGAAAAACTCCGGTAAGAGCGCTCTGTGGATTTTTGCCGTTGCCGCATCTCTGTATTGCGCGCTGATATTTGCCCGCACCGGCGGATATTTCTTCACTTTTGAGGATTGGGAAGAGCTTCACCTTGGCAGGCTTGTCTTTGAAGGACGAACGGAACTCTTTCAAAGCGGCGTCAGACACGGGACCACCTATCCATTCCTGCTTGCTCATTTATATGCCGTTTTCGGCCCGGCCACTGAAATTTCCGTATTTCTCAACATGGCCCTGCTGCTCTGCGTTCCCGTCCTGATATTTCTGGCGGCAGGGGCGGCTTTTACGGATAAGAGGCGGGCTGTATATTCCGCGCTCTTGTTTTGCGCCTGGCCGGGGCTTGCGGAATTCGCCGTGCTGGCCCAGGGGAAAACCGGGCTTATCCTGGCTCAAACAGCGGCTTTCGTCCTCGCCGTTTCGCTGTCGCTCGCCAAACCCCGCCCGGCGAGCTTCGGCCTGCTTTTCATAATAACCGATCTCGCGGCGAAGACCCGCCAGGAACTGGGTCTGCTTTACCCGGCAGCCTTTGCGGTCTGGTTCCTGGCGGAGAAAGAAAAGAAGAAAAACTGGTGGGTCCTTTTGCCCGCGTTATGCGCCGCGGCTCTCTATTTTCCGCTTTTGGCCCGCGGCGTAGACTGTCATATCAATCCTATAAGGCCTATCGCCGGGATTTCGGCCGAGGGTAACCGCGACCTCCTTTTCACGGCGGCGATTTTTGTTTTTGCGCTGGCGCGCTCTTTCCGGGGGGCTGCCGGCGCCGAAAAAAGATTTTTAGCGGCCGTCGTTGCCGTGTTTTCGCTCATTTCAACGGTTTACCTTGCCAACCCCGGAGGCCCGCAGGCGCGGCTCTTCATACAAACAGCGCCGTTTCTCTGTGTGGCTGCCGCCCCGGCTTTTTCCCGCCCGGCCTTTTTATTCCCGGCGCTATTGGCTGCCGCCGGCCTATGGTCCTGGAGCGGTAATATCCCCAGGCGGGAGGCGGACACAGCCGCCGCGCTGGCCGGGCTGGCCGCCGTGAAAGGATCCTATAAAGATACGCTGCTCTTTCCCGGGCTTGACGCCCTGTCCGAGTGGAAATTCCGGAGCTCCAGGCCGGGCCCGGAAATTTCGCTGGACGGCGCAGCAAGGCTTATTGACATTTCAGGGAGCGGCGCGGGCGGCGTGTCGGCTGGAGCGGGCTACTCTTTTTTGAGCGGCAGGGCCGTCTGGCTGGTCTCGCGGGATCGGAACGGATTTGGCGCGACACACTACTCCCGCCTCTCCGCCGCCGGCAGGAAAGAATGTGAAATTCAAAGAGGCGGCTGGCGAATGGAAAAATTCCGCTTTCCGGGAAAAGCGGCGGACCCCGCGGCTTCAAAATCGGCGAGCGACCTGGCCGTGAAAAAACTGCTTTCAGGCGAATTAAAAGACGGGGAAGCCCTGCTGATTAAAGCGCTGGAGTCGGACCCCCGGAACACCAACGCCATACTGAGCCTGGGCGCTTTGCGGGCGCGGGAAGGGCGCTTGCGGGAATGCGCGGCCTTGGTGGAGAAGGCCAGGAACATGACGCCGCCGGAGTGGAGAGCGGCGATATCCGAAAAGTCGGTTTGCGGCCGTTCCGCCGCTGTCGCTCGATAACCTTCGCCTATGAGAACCAAGGGACTTCAGGCCCGGTCCGGCGGGGCTTTTTTCAGGCTCCAGTAGAACCTGCCTTTGGAAAAACGGCTGGTCACATAGCCTTTTTCTATCAGGCGCTGGGCGGTGTTCAGGACGACATTGCCGTCGGAACAGTCCCGGCAAAGGATTATTTTTTTTGAAAGCTTCAATACTTCGGCGGTAGAGGCCTCTTTTTTGATCTTAAGTATTTCTATAAGGCAGCGGTCATTGTCGGACAGGATGAACCCGTCGGGCTTCGTCGCCGCCGCGCCGCCCGGCCGTCCGCCGAAAGCGGGCGCGGCGGCTTTATGTTTTAGGGGCGTAAATCCCTTAAAGCCCCAGATGCGGGCGTAATTGGCGTCCACGCCCTTACACCTGCCTTTCAGGACGCAGTTTTTGCAGGCCGGCGCATAGACTTTGGCCGCGTCTGCATTGGAATCCAGGTCGGTCTTCCTGCCTGCGGGGTCCGTGACCACGGTATTCCAGGCCTATGGCCAGGTTTTCCCGGCCTTTTAAAAAACAGGGCGGGGTATTCAGGAACAGAAGCTCCCGGGCAAGACCCGCTTTTTCCATAAGGTCCGCGGCTTTGAGGAAATACTTTCCGCACTCGCTCAGGCTTACGCCTATCTCTCCGGCGTTTTCAGCCATGCTGCCGATATAGACGGGATAAATAACGACAAAATTGGTTATGCCTTTCCCGATTAACGAATTTATTATTTCCGGCAGGCGGCGGTAATTGTGCCTGTTGATAAGGATATTGTTGCCCAGCCTTATTTTCAGTTTTCTGAGGCTCTCCGCGCCGGTCATGGCTTTTTTCCAGGCGCCCGGCACGCTTACCAGGGAGTCATGGGCCTGTTCGTCGTCCGTCAGGAACGAGAATTTGCAGAACGTCAGCCCCGCTTTCACCAGCGCCGAACAGAATTTTTTATCCTCAAGCCTGATGCCGTTGGTTTGAACCCTTATAAATCTAAAGCCGACTTTCTTACCCAGCGCTATGATCTTTAAAATATCGGGGCGCAGCAGCGGCTCTCCGCCGGTCAGGCCCAGTCGCCTGTAGCCGCTTTTATAGGCGGCGTAGATATTTTCGGCTATGCGCTCAAAACCGGCGTTCAGCGACTTATCAAACGACCCCTGCGAGCAGAACCGGCAGCGCGCGTTGCAGTTATAGTTGAGTATCAGCTCGTAACATTTAAGGTTTTGATTTTCAAGCATAAGTACAGGATGCAGAATGCAGGTAAATATTCAGTGAACCCGGCATTCGTGATTATCATTCCTGCGATCTTTTGGCAAATCCAATCAATTTTATGGATTCCCGCCTACGAATTGCGGGAATGACACATGGGTTCACTGAATTATACTATCTACTTTTTTACCGCTTTCAGTTCGCCGTCGCCGTAACGCTTCAGATATTCCACCCAGAGGCCCTCGCAGACCTGGAAGCGGGCGCAGCCCTCGCAGGCCGCCGGACGCATGCGGCTGACCACGCGGCGCGAGCCTATCGCGTCGGTGTTCTTAAAATCGGGCGCCCAGTGCTCGGTAAGGAAGAGCGCCCGCTCGTTTATCTCGCTTATCTGCGCTTCATAGCCTTTGAAATGGCAGAGCGGCACATAGCGCGCCTTCCAGTCAAAACCGGCGGCAAAGCCTATGCGAAGCGCTTTTTTCATATACGGCGCAGCCGCCGAGATTTTAGGGACCAGTTCGTCAAAATTGTTCTTCGCGCCGCCGCAATTGGGGTCCACGAATATGTACTCCACGTTCCTGACGCCAAGCGCGGCGTAAAGCTCGGCCAGGGCCGGCAGAGCGCGCATGTTCCCTTTGACCACCGTGGTATTGCCGTTTATGCGCCTGAAACCGAGTTTTTTAAGGTTGGCCATGCCCTTCATCAACTGGCCGAAACTGCCGGGGCCGGCGGTAAGGGCATCATGTATTCTGGCCGAGGGGCCGTGTAGGGAGAAGATGACCGCGTCCAGGCCGGCGGCAACTATTTTTTCGGCCGCGGCCAAGTCCGCCAGCGCCCGGCCGTTGGTGGCGCAGACCACCGAGGGTATGCCGATTCTCTTGGCGGCGCGGACCAGGGCCGTGAAATCAGGCCTTATGGTCGCCTCCCCGCCTATGATCTCCAGCACATCGGCGCCTTTTTTGGCGGCGGCGTAGATCAAAGCCAGCAGTTCCTTCGTGGTCCGCTCCGGCAGCGCGCGCTTATCGGCGTCTATGCAGAACACACAGCGGTTGTTGCAGTTATAGCCGGTGAACAGGACGACCTTAAGCTTTTTTGGTTTTGCTTTCATTTGAGCAGCTTGACGGCGGTCTTATCAAAGATCAGCGAGATAGCGGCGCCGGCGAAGATCCAGAGGGCGAAAGGCCGTCCCTTCACCATTTCCACTCTGGGGTCCTGCACCGGCAGTTTTTTCAGCCACTCACGGATAAGCCCCAGTTGTTCCTCGCTTATGCCGTCCCTGAAGCAGTCGTCAAAAGCCCCTTCAAAAGCCGGGTTCGCCTTAAGCGTCCTGGCCGCCCCGGCCGACAGTATCATGCCGGTCTGGAGTTCGCCGGGCCCGACGTAAACCGCGTCTTTCTTTTCCATAAGGAATTCCAGCAGGAACCGGCCGAAAAAGAGCAGCATGCTGAACTTGAAAACATTGACCAGCGAATGCAGGACGAGGGCCGCCAGCCGGTCATGGAAATAAAAATACCCGGCGAAGAAATACAAAATATAGCAGAATGTGACCGCGTAAAGCCATTTTTTGCTCTTGAACGCGCCGCCTATCTTATCCCACAGGAAGAACAGGAAAAAATACATCAGTTCGGTTCTGGACACCAACCCGCTCATAAACCGCCCGGCCTCGGCGCATAAGATCTGCTGCAGCAGGAAAAGAAAGGTCAGGTTGGCCGCATAGGCGGGTATCAGCCATTTGTTCTTTTTGTTTTCGCCGGCCAGTTCGGCGAATCGTTTTTTGACGTCGCCGGACAATTCCCTGAAGAAATCGGCCGGGCCGGCCCGGTGCACTCCCGACGCGAGGAACCCGCCGATCGCCGCCAGCGCCGCCGCCACGAAGATGTTTATCAGCAGGCTTAAGAAAAGATAATTGGGAAAATTCTTTATGAAAGGGTTGATCAGCGGCAGCCAGGCGGCCGTCAGCATGAAGAACTTGGCGTCGCCGGCCGGCCAGATTTCCGAGTACCAGAGTATCACGGCGGCCAGCACCGCCCAGAAGATGTGCGCGCACCAAAGCCAGTAGAAATTCCAGTTGAGATAGCTCAGGACCGCGCCGCGTCCGCCCAGATAAGTGTTCAGCATGTGAAGCCCCAGGGCCAGCAGCAGCAGTTTCGCCCCGAGCGCGATCCTGACGTTCGGGATCTTGTTCGTGGCGAGATCGATATTTATCACCGTCACGGCCCAGACGGAGAAGACGGCCAGATAAGAAAGAGAAAAGAATTTCATAAGTCTGAAGTCTAAAGTCTAAAGTCTGAAGTCTAAAGTCTAAAGTCTAAAGTCTGAAGTCTAAAGTCTAAAGTAAAGAGTAAAGAGAAACGGGAAAGTGTTTTTTCTCTGCACTTTACACTCTAGTATACGCGGCGCTAAATTCTGAGCTGGTTTTTGAGTGATGATTTTGCAAATATTAAGCGGACTAACATCTGCTTGTAGCGGGCAGATTTATCTGCCAGGCAAATGTCGCATAAATGCGACCGCTACAAATCATGAAACCCAATCAGAATTTAACGCTATGTATACTAGACTCTACACTTTAGACTTCTTTTGCGTACGCAGTTCCCCGTCCCCGAATGTTTTGTAGTATTCGATGTTTTGTAGTATTCGAGCATCAGGCCCGGACATTTTTTCCGGGCGCGGCAGCCGGCGCATTTGGGGGGGTAAATCCGGTCCTCGGCCGGCAGGGTTATCCGGCATTTTGAGCGCAATTCTTTTTTTACCAGGCAAAGCGGAAAATGATAAAGCCTGAAATCCGGAAACTTCGCTATCAGAGCGGCGGCGGCGTTTAATTGTAGTCCGCATAAGGCCTGTTTTCGCAAGCTCTTCCTTAATTTCGCTCTTTGCGCTGCCTGAAAATTTTCCGGAAAGCGCTTCTCTTCTGTCTATTTTTATATGATACAAAAAATCGGGGGAATTTTCTGAAATTTGATTCATTCGTAAAAAGTTCATTTTGTTTAGAAATTGTAGCGGGCGACGTGAGTCGCCTATTGAGCGGACTTACGTCCGCCGCTACAGTTTTGGACCAAAAAACGACTTTTTACGGGAGAATCAAATTTGAAAAGGCTCCGCCGCGCCCGGCTGTTACCGGGCGGAGCCTGTGGAGGGGCTAAATCAGGGTAGAGGGTAAGGAGCTCCTTATAACTCTACCCTCTCCCCTCCACCCTATCCCCTGCTGTTGGCAGCCGTTGTCC
>JACQYT010000106.1 GCA_016208085.1 Elusimicrobiota bacterium | reverse complement strand
CCATAGCGCATATATCCGAAGATAAGCTGAACTACTACACCGAAAAAGACAAACAAGATCTGGCCCGTATTGCCGATAGCGCCTCGCTGAGAATTGAAAAGCATTTCAAAGACAACCCGAATCTCGTTGGAGATTTATGCGCAGGATTACCGGGCTGTGGAGGGGTGACCAATAGCATCCTTGCTTATCTTCTTACAAAAGGGGACGTGAACCGGATGTGCGCCGCAATTGAACCGGAAGTATTAGCGGCCGCAAGGAACTCGCTGCCGAAAGATTCAAACCTTGAAGTAAAGGGTATTACTATAAATAAGGGGAAAGATAATGAACACCATGCGGTTATTGTATATCCGAAAGGGACTGATTATAATAAAACCGGTGTTATTTTTGATCCCTGGCAAAAACAGTCCAGTGATCCAAAAGATATGGTGATACCATATCCAAAATGGGGTTGGTATACTGACCCCATAAGTTTTGATCAAAAATAGGAACTAAAAATGAACTTTTCAAAAACTCTTATTAGAACCGCACTGATTACTAAAAAACTAGCATTGTCAATTCTTGGCACAGTGTTGATGTTAGTGTTGACAATTTTTATTCGAAGTGAGGTTTTTGGAATACTTATAACACAATATCTGAAATTTTCTGTGGCGATGAGTGAGGTTATACCTGAACTTTCAGCTTTTTTGTTTCCTTGGATCTTTCCCATATTAGTAAAAAAGTACGACAAAATGACGGCGAATCTAATTTGGATTAGTATACCTGCTTTGCTTCTCTTATTTGACTATGTTGGACTGTTAATTGAATCTCCCGGAAACAGGATGGTGTTAAACCTTCAAATTATAGGCGCCAGCATATTTTCCGTGATAATATTTACATTTGTAGCTTCATTGATGGTGCGCAGGCAAAAAGCGCTGCAACATCATTGACCCCAAATCGCATCACTACTTTATGCAACAGGATCCTTACTGCTTATTTCTTGTTTCTTGATCCTTCTGCTCAGTAACTATACCGCGCTCTCAGGGTTAAGAAGGCTTTCTACGCTCGTGACAATTTTTGAGAGCGGTTCGATTTTCCCGATAAATTTGTCGGCCCGGCATTCCCGATAGGCTCGGAGCTCCGCGTCGGGATCGGAACTGAGTATTATTATGGGCGTGTTTTTAATATCCTTGTGCGACCTTATGCGCGAACACACTTTGGAGGCATTGCCGTCGGTCAAATGAAAATCCAGCACTATGCAATCCGGCCTGCGGCTCTCGGCCAGCCTTATCCCCTCGGCGCAGGTAGCCGCGCAATAGACATTATATTTGCAAGAGGCAAACAGCCTGGATAACAGTCTGCGCCAGCCCGCATCGTCGTCAATCACAAGTATAGCGGCCTGATTCATATGCCACGCCCGTTGGAGTTGTCTCCCACCTATAGCATACATCTCCGGTTTCCGTTTGTCAATGCCGCAGGGTTTTATTGCCGAAAACCTTGTGGTCTCTTGAACACGTGCCCGCTTTCAAGGGAAAATATAATTATATCATGAAAAACAATATCTACCGGATATTAGGGCGGGCGGTAAAGAACTTTCGTCTTGGGTTCGGCTGGTCCCAGGAAGAATTAGGGGAGAGAGCCGATCTTCACCCGAGCTATATAGGACAAATTGAAAGAGGAACCAAGAAATTCAGCCTGTTGACCCTGCAGAAATTATCCGTGGCGCTGAAAGTGGAGACGATAAATCTTCTTCGGGACAAACCTTTTAAATACAAGCCGTCTTCCTGGGAAAGTAAAATAATCGGCATCATAAGGGACAGGCCGGCGGAGCAGCAAAAGTTCACCTACCGGATAGTCAAAGAAGCGCTGCGCGTAAGAGAAAGGGGACGCTCTTAGTTAATTGGTTTATTCAATAATAAACTTTTTCGCCCCGGTGAACAATCAGGTAAGGCAAAAACTAATTATCTAACTACGTCCCCATCCCCTTCCCATCCCCCCCGCGCCAAGTATTGTATTATTGTATTATATCCTTTGGATATATATGCCGTCCCCAAAATACGTGCTCAACCTTGTTTTGTTCTCCATCGCCGCCTATGCCGCGGTTAAAGCCACCACTTTCGGCTGGCATTTCCGGAGAGGAAGTTTTCAGGGCCGTCCCGCCCGGTCCCCGGAAATCCAGGACGAACTTGAAAAGCATGTGGCCAGGCTTGCCGGGGAAATAGGCGCGCGCGACATCTACCGCAACAACCCGGGCTTGAAAGCCGCGCAAGATTACATAGCCGCGGAACTTAAAAGCTACGGCTATAAAGTTGAATTTCAGGACTACCCGGCAGCGGGAACCACGGCAAGGAACATAACCGGCGTGAAAACCGGGACAGTGACTCCCGAAGAATCCATAGTGCTGGGCGCGCACTACGACACCTGCGCCAATCCCGGCGCGGACGACAACGCAAGCGGCGTAGCCGCAATGCTCTCCCTGGCCAGGCTTACCGCAAAAACCCCCGCCGCCAGGACGCTTAAATTCGTCGCTTTCACCAATGAAGAGCCGCCTTTCTTCCGCACCGAAGACATGGGAAGCCTGGTTTGGGCGCGGGCCGCGGCCGCGCGCAAGGAAAAGATAAAGGCGGTCATAGTGCTGGAAATGATAGGCTACTACAGCGAACAGCCCCGTTCACAGAAATACCCGCCGCTGCTGGGGCCGTTCAACCCGAACAAAGGGAATTTTATAGCCCAAATAAGCAACTTTAAATCGCGCGCTCTGGCCCGGAGCATTGACGCCGAGTTTAAAAAGAACTCCGGCCTGCCCATAGTGACGCTCGCCTTGCCCTCAATAATCCCGGGAGTGGATTTTTCGGACCACAAGAGTTTTTGGGTAGCCGGATATCCCGCCGTCATGTTCACGGACACGGCTTTTTACAGAAACGCCAATTACCACCGGGGCACCGATATGCCGGAGACGCTCAACTACGAATACATGGCTGAATTGATAGAAGGGCTCAGGGCCGCCCTGCTGGCGCAGGCCGGTCAGGGGCGGTAAAAAAATATAGGATTAATGATATGGAAGCCGGCGTTCAAAAGGAAAACAGCGGGGTTTCAGCGCCGGCTCTTTGGCCGGCTTTCGCGCTTTTCGCCGCTGTCGCGGCCGTCTGGCTCTACTGCCTGCCTCCCGGCCTCGCTCCCTACCGCGACGCCGGCGAAATGGCCTGCGACGTCTATACGCTGGGCATACCCCACCAGCCCGGTTACCCGCTTTATGTAATAACCGCCAAAATCTTCTCGCTTATCGCCCCCGGAAATTTCGCCTACGGGCTAAACCTCTTCTCGGCGCTGACCGGCCTCTCCGCCCTGCTGTTCCTCTATTTCGCGCTGGCGCGGCCTTTCGGCGCGCCGGCGGCGTTCCTGGCTGTTTTCCTTTTCGCGCTGAATTTTACGACGCAGACCGTCTCAAGCGTGTCCGAGATGTACGCCCTTAATCTTTTTTTTGCCGCGGCGCTGCTCCAGCTCGCGCTTTCTCTGGAGGCAGGGGGAATCTCACCGGGCCTGGGGCGTCCCGAGGAAAATCTCAAGGCGCGGCTCTGGCTTATCGCTTTTTTGCTGGGCCTCGCCATGACAAACAGGATGGACATCGTGCTTATGGCGCCGGCGATTCTGGCGGCCGCTCTGCCGGAGCTGCTCAAAAACTGGCGCCAGGGTTTCCGGGCGAAAGCCTCCTGGGCCGCCGCCTGCTGGCTGGCGGGTTTTTCGCTTTATCTCTATCTGCCGGTCCGCTCGGCTCAAAACCCGCTTTTCGACTGGAGCCATCCGGCGGACATGAACACGTTCCTGGCTGTCATCACGCGCAAAAGCTACGGTTCCACGCTTGACCTTATCTCAAAAAATTACGCCCTGGGCGAGCTGTTCTGGCCCAACCTTAAATACTACGCGCTGCATCTTCTTGACAATTTCAACCTCGCCCTTGTTTTTGCGGCGGCCGGGGCTTACCTGGAGTTCAGGACGGATAAGCGCAGGTTTTTATTTACGCTCGCGCTGTTCGCCTTCGCGGGGGTGATCTTCCTTTTCATGGCCAATATGCCGCCCAATCCCCATGCCCTGGCCATCGTGGAGCCGAATTATCTCATGCCGGACCTGGCCGTGGCGCTCTGGACGGCCGCGGGTTTAAGTTATGCGTTCAGGCATTCCCGGGGTCTGCGTTACGGCGCGGCTTTTGCCGCCGTCGCCGCCCTGTCGCTGGCCGCTTATCAAAACCTCCCGCATTCAAACCGCCGCCTGGTTTTTGCGGCCGAGGACTGGGCGCGGGACGCCATGCGCAGCGCGCCTAAGGGCAGTTCCCTGGTGGCCAAAAAGGATGTCCAAATCTTCACGCTCTGGTATCTCCAGACCGTGCGGGGCGAGCGGCCGGACATTAAACTGGTGCCGCAGGGCTTAAGCGGCTCAAAATGGTTCATGGATTCAAAAGGCCTCTGGCGGCCGGACCTTAAGCTGTTCAACCTTAACTCCGGCGAAGCGGCCGAGTGGGAGAATTTTTCCAGATTTAATTCCGGCGGCGCTTACGCCAGCATGGACGCAGAACTGCCCAGGGAAGTCCCGGCCATGCCCAGGGGGCTTTTGAACGCGCTGTATCCCGCCGGGGGAACATTTTTTGATATGTGGCGGTTCCTGAATTTCAGGTGGCTGGGCTCGGATTACAATGATTTTTTCGGCCGCGACCTGGGAACTTCGTACGCCCAGAGCATACTGGCCGCTTCGGCGCATCTTAATGCTTCCGGCGGACTGAATGCCGGGGACGCAGCGCAGCTTGACCTTGCCCGGGTCATGGACGAAGATCTGGCGGACGCCCCTCTCTACGCCGGTTTTTATTATTCAAAAACCGGCAACTGGCCGAAGGCCGCGGTTTATTTTGAGCGCTCGGCCCGGGTTTACGGGCGTTTATCGGGCCTGGCCGACAGATATTACGCGCTGCCTTCTCTTAAGGAAAGTCTCGCGCGCTCAGGCGCCTATTCCTGGCTTAATTACGGCGTGGCTCTTGAAAAGACCGGTAACCCCGCCGGCGCCGAAAACGCATACCGGCGCGCTCTGGCCGGCAATCCGAAACTGGCCGAAGCGCATTATAACATGGCCATTCTTTACTGGACTAAGGACAAGAACCGGGTATATCAGGAACTCAAGGCCACCCTGGAATTAAATCCAGCCCATCAGCAAGCCGCGTACTACCTGGGCAGAATGCGTCAACCGTAAAGCGTAAAACGCAAGTAAGCATTCAGTGAACCCGTCACTCGTGATTGTCATTCCCGCGATCTATTGGCAGGAATCCAATCAACCTTTATGGATTCCCGCCTACGAATTGCGGGAATGACACATAAGTTTACCGAATATTCACCTTTATTAGGTCCGAAAGGCCCTTGACAAATTTTATATATCTGGTAAAGACTAAGTAAGGCGCGACGACAAAAAGACTGTTGGCGCAGCTTTTTTATTGTTGCCTATATAGGCCGGGGAACATGATGAAAACCCGTTTTAATGAATGGGGGAATAAAATGGGAAAATTTATAAAAATATTCGCGATAACCGTAATAATTCCCGTTTTATCCATTGATTCTGTTTCTTTTGCTCAAACCGATAAAAATGCTGCCCCCCCCCCCCTGTAAATCCGGCTGCCTGAAAGCCGCTGATTCCGGCAAGAAACAATCCACAACAAAGAAAATCTGTTCCTCCTTCGCCGGCATTCTTACAAATGAAATAGGAAAGACCACTAATAAGACCAAATTAGGCATTCTTAAAGGCGGCTTGAAATACGTCAATGAAATATGCGATCGCGGCGGAACCCCGGATCTGGCAAAAATAACAAAAGGCCTTCCCGAAAAAGACAAGCTGCGAATTTCACAAAAGACAAACGCCGCGCTTTTCGACGGCGCGGCGGACCGCCCCGACAAAGACTTCGGCCCGAACACTTCCAGAACAGCGGCAACCCTGACCGGCACAGGCGGCCAGGTCACCGACTTGAAGTCCTCCGAGCCAAATACCCCCAAGTTTAGCCAAGTCGCCGAGTTCAGCCTTGCGTCCGCAAAAAACACCCAGGCGTCAACCGCGAAAGCATCGTCTGCTCCCCCTTGTCCACTACCGGGAGAGATACGTGTGCACTGCTTTTGCCCGAACGATAAAAGCAAAGACTGGGGCATGCAGTGTCAATCCGCCTGCACCACGATACTAACAACGCCGGGCAATTGCGGGTGGGGAATCGGGATTGAAATCGATTGGGATAAGTATACCGCCGGCGTAAAAAAACTTTTGAAAGATCTGGAAAAAACCATAAAAGACAATATAAACTGGATTAAAGAAGAAATAAAAAAACACAGGGAAGCTTGGGACCAACGCAAAATAGATGAATGGAAAGAACGCTCTAAAAATTTACTCACGGCTTTTATGGTTTGTAACGGCAAAGGAGGTTTCAGACCGCAATTAAATAAGTATGCAGACGCGCCATGTGGCGTTGCGGCATGTTCAAAGATTCATGAGGAAACGCATATTAAAGATTTTAAGAAAAGTGAAAAATACAAGAATTGGTGCGTTGCGCCGGATGGCACCAATGAACCGAATGGCACCATAGTCGCAATCAGCGATCCCCCATTTCACAATAACACTGAATGTAACGCGTTTACCGCAGGCGCCGCGTGTTTGGAAAGCAAACGCGACAAAACTCCCACAACCGCCTGCAAAACATTTTTAACGGAGCAGCTTAATGAGTCTAATTTTAAGAGACTGGAATTTTGCAAATGGTGAACTGATTAAGAGGCATTATGAAAAGATTATTAATTTATGGAATAAATCTGACCATTCTGGCATGTGCCCTGGTTTTAAGCTATAAATACGTGCAAGGCAGACTTAATCCCAAACAACCTGCGCTTCCACCAAGCAAGCTTGAGAATTGCCAGAATCTGGAAATCAATGATCTCAAACTTATAGCCTTTGCCAATAAATGCCTTCTCGAATACGGCAAAGACAGGATTGCCTACGCCTCCGCTAGAAATATAAACGATATTACCTGCCCTAAAAACATAACCGACTTTAACCCCCCTGAAATAAAAAGATTTACGGAAGCCGAAAAGAAAAGGGCCAAAATTGAAGTACCTGATGAATGGACAGTTTGGTATCGTAATAAAAAAGGATATATGGGAGGTGCAGGATGCCGTTGCCGTTGTAGTAAAGCCTCAATACCAGGGAGCAATTATTAATTCTCCCGTAAAAAGTCCCTTTTGCAGGAAAATTTACTTGGCAGCCGCAGGCTGAAGCCTGCGCCTACCAACACGATTTTCGCGCAAAATGGACTTTTTACGAGAGAGTCAATATTATGGCGGTATTTTATTTCGGGAAGTATCCGTAGCGGAACTGGAACATGCCAAGCCCGTCCCAGCCGCCTTTGAACGCCAGGTAGGAGATTTCAAAATTCAACTTCAACAGCGTGCCCAGGTGCAGGTTAATAAGCCTGGGGTTCTGCGGCGCGCCCTGCGGCGCCATTATTTCCAAACCTATATTGCGATTCGGTTTCGGCAGCCAGACGAAACCGCCGAAGATCATGCCCGTCGGTATATTGTAATCGGTATAACCGCCGAAGTTCAATAACGCCTGTTTTGACAGGAATTCCGACAGCTGGTAGATGATTCTCGGCATAGTGCCGTCTGAGTAGCCGGCGTTCAGGAGAAATTTTGAATGCAGCCTTTTGGTCAGGACCAGGTAGGCGCTGGCGAAAGTCTTGTTGGTTTTCTTGTCCACTTTGACCGACAGGGAAAAAGTCGTGTTCAGGCCGGGCTGCGGCGTGTCTCTCAACTGATACCCGCCTATAACGCCGGCCGCCATCGCCGGGCGCAGCTTGCCTTCGGTCTGTATCAGCATCTTGGCGTCGGCCATCATAAGCCACAGGCCCACGCGGTCTATGTAATTTGTCTTTTGATTCGTCCACCACAAGGTGTTTTTCCCGTAAAGCCGGCCTATAAAATAGGCGGCGTTAAAATCAAGCCCCATGCCTATAGAATTTTTTCCCCGTCCGCGGTAAGCCGTGGGCATAAGTATGATGCCGCTTAAAGGCGCTTTGGATTGGGCGTATTCCACCGGCTTTGACGGAAGCCCGGCTTCGGGCTTTGACGGCGCGAAAGTCATGGTTGAGAGCCTTAACCCTTCGACCGGCGCGGTGCTGGTCGCCGGGATGACCTGCATCATCTGGGCCGAGGCGCCGCCGCCGAGGGTCAAAAGCATTAAAGCCGCATATAAAACTCTCATAATATCTCAATATCCTAATATTCTAATATCCTAATATCCCTTTAAATAAGACCAGCGCCCTTGTAAGTATGTTCGCCCCGATTCCGGCCGCGACGTCGTCAAGGATTATCCCGAAGCCGCCGGCCGTGTTCTGCTCAAGCCTTTTTATGGGCCAGGGCTTCAGCGTATCTATTATTCTAAAAAAAATAAAGGCGAATGTTAAGGAAAATATTGTCTTTTCCATGAACGCCACGGCTACCCAGTAGCCTAAAATTTCGTCTATTACGATGCGCGGGTCGTCGTGAGTGCCGTAAAGCGCCGACGCGGCGCCGGCCACTTTTACCGAAAAAAAGAGAAACACCGCGAGAAACACGCCGTAGCCGCAGCCGCTCTCGGGCAGGAACGGCGCAAGCCCCAGCGCGAGCGCCGTGCCGAAAAGCCCCGCCCCGGTGAATTTCTTAAATCCCGTCAGCCTGGCCGGGATATAGCTTATAAAAAAGCCGGTGGCCAGGAACTCCGTTATTTTGGGATGGATTTTCATGCGGCCTATTTTCCCAACCCCGCCCGTTTTTCGCTCCAGGATTTTTTGATAAGCTCCCGGTGATTGTAAAGGTAGATGAATCCGCTTATCAGCGTGACCAGCGCGGTGACGACCGTCAGGTCGTGGGCGATCCTGCCGGAATATTTGACAAGCCAGGTGAGCCAGGCGGCGTCGTGCGCCGGGTGTTTCTTAAGCCAGGCCTTGAGGACCAGCAGCGCCATGATAATGAACGAGGAGGTCAGCTGCGCGGTGGTCTTCAGCTTGCCGGCCGCCTCGGCCTTCATCACGTTGCCGTGCAGGGCGGCCAGCACCCGCAGGGTGGAAATAGTGAATTCCCTCAGCAGGATGATGAAAACCGCCCAGAGCGGTATGGTCAGTTCGCGTATGGAAGCGAAAGCGAGAAAGGTGGACAGGATAAGGATCTTATCCGCCAGCGGGTCCACTATGGCGCCGAAATGGGTGGTCGTGTTGGTGCGGCGGGCTATGACGCCGTCCACGTAGTCCGAGATGCTGGCGACGGTCAGCAGGATGAACGCGGCTAGAACGGACCAGAAGCCGCGGTAAAAGATCAGCGCGAATATCACGAGGCTCAAAAACATCCTCATCAGGGTTATGCGGTTGGCGAGGGTCATAGAGGCAGCGAGACAGCGTGACAGCGAAATAGTAAGACAGTGTGACGGTCAAAAAGCGTTCTTTTGTTTTAAACTGCGGGACTATTTAGTTTTCTTGCTATCACACCCTCTTGCTTTCTTGCTGTCCCGCTAGTTCTTGAATTCCAGCACTTCCGTCCCTTTGGGCGGGATGAATCTAAAAACAGCGTCGTCAAGCGTGAGATTCTTCTCCACGCTTTCAAATTTTGTGGTAATAAAAGTTTTGTCCAGGCTCAAGGCCGCTTCAACCGGGAAATAGTCCGTGGTCGAGAGAATAAGCGAGAGCTTGTAAGCCTGAGGTTCGCTCCTGGATGTAAATGCAACGGTTATATACGGGGCGTTCGCGTTCGTGGACACTGTCACGCTGTTTTTCTCCGTGAGGGCCGCATAATTGCCGAAATCCAGTATGCCCGACAGATTATTGTCCTGCGTTCTTTTCCAGGCGGCCCAGGAGGTTTTCAGGGCCTGGGAATCTTCCGGCTTGTAAACCCAGAGGTCTTTTTTGTCCGTGTAGAGGAGCTGGCGCGCCGGTTTTATGTGTTCGATCTTAAGCAGGTCGGGTTTTTTATAGTTGAGCGCCCCTTCTATGCGCTGTTTTAATCCCGCTTCTGCAAAATCGAACTCCTGGGTGAAGCGGGCGCGCAGGCTCAAAAGCTTCTCATCCCATTTTTTAAGTTCGCCGAGCACAAGGGCCTCGGGCGTCGCGGTGACGCCGGGTTCCTGGCGCGCTCTTTTTGCCGTCCCGGTGGAGGCCTGCACTTTCGGCGTTTCTTTCGCCTTCGGGGCTTCTTTCGCTTTTTGGCTCTCTTTTTTCACCGGCGGCTTTGCCGGCTGCTTCGGGGCTTTTGGGGCTTCCCCCGCGTGCGCCGCCAATGCCAGCGCCGAGCAGACCGCAAACACCGCTAAAAATATTTTCATTGCGCTGTCTCCTCGTCAAAACTTTTTTTTAACGCTTAGCTTCTGCACATTGCCCATTTCGCCGAACGGCGACATGGAATAATCAAGCCCGGTGTTGAACAGGCTCATCCCGATCCCCGCTGAAAATCCGCCCTTTACGCTTCCAGCTTCACGCTTTCCTGACAGGTCTATCATATACAGCGGGTCTTTCTGGCTTATGTATTTCAGCGGCATGCCCAGGTTTTGCACCGCGAGAGCTGCGTACACCGGCAGGCCGGTCAGTTTCCTACCCGCGCCTATGTCCACGGCAAAGGCGCTCGCCCTGCTGCCCGCTATAGCGCTTTGAATATATTTTACCGAGCCGCCCAGGGCGTAATGGCCGAAGTTTTTAGCCGCGCCCAGCGCTATTGACTGGTCGTAAGCATCAAACCCGCTCGTGCGGCCCCTATCAGACGCGCGCCCTTCCATCGCGCCGTTCGTCAATCTCGTAAACCCAAGCCCCATAACCATCCCTGTGTTTTTTACTCTACCCTCTACCCTATCCCCTATACCCTGACTTACCGGCATAGCTATACCAATAAAATTATGATTGGAATCAAGCAGCCAGTTCGTATGGCTGAAGCCTGCCTCGGCGCGGTTTAAGCCAGCCATTCCGGAAGGGTTATAGTGTATGGCGTCTATGCCGTTGGCCATGGCGGTATATGCCGAGCCCATCGCAACGGCTTTTGCGTCCGTGTCTATCTTCAAGAACTCCGCCCCGGATTGAAGCGCATTGGTTATCTTTGTGGAGGGCATAAGCAGGAACGTCAAAGACAATATCAGAAACCAGGGCCGTGAAAAATAGTAAATAAGGTTGTTCATAAAGCCTCCGGAGCACATTTCCCCCTTTTCAGAAAAGGTAGGGGAAACTGCTGCGCGGTGTCCACCTGTGGTTCAATCCCCCGGAAGGGGTGCCGGGACCAAGGGGGGATTTTAAAAATCTCCCCCACCCCTCCTTATTAAAGGAGGGGATATTCAGCGCACCACCGCAAACTTGCCGGTATTTTTAAGTTTCTGTCCGGCTTTTTCGGCCTCGATGTAATAGTAGTAGACGCCGCTCGGAATGCGCCCGCGCCAGGCATATTCGTAGGCGTAGCTCAGGCCGTTGCCGCCATCCAGGGCGGCGGGCGCGCCGGTGATAGTATGCTCATGCGCCGGCCTGCCTGAAATTGTATATATTTTTATAGTGACTTTGTCGGCTATGCCGCATTCTATATGGAAGGTCGGCACAGCCCCGCCCTTTGCCGGGTTCGGGAATACGTATACTTCGCCCAGCCTGAACGCCGGATCCGGCCCGGCTAAAACTTTCGGGGCTGAAACTTCCGTCCCCAGGGCGGAAACTTTCTTTTTCCCGCCGCTATCGGCCGTGACGATAACAACCTGCGGGAGGCTTTCGCCTGACTGGACAAAATTGCCGGTCCCGCTTACCGCCGCG